>UGGS01000002.1:350833-701666 GCA_900450595.1 [Flavobacterium] thermophilum
GACGACGTTCTCGCACTTGGATGCGACGACGAACTTGGAGCGGAAGCTCGCGGAGATGGGGATTTATCCGGCCGTCGACCCGCTCGCCTCGACGTCGCGCGCGCTGGCGCCGGAAATCGTCGGCGAGGAGCACTACCAAGTCGCCCGCAAAGTGCAGCAAACGCTGCAACGTTATAAAGAATTGCAAGACATCATCGCCATCTTAGGGATGGACGAACTGTCGGACGAAGACAAACTCGTCGTTCACCGCGCCCGCCGCATCCAATTCTTCTTGTCGCAAAACTTCCACGTGGCGGAGCAGTTCACGGGCCAACCGGGCTCCTATGTGCCGGTCAAAGAAACGGTGCGCGGCTTTAAAGAAATTTTGGAAGGCAAATACGACCATCTTCCGGAAGATGCGTTCCGCTTAGTCGGCCGCATTGAAGAAGTCGTTGAAAAAGCGAAAGCGATGGGTGTCGAAGTGTGACCCGGGATAGGGGGATTGGACAATGAAAACGATCCACGTGAGCGTCGTTACTCCTGATGGCCCGGTGTACGAAGACGATGTTGAAATGGTCAGCGTCAAAGCGAAAAGCGGCGAGCTCGGCATTTTGCCGGGGCACATCCCGCTTGTCGCCCCGCTCGAGATCAGCGCGGCCCGGCTGAAAAAAGGCGGCAAAACGCAATACATTGCTGTCAGCGGCGGCTTTTTGGAAGTCCGCCCGGACAACGTGACGATTTTGGCTCAAGCTGCTGAACGGGCGGAGGACATTGACGTCCTCCGCGCCAAAGCGGCGAAAGAGCGGGCGGAGCGCCGCCTGCAAAGCCAGCAGGATGACATCGACTTCAACCGGGCCGAACTGGCGTTGAAACGCGCCTTGAACCGTTTGAGTGTTGCGGAAATGAAGTAAAAAGCAGGGGAAAACTCCCCTGCTTTTTTTGATGAAAACGGAAGAATCGTCCGTCAAGGAGAGAGGCAAACGCTCTCTCTTTTTTCGTTCCTCGCATTCCGTCGTTTCAACAAAGATGAAGCGCTTACATGAATGGATACCGTGTTGACAGTGTTAACTTGAAGTTTTGCTGACACGGCTGGATATAAATGTTATAATGAAATTGAATGAATTATTGAAAAATTTCACCATTAACACCATACGTATGTAGTAAACCGGAAGGGGGGCGAGCGTGTTGAGCAACGTCTATGCGAACAGTTATTTGATTATTTTCGTCTTCCTTTGCCTCGGGGTGTTGCTGCCGATCGGGGCGCTTGCGGTTGGACGCTTGTTGCGGCCGCATGTGCTCGAAGACGCGTATATCAACCGGCTGGCGAAAGACGTGCCGACGCTTGTTGTTCCCAGGGCTGCAATACACGCAAATCATCCCATACACCGACCGGATGGACTACTTGTCGGCGATGACGAACAACTATGTGCTTTGCCATGCGGTCGAAACGATGATGGGCATTGAAGTGCCGGAGCGGGCCGAGTATTTGCGCGTTCTTGCGATGGAGCTCGGGCGGATCGCCAGCCACCTCGTTTGGTGGGGGACGTATTTGCTCGATCTTGGTGCGACAAGCCCGTTTTTGTATGCATTCCGCGAACGCGAAATGATTATTAATCTATTAAATGAGCTGTCCGGGGCGCGGCTGACGTTCAACTACATGCGCATCGGCGGCGTTAAATGGGACGCGCCGGACGGCTGGATCGACAAAGTGAAGCAGTTTGTCCCGTACATGCGGGAGAAATTGGCCGGCTACCACGACCTCGTCACCGGCAATGAAATTTTCCGCGAGCGCGTAACAGGCGTCGGGCGGTATACGAAAGAAGAAGCGATCAGCTATTCGCTCAGCGGCGTCAACTTGCGGTCGACCGGCGTCAAATGGGATTTGCGCAAAGATGAACCGTATTCAATCTATGACCGCTTTGAGTTTGATGTGCCGGTGCGCGAGGGCGGCGACTGCCTTGCCCGCTATGAATGCCGGATGGCGGAAATTGAGCAGTCGCTTCGCATCATCGAGCAGGCGTGCGAGCAATTTCCGCCTGAGGGGCCGATCATGGGAAAAGTGCCCCGCATCATAAAAGCGCCGCCGGGTGAGACGTTCGTCCGCATCGAGGCGCCGCGCGGCGAGATCGGCTGCTATATTGCGAGCGACGGCAAAAAGGAGCCGTACCGCCTCAAATTCCGGCGTCCGTCGTTTTACAATCTGCAAATACTCCCGAAGCTGCTCAAAGGGCAAAACTTGGCCAATGTCATTGCCATTCTCGGGTCGATTGACATTGTGCTCGGGGAGGTCGATGGATGATGGAGCAATGGCTTGAATCGACGCCAAGTTGGTCGAACATCGCCCTGTTTTTCGGGCTTGGGGCGTTGCTTTTGGCGGTCGTGCTCGGGTTTGTCACATACGGCATTTTGGCCGAGCGGAAAGTGATGGGGTTTATGCAAGGGCGCATCGGCCCGAACCAGGTCGGCGGCCGCTTCGGACTGTTGCAAACCGTTGCCGATGTGTTGAAGCTGCTTTTGAAAGAGGATACGATCCCGAAAGCAGCCGACCGTCCGCTGTACGTGTTGGCGCCGATCATCGCCTTTGTGCCGTCGTTTATGGTGCTGGCGGTATTGCCGTTTACCGATTCGTTCCGGTTCGCCGATATCGGCGTCGGCCTTCTGTATTATATCGCTGTCTCCGGCTTGACGACCATCGGCGTTGTCGCCGGCGGCTGGGCGTCGAACAACAAATACGCTCTGCTTGGCGGCATGCGCGCGGCGGCGCAAATGATTTCCTATGAGATTCCGCTCGTCATGTCAGCGCTTGGCGTCGTGCTTTTGGCTGGAAGCATGAATTTAGTCGACATCGTTGCGGTGCAAAAAGACGTCTGGTTCATTTTCGCCCAACCGCTCGCCTTTTTGATTTTCTTTGTGGCAGCGGTGGCGGAATTGAACCGGACGCCGTTTGACTTGCCGGAGGCGGAGTCCGAGCTTGTCGCAGGGTTTCATGTTGAATATTCGGGATTCCGATGGGCGTTTTTCATGCTTGCCGAGTATGTGTACATGTTTGCCATGGCGGCGCTGATCACGATTTTGTTTCTCGGCGGCTGGCATCCGGTCGCGTTTCTCGGCTGGATTCCCGGAGCGGTTTGGTTTGCGTTGAAATTTTGTGCAGTTGTTTTCGTCCTCATTTGGTTTCGGGCGACGTTTCCGCGCGTGCGCGCCGACCAGCTGATGGAGTTCGCCTGGAAAGTGTTGCTTCCGCTTTCGCTCGTCAACATTGTGCTGACGGCGCTGATCAAGTCGTGGTTTTTCTAAGAGGTTGGTGATTTAGTACAAAATACTGCTAGCTCCACCTGTTTCTCAATTAGAGAAAAACTGTGGAATCAGTCTTCTTTTTTGGCGAAATGCCGTTGATTTGCTCGTAACAGCCGTTTTTCACCGGCCTTCTAAATCGAAAAGCGGACGAGGCCCAATCCGGCTTAGGCAAGGAGGCAGCCGCGCTGATGTGCATGGCCGCCCTGCGCTTTAGGGGACGGTTATGCCGGAACGCCATGTTCCCATGAGAGGGGGAGACCGATGATCGGATTAATGAAAGGATTGGTGTATACGTTAAAAGAGTTGACGCGTGAAAAAGTGACGTACGATTACCCGCACGAACCGCTCCCGCTCCCGGACCGGTTTCGCGGCATTCAAAAATTTTATCCGGAAAAATGCATCGTCTGCAACCAATGCGTGAACATTTGCCCGACCGAATGCATCCAGCTGACTGGGAAGAAGCATCCGGATCCGACGAAAAAAGGAAAAGTGATTGAGACGTACAATATTAACTTCGAAATTTGCATTTTGTGCGACTTATGCACTGAAGTGTGTCCGACGGAAGCGATCGTCATGACAAACAACTTCGAGCTCGCCGAATACAGCCGCGATGCGTTGTACAAAGATTTGGCCTGGCTGGATGAAAACGATACGAACGTAAGAAGGGAGAATAAGCCGTGAGCGGAACCGACATCGCCTTTTTCCTGCTCGCCCTCGCGGCGATTGCCGGCGGGGTGACGATGCTCCAGCTGACAAACGTCGTCCATATGGTCATCGCCCTCGTCATGACATTTGTAGGCATTGCCGGGCTGTACGTGCTGTTGTCCGCCGAATTTGTCGCTGTTGTGCAAGTGCTTATCTATTCCGGAGCCATCACGATCATCATGCTGTTTGCCATCATGTTGACGCGCCATCACACAGACGAAAGGGAGCGCCAAACGACCGGCGGCGTCTGGCATCGGGCTGTTGCCGCCATCTCGGTTATCGCCTTTGGCCTTGCCGTCTACTTCGGCATCCGCCAGCTCGACTTCGGCGCTGACGGCAGCGCGCTTTCGGGCGACAACGCGAAGGCGATCGGCAAGTCGCTTTACTCGTATTATACGATTCCGTTTGAAATCGTGTCCGTCATTTTGCTCGTCGCCTTGGTCGGGGCGATTGTGCTGGCGAAAAAAGACGGCAAGGAGGCGGGGGACGAATGACGTTATCGGCTTACTTGGCGTTGGCGCTCATCTTGTTTTGCATCGGCTTGTATGGGGCGCTGACGAAGCGAAATACGGTCATTGTGCTCATTTGTATTGAACTGATGTTAAACGCGGTCAACCTCAATTTCGTGGCTTTTGCCAAATACGGCCCCCATCCCGGCGTTCACGGGCATGTATTCGCGCTGTTTGCGATCGCCGTGGCGGCGGCGGAAGCAGCCGTTGGCTTGGCGGCGCTCATCGCTTTTTACCGCAACCGGAAGACGGTTCAAGTCGATGAAGCCAATTCATTGAAACATTAGAAAAGGGGATGGGGAACGATGATGAACCTAGCTTGGGTTGTGCCGCTCTTCCCGCTTTGTTCATTTGTCTTGCTGCTGTTGTTTGGGCGGAAATGGAAGAAAGCGAGCGCCTATGTCGGCATCGCGGCTACGTTGCTGTCGATGCTGGCGGCCATTGGTGTGCTCGCCGACCGCCTCGGCGGGACGACGCATGAGGTGAATTGGACATGGATGACCGTCGGCGACGTGACGCTCACAGCCGGGGTTTCCATTACGGCGTTAAACGCCTGGATGCTCGCAGTCGTTGCGGTTGTCAGCTGGCTCGTCCATGTGTATTCGCAAGGGTATATGGCGGGAGACGAGCGGTTTTCGACCTTTTATGCGTACTTAGGGCTGTTTACGTTTGCGATGCTTGGGCTTGTGCTGTCGCCGAACTTGCTGCAGGCGTATATGTTTTGGGAGCTCGTCGGGCTCGGCTCGTTTTTGCTGATCGGTTTCTATTATGACAAAGAAGAAGCGAAGGCAGCAGCGAAAAAAGCGTTCATTATGACCCGCGTCGGCGATGTCGGTTTTTTCATCGGCATGCTGCTCTTGTTTTGGCAAACGAAAAGCTTCGATTACGACGACATTTTCCGCGCTGTCGGCGACGGCACGCTGTCGCCGGGAATGACAACCGTTGCGGCCATCTTGATTTTTATCGGCGCCATCGGCAAGTCCGGGCAGTTTCCGCTCCATACGTGGCTCCCGGATGCGATGGAAGGGCCGACGCCGGTGTCGGCGCTCATCCACGCTGCGACGATGGTGGCGGCCGGGGTGTACCTCGTCGCCGCGTTGTTTCCGCTTTATGAAGCAAGCGAGGCAGCCATGATGACCGTCGCGGTGGTCGGCGGGGTGACGGCCATTTTTGCCGCGACGATCGGCTTGGTGCAGACGGACATTAAACGTGTCCTCGCCTATTCGACGATCAGCCAGCTCGGCTATATGATGCTTGCGCTCGGCTCGGGCAGTTATGTCGCCGCCATCTTCCATTTGACGACGCATGCGTTCTTTAAAGCGCTCCTCTTTTTGGCCGCCGGGAGCGTCATTCATGCCGTCCGTACGCAAAACATCGAGGAAATGGGCGGACTTTGGCAGCGGCTGCCATGGACCGCGCCGCTATTCCTCATTGGGGCGCTGTCGATCAGCGGGGTTCCGCTGTTTGCCGGCTTTTTCAGCAAGGACGAAATTTTGGCCGCCGCTTGGACGAACGGGCCGCGCCTCCTCTTTTGGCTGGCGGTCGCCGCGGCGCTGTTGACGTCATTTTACATGTTCCGGCTCTTTTTCCTCGTCTTTGCCGGCAAAGCGCGGCATCATGAGGATGCTCATGAAGCGCCGGCCTCGATGGTGGCGCCAATGCTTGTGCTCGGCGTGCTGTCGGTCGCTTCTGGGTACATTCAAACGCCGTGGTTTGGCTCGTTCCTTGGCGAATGGTTGACGGACGGATCCTACCATCATGAAGCGGCGCCAGGATGGATCGCGGTGGTGGCGACCATTGTGTCGCTCGCCGGGATTTTCCTTGCCTGGCTCATGTATGGGAAGCGGGCAGTGCCGCGCGATTGGCTGTCGGCGCGCGCTCCGCACACGTATGAATTGTTGCGCCATCGCTATTACATCGATGAATTATATCGGTGGACGATTGTGGCGTTCGTGTCATTCGTTAGCCGCCTGTTGGCGTATGTCGACCGCTTCCTTGTTGAAGGGCTCGCCCGGCTTGCCGCCGGCATTGTCGGCGCGGCCGCCTCGGCTGGGTCGCGCGGGCAAAACGGGCAGGCGCAGACGTATGGGGCGGTGACGGTGGCCGGATTGGCGATTTTGGTCGTCATTTTCGCCTTAACAGGGGGGTACTGGCTATGATGTTTTTATCGCTGCTCGTCTTTTCGCCGCTGTTAGGCATCATGTTGCTGCTGTTTGTCCGCAAAACGGATGAACGAATGATTCAATGGCTCGGAACGGCCGCCACCGTACCGCCGCTCATTTTGGCGTTGTTTGCTTTCATTCAGTCTGGACGCGGGTTTCGCCTTGAGTAGCTCGATGAGGCGCACGATTGGGTGCGGCTTGCCAACCTTCCGTTTTTAACAGATGCAGCGTATGTGATCCGCTATGAGCTCGGCATCGATGGGCTGTCGCTTGTCTTTATCGTTCTGACCGCGGTGTTGGCGACTTTGGCGGCTGCCGCGTCCTTGTTGGTCAAAGCGGAGAAAAAAGGATATTTTATGTGGCTGCTCGCATTGGAGATCGGCATGCTCGGCGTATTTGCAGCCGCCAATTTCATCTGGTTTTTCCTCTTCCTCGAAGTGACGCTTGTCGCCATGTTTTTACTTGTCGGCAAGTGGGGCGGGTTTGAGCGCGAGCGGGCGGCGTACAGCTACTTGGTGTATAACGGGTTCGGCTCGGCGCTGCTGCTTGTTGTGATCGCCGTCCTTGTCGCCCGCACCGGGACCGCAAACTTCGCGTTGCTCCGTGAGATGTTACATAACCCGGTCGCTCAAGGGCAGCTGATCGCCCCGCTCACCGAAGAGGGGCGGCATTGGCTGCTTGGCGGGCTGTTGTTGGCGTTTGCCGTCAAGCTGCCGGCCGTTCCGCTTCACCGCTGGCTCATTCGCGTGCACGTCGAAGCGCCGCCGCCGGTCGTCATGCTTCACGCCGGGGTGCTGTTGAAGATTGCGGCGTACGGGATGATCCGCTTCGGGATCGGCTTGTTTCCGGACGAGTTTCGCACGTTTGCTGGCGCCATCGCGGTGGTGGGAGTCATAAACGTATTGTACGGCGCGCTGTTGGCGCTCCGGCAGAGCGAGTTGAAACATGTGCTCGCCTATTCAAGCATCGCCCACGCCGGCTACTTGCTCGCCGGGGTTGCCGCGATGTCGTGGGCGATGATCGATTCGCTTTGGATTTACTTGCTCGCTTATGTGTTTATGAACATCGGGGCGTTTGCCATCGTTGCGCATATCGCGCACCAGACCGGCTCCGATGATTTCGATGGGCTGTCCGGCTTGTACCGCCATCGCCCGCTGCTCGCTGCAGCCCTCGGGCTGTTCTTGCTCTCGCTCGCCGGCATTCCGGGGACGGCCGGCTTTATCGCCAAGCTCTATTTGTTCATCGGCCTTGTCGTCACCGAGCCGGGCCATTACGTGCTCGCGGCGGTGATGGCGGTGACGACGGTGATCTCGTATGTATACTACTTCAATTTGCTCGTTCAACTCTTTTTCCGTCCGGCTTCCCTCGCGCCGCTTGGCCGGCTGCCGGCCGGGCTGTCGGCCTCTGTCGTCGTATGCGCGCTCGGAACGCTGGTGATCGGCTGGATGCCGGGGCTTGCCTACGATGTGCTCGCCCAATTTGGGCATTTTGGCGATTTTTTGCCGTAACGGTACAATAAGGGGAGAGGGAACCCTCTCCTCTTTTTTGTTGAACAGAGGGGAAACCGCCTCATCAAGAGGATGGGGGACGTTTGCATGGTTTAGGAGGAGGTGGAGCGCGGTGATGCCCATCATCGGTCAACAGGCGCTGCTGTCGATTATCATTCATTTAGTGTTCATGGCGGTGACGTGGTGGACGCTGCAAGCTGTCCGGCTTGAAGTGCTTCTGAAGCCGAACCGCGTCGTCCAAGGGCGGCTGCTGTACATTTTATTGACGATTGCGATCGGCTCAACGGTTGCGAACTTTTTCCTCGACTATTGGGCATGGTCGACCGATTTGCCGTATTTGTTTCGCGACTAGCAGCGCCCCGTCCGCGGCAGGGCAGGCTTCATGCCGCCGACACGCTCGTTTTGGCCGCAACAGGCTATGCGATCGGCCGCGCGCTGCCGACGCATCTTTCATATGGCGCCATTGATCTGCATGGGTGGCCGGGTCTTTTTCGGCCGAGTGGACGATCCGTCCACTCTATTTTTATGCATGAAAACGATTTCAAAAATCGCCGGTTGTCGATTTTTTGGACGTATGTTCCCTGTCCTGGTGGCAACAATAACAAGTAAGGAGAGGAAGGGAACGAAGATGAGAAAAAACCGGATGAAATGGCTGTTGGCGCTCATGCTGGCCAGCCTGTTTTTCGCCGCCTGGCAATACCGGACGGAAGGCGCGCAGGGGGACGAATGGTCAAAACCGATGGAAACGATGGCGCACACGCTGGCGCAACACGGTGCTTCGCTTGGCCGCTGGGTCATTTACACAAGAGAGTATGCCCACGATATTCAAAATGATGCGGACTTTTTCAAAAAAATGGCGGAATTGAAACAAACATATCGTTCGTTTCACTGGTCGTTTGCCAAAAGCGGACATTGGCAAAAAGCGATCGGCAAAAACGAGCACGCCTTCTTCCAAGAACAAATCCAGCTCGTGATGACCGTCACAAACGGTACGCCGCAAACGTATATCCTCTATGAAGCAACGGGCCCCAAATGGAGCCGGATTGGGTGGAAAGAAGCAGCACGCCGCATTCAAATGAAGACGAACGGCCTATTTGTGAACGACCCTACATTTTATGCTTGTATTGAAGGCGAGTTCAATGGTAATATGAAAGGTGGTTTGTTCGATCAGGCTTCTCGGCTGGTGCGCGACTTTCAAGCGAAACCGGTCGAGTGGCTGCGGGAAGAGTCATTCGTTTCCCTGTCTGCATATACTGGGCAGTGGAAGAACGTTCTCCCGGCCGCCAAGCAACAGCCGATCAACCTGCAACTCGCCTTGAGGGAAAGATTGGGCGGCAAGACGCGCGTCGTTGTTGGAACCCCAATCATTACCATTGAATATTAATATAGAGAAATTGGACGCGGAGGGGAATACCTTGGAAAAGATCATCGTCCGTGGCGGAAACCGGTTGAGCGGCACCGTCAAAGTGGAAGGCGCAAAAAATGCCGTTTTGCCCGTCATCGCTGCCACCTTATTAGCGACAAAAGGAACTAGTACGATTCATGATGTGCCTGCTCTTTCCGATGTATATACAATCAGTGAGGTGCTCCGCTATTTAGGCGCCGATGTGCAAATCGCCGGCAATACGGTAACGGTCGATGCGAACGCTCCGCTGACGGTGGAAGCGCCGTTTGAATATGTGCGGAAAATGCGCGCTTCCGTGCTCGTCATGGGGCCGCTGTTGGCCCGCAACGGCCGAGCCCGCGTCGCCTTGCCGGGTGGCTGTGCCATTGGTTCGCGCCCGATCGATCAACATTTAAAAGGATTTGAAGCAATGGGCGCCTCCGTGAAAGTCGGCAACGGCTTTATCGATGCAGAAGTGAACGGCCGTCTCCGCGGCGCCAAAGTATACTTGGACTTTCCAAGCGTTGGGGCAACGGAAAATATTATGATGGCCGCGGTGCTCGCGGAAGGTACAACCGTGATCGAAAACTGCGCCAAAGAGCCGGAAATTGTCGATTTGGCGAACTTTTTGAACGCGATGGGCGCCAAAGTGCGCGGCGCCGGCACTGGCACAATCCGCATTGAAGGGGTCGACGAGCTTGTCGGCACGTCCCACACCGTCATCCCGGATCGCATTGAAGCTGGCACCTTTATGGTGGCGGCCGCCATCACCGGCGGCAACGTCCTCGTGCAAGGAGCGGTTCCCGAGCATTTAAGTTCGCTCATTGCCAAAATGGAAGAAATGGGCGTGACGATTATCGAAGAAGAAAACGGTGTGCGCGTCATCGGTCCGGAAACGTTGAAAGCCGTCGACATTAAAACGATGCCATATCCGGGCTTTCCGACCGACATGCAGTCGCAAATGATGGCTCTCTTGTTGAAAGCGGAAGGCACGAGCATGGTCACCGAGACTGTCTTTGAAAACCGCTTCATGCATGTGGAAGAATTCCGCCGGATGAACGCTGATATTAAAATTGAAGGGCGCTCTGTCATTATTAACGGTCCGTGCCAGCTGCAAGGCGCTGAAGTAGCGGCCACCGATTTGCGCGCTGCCGCCGCTTTGATTTTGGCTGGACTTGCGGCGGACGGCTACACGCGCGTGACCGAGCTTCGTCATCTTGACCGCGGCTATGTCCGCTTTCATGAAAAACTGGCCGCGCTTGGCGCTGACATTGAACGCGTTCGGGAAGAAACAGAACAACTCGACCCGATCCAAGCGATCGAATGGAACGGATAATGGCGAAAAAACGACCGTGAACTGCCTTCGAGCAGGGAATGGTCGTTTTTTCTTGGAACACGGGCGACCGTCGAAGGACGGTAAAAAACAACCGTTCGTTCCTAACGGTCTGTTTTGAAGCTCAGAGAAAGACCGTCTTATGAAATTTCTCCATAAGCTTGATCGCATCGCGCGAAGCAAGTCGCGACGGTGGTGAAACATGTGCTTTCGAAAACCCCCTTGTTCCATCGCCCCCTATTCAGTCACCGACTTTTTTCAACGGCTTCATGTTTAGCAGGCTGGCGATTTAAGGGGAAATGCTGTTCTTCAACAGTGTTTCTCAAATGGAAAAACCTTGCAACACCATAGCGTCATTCCTTGCGATTTCTCACAAACTGAGCGAATCCGTTGTTTTTCACCAGCCTTTTAGGCGGAGTGCGAAACGCGCTCATGAAGGTTTTGGCTGGAAAGAAAACTGTCATATATACTTGTCCGAGCCCATAACTATAGTAACGAACCGAAGCCAACGCAGGCATTCATTCGCGATGTCCGCTTGTGCTTGGAAAATGCATATTGGGGGCTCGGCTATGGTGAAACGACTGAAACCGGTGATGGCGCTCGCTCTCTCGCTGTTTGTCGCCATCCTCGTCATTCCGACGGCGCTCGTTCTTCCATTTTATGACGGGAAGGTGGCCAAATTGGCCGAACAACTGCACAAGCAAGAACAAGTCCAACGGTCGCAGGCAGCCGAAGGACCGTCCATCGACGTGGCGGTCTATCGAAGCAAAGAACAACGCGTCGAACATATTCCCCTCGAGCAATACGTCATCGGCGTCGTTGCGGCGGAAATGCCGGCCGAATTTGAACTCGAGGCATTAAAGGCGCAAGCGTTGACGGCAAGAACGTACATCGTGAAGCAATTGCTCGCCAACCAGCCGTTTCGCCTGCCAAAAGGAGCGAATGTGACCGATACGGTGGCTCATCAAGTCTATTACAGCGATGACGAACTGCGAAAACTATGGGGCAGCGACTACGATTGGAAAATGAAAAAAGTGACAAAAGCGGTGATGGACACGCAAGGGCAAATTTTGACATACAACAATGAGCCGATCGAGGCGCTGTTTTTTTCGACAAGCAACGGCTATACGGAAAATTCGGAAGCCTATTGGCAAAGCGATTTTCCGTATTTAAAAAGTGTCGCCAGCCCATGGGACAAACAATCCCCGAAGTTTTACCAGCGAAAAACGATGCCAGTGGCGGAATTCGAGCGAAGACTGGGGGTCGAACTGCCCGCTGACGGCTCAGTCGGCGTCATTGTATCGCGCACTCCCGGCCGCCGCGTCGGCGAAGTGAAGATTGGCGGCAAGACGTTTACGGGCCGCGATGTGCGCGAACGGCTCGGATTGCCGTCGAGTGATTTCACCTGGGTGCGCAACGGAGATGACATCATCATTACGACGAAAGGCTACGGCCATGGCGTCGGCATGAGCCAATACGGCGCCAATTTTATGGCCAAAGAAGGGAAAACGTACGCTGACATCGTCAAATATTATTACCGCGGCGTTCATATTTCGTCGGCGACGGCGTTTTTAAACAAATTGACCGCGAAAAATGGATGAACCGGGGTTCTGCCGCCCCGGTTTTCTGTCAAATGTTCGGGGCAAACGGCAGGGAGACGCCCCTCGCCATGCGCCCCTCATTTTTTGCATAAAATCTAGTCGAATGTCAAAAAATAAGTGAAAAATTATTTTCTATGTGTATATCTTTTCCTCTTTCTGTTCAAAATGGTTGCTGAGGTGATGAACATGAGAGAGGAACAAAAACAATCGTCGCTGAAGCGTCTGTTCCGCAAACGTTGGGTATTTCCGGCGATCTATTTATCGTCTGCCGCATTAATCGTCGCTGGTGCGCTTTGGTTCCAATTGGGCAAAGAGGAGAATACGGGCAGAGACAACGTGGCGAAAAACGGCACCGCCCAGCAAGAAAACCCGGCTGTTCCGGTCAATGAAACGGTCGAAAACATCGCGATGCCTGTGCTTGACCCGAACGCCGTGCAAGTCAAAACACCGTTCTATGATGACAACGCATCAGAACAAGAACAGGAAGCAGCCCTCGTCTTTTACGATCATACGTACCATCCGAACCAAGGGATCGACCTTGTGCGCCAAGACGGCAAAACGTTTGACGTTACGGCTGCATTAAGCGGCACGGTAACGAAAGCGGAAAAAGACCCGATTTTAGGCTACGTTGTGGAAATCAATCATGAACAAGGGGTCACGACCGTCTATCAATCGCTTGCCGACGTGAAAGTGGAAGCAGGCGACACGGTGAAACAAGGTGAAGTGATCGGCAAGGCAGGGCAAAGCGAATTCAACAAAGAAGCCGGCATCCACGTCCACTTTGAAATTCGCAAAGACGGCCGGGCGGTCAACCCGATCGATTATGTCGACAAACCGTTGACGGCTTTGACTGACAAAGCGGAAGACAAAACGGGAACCGATCGTGCCGCCACGAGCAAAGAAAAAGAATTGATGCCAAGTGACGAAACAGCGCCGACAGACGAAAACCCAGCGAATGAACAACCATCGGCTGACGACCATTCGACGACGCCAAGCGACAACAATCAAGACGAAAACAACGACGCTTCATCCTACAAAACGCCAGACGCCTCGATCGGCATGGCGAGAGCTTGATCGACAAGGCGTCGAGCAAGAGGAAACGAAAAACGCGACGAAAAGGCCTGTCCGTTTGCCAAGACAAGACAAGCGGGCGGGTCTTTTTGCTTTGCCGCTTCTAAAGTCAGACGTGGGAAAAACGGCAGCCAAAAAAGCTCTTCACCATAAGATAAAAAACGTTTTTCATGATAGGTGCCCAAAAAGTCATGGCTATTTTTTGTTCGATCGGGAGGGACGATGTTATGTTTGTGTCTAAAAGTCAAGTACATCTTTCGGTGATGAACCGCCAAAAATTATGATTTGAATATTCTTTCATTTTTTGGGAACAAGGATGGAAATAACCCCCTCTTTCCTTTAAAATAAATGAAAACGGAAACAGTTTCGTTTGTGAAATGTTTTATTCTTCACTTAACGAAAGAAAGGGGATCGTGGCCATGGACTACCTATACCACCCCTACCCATCGCAGCGGATGACGGTGTTTGCGAAAAACGGCGTCGTCGCAACGTCGCAGCCGCTGGCGGCCCAGGCGGGGCTTGACGTGCTGAAAAAGGGCGGCAACGCCATCGATGCCGCCATTGCCGCCGCGGCTTGTCTGACGGTCGTTGAGCCGACATCGAACGGCATCGGCGGCGATGCGTTCGCCCTCGTCTGGACGAGCGGGAAATTGTACGGATTAAACGCGAGCGGCTATGCGCCGGCTTTGCTTTCGCTTGACGCGCTAAAAGAGCGCGGCTATACAGAGATGCCGAAATACGGCTTTGCCCCGGTGACGGTGCCGGGCGCGCCGGCGGCGTGGGCGGCGCTGTCAAAGCGCTTCGGCCGCCTGCCGCTTGCCGAAACGCTCGCACCAGCGATCGCCTATGCGGAAAACGGCTATCCGGTTTCGCCAGTGCTCGGAAAGTATTGGGCTGCGGCGTTTCGTACATACAAAGAAGCGCTTCGCGGGCCGGAGTTCGCCTCGTGGTTTGCGACGTTTGCGCCGGGCGGCCGCGCGCCGAAGATCGGGGAAGTGTGGGCGTCTCCGGACCATGCGGCGACGCTCCGCTCCATTGCCGAAACGGAGGCGGAAAGCTTTTACCGCGGCGAGCTGGCGGAAAAAATCGCCGCCTTCTCGAAGCAATACGGCGGCTTTTTGGCGGCGGACGACCTCGCCGAGTACGAACCGGAATGGGTCGAGCCGATCTCCGTCTCCTACCGTGGCTATGAAGTGTGGGAAATTCCGCCGAACGGGCAGGGGCTTGTCGCGTTGATGGCGCTCAACATCATGAACGGGTTTGACGTGCCAAGCGTCCCGGATGTCGAGACGCACCACCGGCAAATCGAGGCGATGAAGCTGGCCTTTGCCGATGGGAAAGCGTACATCGCCGACCGCCGTTATATGAGCTGCAGCCCAGACGAGCTGTTGTCGGAATCGTTTGCCGCGATGCGCCGGGCGCAAATCGGTGAGGAGGCGCTGACGCCGGAGCCGGGGACGCCGCCCAAAGGCGGAACGGTCTATTTGGCCGCCGCGGACGGCGAAGGGAATATGGTGTCCTATATTCAAAGCAATTACATGGGCTTCGGCTCGGGCCTCGTCGTCCCAGGCACGGGCATCGCCCTGCACAACCGCGGCCATAACTTTGTCTTCGATGAACACCATCCGAACGGGTTGGCGCCGCGGAAAAAGCCGTACCATACGATCATCCCCGGCTTTTTGACGAAAGGCGGCACGCCGGTCGGCCCGTTCGGCGTCATGGGTGGATTTATGCAGCCGCAAGGGCATTTGCAAGTGATCATGAACACCATCGATTTTGACTTGAACCCGCAAGCGGCGCTCGATGCGCCACGCTGGCAGTGGATGGAAGGAAAAACGGTGCTCGTTGAGCCGCACTTCCCGCGCCATATCGCCGAAGCGCTCGCCCGCAAAGGGCATGACATTCGCTTTGCCTTAGACGGAGGTCCGTTCGGCCGCGGACAAATCATTTGGCGCGATCCTGACACCGGCGTGCTTGCCGCCGGGACGGAGCCGCGCACGGACGGGGCGGTCGCCGCTTGGTGAGACTCACGATAAAGGGATGACTTCGATGAACCAATGGCATTTATTTCTTGCTTTTTTCCGCGTCGGCATGCTCGGGTACGGGGGCGGGCCGTCCTCGATCCCGCTCGTGCGCGCCGAAGTGGTGACAAAATACCGGTGGATGACCGATGAAGAGTTTGCGGAAATTCTCGCCATTGCCAACGCCTTGCCTGGCCCGATCGCGACGAAGCTCGCTGGCTATATCGGCTACCGTGTCGGCGGCGCGCTCGGCTTAGTGAACGCCGTCTTGGCGACGACCGCCCCGACGGTCGTGCTGATGATCGTGCTGTTGGCCGCGCTGTCGTCGTTCAAAGACACGCCGTGGGTGGCCGGGATGACAAAAGCGGTGTTGCCGGTCGTGGCGGTCATGTTGGCGGAAATGACGTGGCAGTTCGCCAAGCAGGCGCGCGCCGCCCTCGGCATTTGGCCGGCCGCTCTGCTCCTGTTGGCCTGCTTTGTCGCCTTGCAGTGGCTCGGCCTTCATCCGGCGCTTGTCGTCGCCATTTTGCTGGTGGCGGCGTTTGTCGGCCGAAGCAAGCCCAAGGCGGCGGATAGAGACAAAGGCGGAGAAAGGAGGGCGTCGTCATGATTTATTGGCAGCTGTTTCTCGCCTTTTTTTGGCCCGGCATTTTGGGCTATGGCGGCGGCCCGGCGTCCATCCCGCTTGTCGAGCACGAAGTCGTCGATCGCTATCAGTGGATGACGGTCAATGAATTCAGTGAAGTGCTGGCGATCGGCAACTCGTTGCCCGGCCCGATCGCGACGAAAATGGCCGGCTATATCGGCTATGAACAAGCCGGCATTCTTGGCGCCGCCGTCGCCGTGTTTGCGAGCGTCGCCCCGTCGCTTATTTTGCTGATGGCTCTTTTGCAGCTCTTGTACAAATGGAAAGACGCGCTGCAAGTGAAGCGCCTCACCGCCTACATTCGCCCGGCGATCGCCGTGATGCTTGCGCTCATGGCCATCGACTTTTTTCGCGAGTCGTACGAAGGAGCCGGGCTCGTCCAAATGGTGTGTCTCGCTGCCGCCAGCGCCTTGTTGATGTTCGGCAAATGGCGCCTCCATCCGGCGTACGTCATCGCCTTGGCGCTCGTGTACGGGGCGGTGTTTCTCTCGCCATGAATGGCCTCTATGGCTAAAGAAAGATGGAAGGGATGCTTCCTCACAGTGACGGAAGCATCCCTCTTGTCGTCATTGTTGCCGTTGACAGGCGAACGGGCGCCCTCTCTCACCGGGCTGTTGGCCAACTCGGCACGAGCGGCGTTTGGCATGCGCCGCATGCGGCCGGCCGTTTGACTTGTCATTCGCCCGAAGCCTCATTGCACCGTAAACGTCACTTTCGCCCGCGCGTTCGGCCAGTTTGGATCAGCGAGCCACCACTCAAGCGTATACGTTCCGGGCTCCAGGCCGCGGAACGTCTCCTGAAACGACAGCTCTTCCCCTTGTTTTAACGTGCGCTCTTCGTAAATTTGTGCAAACATCTTCCCTTCGCTGTACTGCTTCACCTTTTGGCCATCGCGGTACAAAATGTAGTCATACTTTTTCGAGCTCGTGAACGTCACCGTTTGCACGCGCTCCGTTTGGTTTTTCACCGTGAAGGTAAACACGTATGCCCCGTTTTGTTTTTCATATGTCAGCGACGGCTCCAACGTTCCGGCGATGATCCCTTTCCCGCCTGCGGGCGCTGGTTTGCCCGCCGGGGCGGGGCCAAGCAAGTCATCCTTTGCCTGCGGGCGCTCGTTGCCGCTATTATACATAAACAGCGCACTCGCCGCCGCCACCCCGGCCAACACGGCTGCGACGCCGATCATTTTTCCTTTGCCCATGCCAGCTCCTCCTTTTTTCCTCTCTATACATATAGTCGTTTCCCATTTCCCTTCCGTTACAAACCGCAAAAAAATTGTGAAAAAACCGTTGTCCGCCTTGATATTTCTGGTATATATGCCCGTTTTGTCTAATAAAATGTTACAAATTGAACAGCAATGAGAGTGGTTGAGGTGGGGATCGTTCACAACCGGCAAGCGACGCGATGAAGACGCTTCTAAGACATCCAACGAAAGCGGCGCCCATCATTGGCAAGACGAGTCTCATTTCACACTTCTCACTTCTCACATCCAACTTAGGGAGGGCGAGTGGTGTGCACGATTACATCAAAGAGCGTACGATCAAGATTGGCAAGTATATCGTGGAGACGAGGAAAACCGTTCGCGTCATCGCGAAAGAGTTTGGCGTGTCGAAAAGCACCGTGCATAAAGACTTGACCGAGCGGCTGCCGGAAATCAATCCGGAGCTGGCCCAAGAAGTGAAGCAAATCCTCGATTACCATAAATCGATCCGCCATTTGCGCGGCGGTGAAGCGACGAAGAAAAAGTATAAAAAGCAAGCGGTGAAAAACAACTGACTTTTTCCTTGCCATCTGCCGTTTACAGTATCATTCCGGGGGGCAAATATGGTAGAATAATCTATTAGGAATGATTTTAGGGCAGAGGCAAGGAGGAGCATGTATGTTCTCACGAGATATCGGCATTGACCTAGGCACGGCGAACGTCCTCATTTTCGTCAAAGGCAAAGGCATCGTGCTCAATGAGCCGTCCGTCGTGGCGATTGATAAAAACACGAACAAAGTGCTCGCAGTCGGCGAAGAAGCACGACGAATGGTCGGACGTACTCCTGGGAATATTGTTGCCATTCGGCCGCTCAAAGACGGCGTCATTGCGGACTTTGACATTACGGAAGCGATGCTGAAGCATTTCTTAAGCAAGCTCGACCTAAAAGGCTTTTTCGCCAAACCGCGCATTTTGATTTGTTGCCCGACGAACACAACATCCGTGGAACGGAAAGCGATCAAAGAGGCAGCAGAAAAAAGCGGCGGCAAAAAAGTGTACTTGGAGGAAGAGCCGAAAGTCGCAGCCATTGGCGCCGGAATGGACATTTTTCAGCCGTGCGGAAACATGGTCGTTGATATTGGCGGTGGCACGACCGACGTGGCGGTTCTCTCGATGGGGGACATTGTCACCGCCTCTTCCATTAAAATGGCCGGGGACAAGTTCGATATGGAAATTTTAAACTACATTAAGCGTGAATATAAGCTGCTCATCGGGGAACGAACGGCCGAGGAGATTAAAATCAAAGTCGCAACGGTATTCCCAGGCGCACGGACCGAAGAAATCGACGTCCGCGGCCGCGATCTCGTCACCGGACTGCCGCGCACGATCACCGTCCGTTCGGAGGAGATCGAACGGGCGCTTCGCGAGCCGGTGTCCTTGATTGTACAAGCCGCGAAAAGCGTGCTCGAGCGCACGCCGCCGGAACTGTCGGCCGACATCATCGACCGAGGCGTCATCTTAACGGGCGGCGGCGCCCTCTTGCATGGCATCGATCAGTTGCTTGCCGAAGAGCTGAAGCTGCCGGTGTTCATCGCCGAAAATCCGATGGACTGCGTCGCCCTTGGCACCGGGCTGATGCTTGAGAACATCGACCGCGCTCCGAAATCGCAGTTGGTGTAAAAAAGGAAAAGCGGGGGATGCGGCTGCCGCCTCCGCCCGCCTATAATGGAATCAACAAGCCGCCCGCCAACGCCGGCAGCGGCTTTCTGCCACGAATTTTCATGGACAAGCGAGGGAGCTGTCATGTTAAGAGGATTGTATACCGCCGCGAGCGGCATGCTCGCCCAGGAGCGGCGCGTCGAGATGCTGACCAACAACTTGGCGAACGCCGAAACGCCGGGATACAAAGCTGATGCAGGAGCGATGAGAGCGTTTCCGGAACTGTTGATGAGCCGCCTCGAGGACGAGCCGATCCCGACCGCCCCGCCGCGCGCCATTCTGACGCAAACGGCGATCGGGCCGCTCCAGACGGGTGTCTATATGCAAGAACTCATCCCGAACTTCCGCCAAGGGGATATTAAAGAAACCGGTCTCTCCACTGATGTAGCCTTAGTCGATGGACAAGTCCCGGTCGACCCGGCAAGCGGGCAGCGCGGGGCGCTCTTGTTTGCCGTCGAAAACGGCCAAGGCGACATCCGGTACACGCGCAACGGCCATTTCACCGTGAGCCCGGACGGCTATTTCACCACGCAAGACGGTTGGTATGTGCTCGATGGCAACGGCGAGCGCATCGCCGTTCCGAATGAAACGTTCGCCGTCCGCGACGACGGGACGATCATCGCCGGAAACCGGGAAATCGCCCGCCTTGGCGTCGCCTTCGCCGCCAACCCGCAAACATTGGTGAAGGAAGGAAACGGCCTGTTCCGCAGCACGGCAGGGCCGTTGCCGCAGGCGCCCGGCAATGTCACGTATACCGTCAAGCAGCGGTTTCTCGAACGGTCGAACGTGGACGTTGAGCGGACGATGACCGACTTGCTCGCGGCTTACCGAACGTTTGAAGCAAACCAAAAAATCATCCAAGCGTACGACCGCAGCTTGGACAAGGCCGTCAATGAAGTCGGCCGCCTGAAATGATGACAAAAGGAGGACAAGCCCGTGCTTCGTTCGATGCTCACCGCCGCCAACACGATGAACGCCTTGCAAGAGCGGCTTGATACGATCAGCCACAACATCGCCAACAGCAACACCGTCGGCTTTAAACGGCGCGAAGCGAGCTTTGCCGAGCTCTTGACCCAACAAATCGACCGCCTGCCGAACGACGAAGCGCCACGTGAGACGCCGGCCGGCGTGCGTTACGGCAACGGGGCGCGCCTCGCCTCGACGATGCTTGTGTCTGCTCAAGGAACGCTCGTCGAGACCGGCCGCGCGCTCGATTTCGCCTTCACCGCCGCCAACCAATGGTTTCGCGTTCAAGTCGCCAATGCCAACGGTGACACAACGATCGGCTACACCCGCGCTGGCAACTTTTCTGTCACTCCTATGGACGGGCGTCTTGCCCTCGTGACAAGCGACGGCCGCCCGGTGCTCGATGAAGCGAATCGGCCCATCGAATTTCCCGCCGGCACAACCGGCTTTCAGCTCTCCCCGACCGGGACGCTGACGGCAACCAATGCCGCCGGACGCGTCGTCGCCCGGGTCAACCTTGGCGTCACCGCCATTGATCGTCCGCAGCTTCTCGAAGCCCAGGGCGACAACGTCTTCACCTTGCCGGATGTCCCTGGCGCCGCTCGGGAGCTCAACGGCAATTTGCGTGGCCAAATCGGCGTCAAGCAAGGCGCCTTGGAACAGTCGAACGTCGACCTTGGCGAAGAAATGGTTGGCCTAATGGTGACAAACCGAGCGTATCAGCTGAACGCCCGCGCCATTTCCATTTCGGAACAAATGCTCGGGCTGATTAACGGCATGCGCTCCTCATAAGGAGGATCGCGATGAGTGACGAGAGGCATCAAGAGCGTATGCATCGGCCGTCTTCCCGGATGGCAAGGCGGAAAGGCCGAGTAAGAAAGAGCCCGCCGACTCCCGCCGAACCGGAAGCCAAAGCCCTTCCGGCTGAAGAGGAGGCGGCCGCGCCGCGCCGTTTCGCGCGCACGCGGCTCATCCCGATCTGGCTTCGCCTCATCATCGTCGCCGTCTTGATGGCCTTAAGCCTCACCGTCGGCGCCATCGTCGGCTACAGCGCCATCGGCGACGGGGCGTGGCTTGATGTATTCCGCCCGTCGACGTGGCAGCACATCCTCGATTTTGTCGAAAAAGGGGCATAAGAGGATCTCGCGGCGTCACCGTTTTGATGATAACGAAAAGGAGTGTTTCCATGCTTGACATCCAACAAATCCAGGCGATCATCCCGCACCGCTACCCGTTTTTGCTTGTTGACCGCATTCTGGAAATCGAAGAAGGAAAGCGCGCCGTCGGCATCAAAAACGTGAGTGCCAACGAGGCGTTTTTCGCCGGCCACTTCCCCGAATACCCGGTCATGCCGGGCGTCTTGATCGTCGAGGCGCTCGCCCAAGTCGGCGCCGTCGTCCTCCTGCAAAGCGAGGACAACCGCGGCCGCCTCGCCTTTTTCGCCGGCATCGACAACTGCCGCTTCAAGCGGCAAGTGAAACCAGGCGACCAAATTCGCCTTGAAGTCGAAATTCTCCGCGCCCGCGGCGCCATCGGCAAAGGCAAAGGCACCGCCACCGTCGACGGCGAACTCGTCTGCGAAACAGAGCTCATGTTCGCCCTCGGTGAGAAAACAAACGGATGACCAACGCGCGCTCCTTTGCGGGGCGCGTATGTTCATTCCCCTAAACGCCACCTCCGCATTTGTTTCATTCCCCGTGTATGAAATGCGCTCTTCTGGGAAAGATAAACAAGGACCGGTCTTACATAAGGTCACAACAACACGAAGAAAGGAGAAGGTGCCATGAAAAACAAGGCGTTGCTGTTCAAACTGTTCAGCGCCGTCGTCGCCCTCTTTTTAGCGGCCGGATGCAATGGCGACAACGACAATCCGCCGCCGCCGAACAACAATCAAAACGATGTCAACGACCAAGACGTAAACCCGGCTGATGACATCAACCAAAACGATAACGTCGACAACGACAAAGACAATGACGGCATCCCGGACAACCGCGATGATGATTTGAACGACAACCAAAACAATCAACTCCCGCCGGGAGACGACACGAACAACGGACCGGGCGACGATGAGCGCGATACGGTTCCGGACCGCGAAGACCCAATTGAAGACCCGCAAGACGCTAACGACAAAGACAATAAAGACGAATAACGAAAAAAGGCTGCCGATCGAGGCGGCCTTTTCGTTTCGCCAAAATTAGTACCGATTTCGGCTAGATATGTTTCGCTTCATTCGCTATAATGGGAATGTCGATTCATGTTCGAAAGATCGGGACAGAGGTCGAACATCGGGATGTTCTTGCGGAGGAAACAGCAGTACAACCTTCCCTTTTGCATCAGAGGGGGCGTACGTACCGCGAACGTCAACCAAGAAGGAGACAGACAAGAGAGGGGGAATACTGGTGGAAGAAACGATCAGCCTGCGTGAGCTGTTCGAAACATTGCGCAAACGGCTTTGGCTCATCGTGCTGATCACCGCGCTAGCGACCGTTGTAAGCGGTGTGGTCAGCTATTTTCTATTAACGCCGATTTACCAGGCATCGACACAAATTCTCGTCAACCAGGCGAAATCTGAGCAGCAGTTCTACAACTTCAACGAAATCCAGACGAACGTGCAGCTCATCAACACGTACAGCGTCATCATCAAAAGTCCAACCATTTTGGAAAAAGTGAAAAACGAGTTAAACCTTGACCAGACGCTCGACGAGCTGAACGAACAAATCCAAGTCTCAAGCGAAAAAGACTCGCAAGTGTTCTCCGTCACCGTCCAGGATCCCGATCCGGCCATGGCGGCGAACATCGCCAACAAAACAGCCGAAGTGTTCAAAAACGAAATCGTCAAAATCATGAACATCGACAACGTGACGATTCTCTCGAAAGCGGAAGTGAAAGACCATCAAGCCCCGGTCAAACCGAAGCCATTGCTGAACATGGCCATCGCCTTTGTCGTCGGCTTGATGACGGGTGTAGGGCTTGCGTTCTTGCTTGAATATTTGGACAACACGATCAAGACGGAAGAAGACGTCGAAAAACATCTCGGCCTGCCGGTGCTCGGGGCAGTAAGCATGATGAATCCAAAACAAACCGAAGCAAAAGGGAAGCCATCCGTCATGAAGACAAGAGGTGAAACCATTGGCTCGTAGCAACCGTCAACAATTCAAACGATTGGAACGAAGCTTAATTACAGCGGAAGATCCAAAATCACCCATTGCCGAGCAATATCGGACGATTCGGACGAACATTCAATTTTCCTTCATCGACCGCCCGCTTCGCTCGCTTATTGTAACATCGACTGGACCAGGTGAGGGAAAATCGACGACAGTAGCCAATCTGGCTGTTGCCTTCGCCCAACAAGGAAAAAAGACATTGCTCATTGACGCCGACTTGCGCAAACCGACGGTCCATTACACCTTCCGGTTAAACAACTACATGGGATTAACGAACGTTTTGACGGGCTCGGCGCCGCTGTTGCCGACGTGCCAAGCGACCGAAATCGATCACTTGTCGGTTTTGACGTCGGGCCCGATTCCGCCCAACCCCGCCGAGCTCCTCAGTTCGAAAGCGATGGCGCAATGCCTCGAACAGCTGTATGAGACGTTTGACCTTGTCGTCTTCGACACTCCGCCTGTCTTGGCCGTGACAGACGCGCAAATTTTAGCCAATCAATGCGACGGCACCGTCTTGGTCATCGAAAGCGGCGGCACGGAAATCGAGGCGGCCGTCAAGGCGAAGGAGCTACTCGAAGCGGCCAACGCCAAGCTGCTCGGCGTCGTTTTGAACAAGCGGAAGCACCGCGACGGCGGGCATTATTATTACTACCAATACAAGTAACAACGAACGGCTTCCCCAACGCGTGGGAAGCCGTTCATGCGATAGAGAAACGAAGGGGGAGAGAACGGTTGAAAAACGTTGTGTTGATTGTCATTGTCGCCGCAGCCTGCCTCACTTTGATCGTCGCGAGCCATTTCTACTGGGAACAAAATATCGCCGCGGTAGTAAAAGAGGCGCGCGCCAAAATGGAAACGACGTCCAAACAAGACGAAATGGCCCATAAAGCAGAAACGGTGCTCGCCCGCGCCAAGCAACTGCCCGCCGCAGCACAACATGTCATGAAACAGGCGGTCAACGAAAACCGCCCGATCCGCCTCGTGATCGCCGGTTCGGAGTCCACTCCGGAGAAAGGCGGTTGGCCTGATTTATTCAAACAAGCCCTCGACGAAGCATACGGAAAGGGCGTGTTCGATATCACTGTCCATGAATATGAAGGGTTCACCACAGCCGATGCCGACGAACAGCGCATCGCCGCCGACTGGGCGGAGGAACAACCCGACCTTGTGTTGCTAGAACCATTTCTCTTAAACGACAACGGAGTCGTCACGATCGACGATTCGCTCGAACATATTCAAGCGATGATCGGGCAACTGAAAAATGCGGCCCCGAACGCGGTCGTGATGTTGCAGCCGCCGAACCCGATCGCCAATGCGACGTACTACCCCCAACAAGTCGCCGCCTTGCAAGCGTTCGCCAAAGAGAACGGCTATACATACCTCGATCATTGGCCCGCCTGGCCGGATGATGAAAGCGACGAATTTGCCACCTTCATCGACCCGGACAGCGACTTGCCGACGAAAGAAGGCGCCAAGCGATGGGCCGAGGCCTTGGCGAAATACTTTATTGCTAAGTAAAGACGCGCACCCGATATGGGTGCGCGCCTCATTTACCGCGACGCCGTCGCCTTCAGCTCCAAATGCTCTTTTAATTCGTTCGAAATCGCCAGACGCTCGCTCTCCGGCACAACTAAATAATAGATGCCGTTAATTTTCGTCCCTTGTCCCGTAATATGCAGCTGCTTAATTTGCTTGCGGGCGTCTTTGTAATTTTCCTGAATGTTTTTCATCTCGTCAAACGTCAAGTTCGTCTTAATGTTTTTCCCAATCGCCGCGAGCACATCGCTGTAGTTTGCGAGCGACGAGAAGCTTGCCCCTTTTTCAATAATCGCTTGAATAATTTGCTTCTGCCGATCCTGGCGCCCGAAATCGCCGCGCGGGTCGTCTTTCCGCATGCGCGAATATTTCAACGCTTCATCGCCGTTTAACGTAATCTCGCCTTTCGGAAAGTGCGTCCCTTCATACGTAAACGCGAACGGGTTGTTCACCGTCACCCCGCCGACCGCATCGACGATGTCGCGGAAGCTTTCCATGTTGACTTTAATGTAATAGTCAATCGGAATATCTAAGAAATGCTCAACCGTCGCCATCGTCATCTCCACTCCGCCAAAGGCGTACGAGTGGTTGATTTTATCTTCTATCCCTTTCCCGACGATCTCGGTTCTTGTGTCGCGCGGCACGCTCACCATTTCAATCGACTGCTTGTTCGGATTTACCGTCATGACGATGAGCGTATCGGCGCGCCCTTTATCCCCTTTGCGTTCATCGACGCCAATCAACAAAATCGAGATCGGCGTCTTCCGTTCGAACGACACTTCTTCTTGGCGCTTCTCCGACTTCCAGTTCACTTGTTCATGCATCTCATTGGCCGTTTGTTTCACATGATGGTAGACGGAATAGGCAAACACTCCTATCCCGGCAAGCAACACAACGAACAGCCCCGCCAGCCAGCGGATCCATTTCTTCTTTTTTCGCCGTTTTGTTCGCATCGGTACTCTTCCTTTATCATAAAAAATGTCTCACAACACTTCGATTATAGACCGTTTTGCCTCAGAAAACAACTGGAAGACAAGCAGAACGGTTGCCACTCCTATCCTCAACCGGTGGAATTTTATTTCCACTTCGACAACATTCGACACTTTCCGTCTATTGATAGCTCATTCTTCCTATGTTACCATATTTAGTAGAACGGAAAAGCGAGGAGGAGTGACGATGATCGACATCCATAGCCATGTTCTGCCTGGCCTCGATGACGGGGCGGCCACGATGGAAGACGCCATCGCCATGGCGCAAGCGGCAGCCAGCGAAGGGATTGCGACGATCATCGCCACTCCCCATCACCGAAACGGGGCCTATGACAACCCGAAATCGTCCGTCTTGCCATTGGCGGCGGAGCTGAACGACGAATTGAAACGGCGCGGCATCGCCTTGACCGTCCTGCCAGGCCAGGAAGTGCGCCTGCACGGCGATCTTTTGGATGGCTTTCATCGGCACGAGGTGATGACGCTCGCCGATACACCGTATATCTTAATCGAATTTCCGCCCGATCACGTGCCGAAATACGCCGAACAGCTGCTCTTTGACATGCAAGTGAACGGGCTCATCCCGATCATCGCCCACCCGGAGCGAAACGCCGAAATCATCGAGCAGCCCGAGCGATTGTACCAGCTCGTCAAACGCGGCGCCCTGGCCCAGCTGACCGCTTCCAGCGTCACCGGCCATTTCGGCAAGAAAATCAAAACGTTCTCGTTCCAACTGATCGAGGCGAACTTGGCCCATTTCATCGCCTCCGACGCCCATAACATCACGAACCGCCCGTTCCGCCTGCGCGCGGCGTACGAAACGGTCCGCAAAGAATTCGGCACCGAGGCGCTCTACTACTTCCGCGAAAACGCCGAACTGCTCGTCCGCGGCCAAGCCGTGTTCCGCGACGAACCGAAGCGGGTGAAAAAAAAGAAGAAGTTTCTAGGACTCTTTTGAATGAAATGATGATATAACGACATATGCCTTTTCTTTTGCCCTTTCGTTGTCGAAATATGGCCTCGATAGTTGTGGAATGATCGACAACGATGTCGATGAGTGACGCAAGCTTATATCTATAAAGACGGCCCTTTCTTTAAGATCATTTGACTTATGCGGCAAGAGCTTCGCATAAATGATTTGCTTGTCTTAAAGACGGGCCGCTCCGTTCTTGTTTTCAACTCATTTTCGGTGATGTCTCCTTACCGTTATCAATGGAGGCACTCGGCCATGCCGTGGGTGGGGACGATGACGGTCCCGGCACCTTAGACGCCAGTCGTCGAGGGTGTGGCGTGAGGGCGGGTTAGATGCCCGATTTTTCACTCGTTTTTATCTTAATTAGGCGAGAAGACTCCCACTTCAACAAAGCGAAGCGGAGTAAGTGGGAGATGAATCGCCTTAACTATATTTTGCTGAAAATTAGGATAGATTCAGTAAAATATAGTATCATATAGTTAGATGGGAGGTGAAAACATGTATTTTTGTATCAAACAACAGCTAAATGGTTTGACCAAAGAAGAATACTTGACTCTTCGAGAACTGTGCCATATTGCCAAGAACATGTACAACGTCGGATTGTACAATGTCAGACAATACTATTTTGAACACAAGGAATTTCTTAATTATGAGAAAAATTATCATCTTGCAAAAACTAACGAAAACTATAAGCTGTTAAACAGCAACATGGCACAGCAAATTTTAAAAAAGGTCAATGAAGCCTTTAAATCTTTCTTTGGTTTGATCAGTCTTGCCAAACAAGGAAAATATGACCACAAGGCTATCAGTATTCCAAAATATCTTAAAAAAGATGGCTTTCATTCACTGATCATTGGCCAGATTCGTATAGACGGCAACAAATTCACGATACCGTATTCTCGCCTATTTAAAAAGACTCACAAGCCTATCACGATAACGATTCCGCCTGTGTTACTGGACAAAAAGATTAAGCAGATTGAAATCATTCCTAAGCATCATGCCAGGTTCTTTGAGATTCAGTACAAATATGAAATGCCTGAAGATCAAAGAGAATTAAACGACCAAAAAGCACTGGCAATTGATTTAGGATTAAACAATCTTGCCACTTGTGTCACATCAGACGGCAGATCATTCATCATTGATGGGCGGAGATTAAAAAGTATAAATCAATGGTTTAACAAAGAAAATGCCAGACTTCAAAGCATAAAAGATAAGCAAAAAATCAAAGGCACCACTCGTAAACAGGCTTTGCTTGCTATGAATCGCAATAATAAAGTGAATGATTATATCAACAAGACTTGCCGTTACATCATTAACTACTGTATTGAAAATCAAATTGGCAAACTTGTCATTGGCTATGCGGAAACATGGCAACGCAATATGAATCTAGGAAAAAAGACAAATCAAAACTTTGTCAATATTCCTCTCGGTAACATAAAAGAAAAACTAGAATATCTTTGTGAATTTTACGGCATTGAATTCTTGAAACAGGAAGAATCCTATACGTCTCAAGCCAGCTTTTTTGACGGCGATGAGATTCCTGAATATAATGCCGACAATCCAAAAGAATATAAGTTCAGCGGCAAACGTATTAAGCGCGGCTTGTATCGAACAAAGTCTGGCAAACTAATTAATGCTGATGTCAATGGCGCATTAAACATTTTAAAGAAAAGTAAAGCTGTAGACCTGAGTGTCTTATGCTCTAGCGGCGAAGTGGACACGCCTCAAAGAATAAGGATTGCTTGAAGCAGTCAAACTTCTTTGGAAGCCTCCACTTCAAATTTTCGCTAGAAAATTAAGTGGGGGTAGTTCACAATAGAAAGATAGAGGATCCGTAATCTGTGAAAAGAGGCGATACGCGCATGGAACAAACTTGGGCGTTAAAGGTTGAGCGATTTGGAAAGATCAAACAGGGGGAAATCGATATTGCCCCGTTGATGTTGTTTGTCGGCGACAACAACAGTGGGAAAAGCTATCTGATGTCGCTTCTTTGGGGGGTGTTGTCCGAGGGGCGCAAGCTGTTTCCAAAAGACCCTCCGAACACGTCCACGTACAAGGAAATCGATCGCTTTCTTGAATCGTCTATCGGCGATGACTGCCTCATCCAAGACCGTGAAGCGCAACTGTTTGTCCAATGGTTTAATGATGTTCTCAGAAACAAAAAAAGCGAGTTGGTTCGAACGATTTTTCGGCGCAAAATCCCGATCGGTTCGTTAAGCATCGAGCGGTACCGCCGTTCTGAACCGCTGCGAATCATCTTTGAAAAGAAAGATTCGCTCCAAGGCGCTCGTTTTTCGACGGGGAAACACTATATTCGCATCCCGTATACGGATCGAAGCAAGGGACAAGCGACAGAGCGGTATCGCATGGCTCAATACATTACGTGGAATTTGCTGAAGGAGAATACACGTTGTAACGTTTCCCTGCCGCGCCATGCTATAATGGCGTCAAGGAGGTGAAGCCATGAGCCAAGAGCTGAAAGAATTGCTTCGTTCCGTCTTGCAAGAAGAACTGAAACCAGTCCACGACAGGCTCGAACGGTTGGAAGGCGCAGTCGGGCACATTCGTCAAGACGTATCGCAGCTGCAGCAAGATGTATCCCAGCTTCAGAAGGAAGTCACCCAACTGCAAGAAGGTCAACGGACATTAGAAACCACGGTTTCCCAAATTCAAAAGGACGTTGCCCAGCTCCAAGAAGGCCAGAATGCGTTGCAGCGTGATGTCGCCCAACTGCAAGAAGGCCAACGGACATTGGAAACGACGGTTTCCCAAATTCAAAAAGACATTATCCAGTTGCAAGAAGGCCAGAATGCATTGCAGCGTGAGATCGTCCAGCTCCAAGAAGGCCAACGGACATTGGAAACGACGGTCTCTCAAATCCAAAAAGACATCACCCAGCTGCAACAAGGCCAACAAATAGTAGAACACGAGATGGCCGGCATGAAGCAGATGCAAGAGCGAATCCTCGAAGAGCTGCGTATTTCCAAACACAATCAAGCACTCATTTTAAACGATGTCACCAGCATAAGAAAATCCGTCGATATCACCGTCTCGTACTTGCAGCGCCGATCCGATGTGATGTTTGACAAACTGATCGATCATGAAAAAGAAATCTTGAATCTGAAATCAAAAATGCCAAACTAAGTCCCGAAAAGGGGCTGTTTTTTATGCCCATATGCATCGGCGCATCGGCGCAGCTACGCACCGATACGCGGGGGCATATGAGCCAACCATACATAGGGGGTTACATATAGATGAAAAAAGTGCGCAAAGCGATCATCCCGGCGGCGGGCTTAGGCACGCGCTTCCTCCCGGCGACGAAGGCGATGCCGAAGGAGATGCTGCCGATTGTTGACAAGCCAACGATTCAATATATCGTCGAAGAAGCGATCGCATCCGGCATCGAAGATATTATCATCGTCACAGGAAAAGGAAAACGCGCAATCGAAGACCATTTCGACAACGCTTTTGAGCTTGAACAAAACTTAATTCAAAAAGGCAAATACGACTTACTCGAAAAAGTAAAAGAACCATCGAAAGTCGACATTCATTACATCCGCCAAAAAGAACCGAAAGGACTTGGCCACGCCGTTTGGTGCGCCCGCAACTTTATCGGCGACGAACCGTTTGCCGTTCTGCTTGGTGACGACATCGTCCAAGCGGAAACACCGTGCTTAAAGCAATTAATCGACCAATACGAACAAACACTTAGCTCTGTCATCGGCGTCAAACAAGTGCCCGACAACGAAACACACCGCTACGGCATCATCGACCCGAGCGAACAAAACGGCCGCCGCTACCAAGTGCGCCAATTCGTCGAAAAACCAGCGCCCGGCACTGCACCGTCCAACTTAGCGATCATGGGAAGATACATCCTCACACCAGAAATCTTCTTATTTCTTGAAAAACAAGAAACCGGCGCCGGAGGAGAAATCCAGCTCACCGACGCGATTCAAAAATTGAACGAAATTCAACGTGTCTTCGCCTACGAATTCGAAGGCAAGCGCTACGACGTCGGCGAAAAGCTTGGATTTATCCAAACGACGATTGAGTTTGCGTTGCAGCATGATGAATTAAGAGAAGACCTTATTCAATTCATGGAGAGAGTACTAAATGATCTGAAAGTAGAAGAGAAAAGGAGGACCGGGGAGTTGGCAAAGTCGAATACCGCACAGGATGCGGTTGTTTCTAATCAAAGAGTAGAATACACTTTCTTTCAAAGTTTAGAAGATACATCTAAACTATACGCTATTACGAAAAGAACAATGGATATTGTTGGAGCAATCATTGGACTTGTTTTAACAAGTCCACTTTTTTTGATTATCAGCATCTTCTACTTATTCGGTGAATCGAAAGGCCCAATTTTCTTCAAACAAGTTCGTGTAGGAAAAAACGGAAAAAGATTTCATATTTATAAATTTCGCTCGATGATTGTCAATGCAGAGGAAAAACTGAAAGCAGATAAAGAACTGTATGAAAAATATGTAAGAAACAATTATAAGTTAGAACCGCACGAAGATCCAAGAATTACAAATTTAGGACGCTTCTTACGCAAAACGAGTCTTGATGAAATTCCCCAACTGATTAACGTGTTAAAAGGGGAAATGAGTTTAGTTGGACCGAGACCAGTGGTTGAAGAAGAACTAAAAGAATACGGAAGAGAGGTTTCAAAGTTTTTATCAGTTAAGCCAGGAATTACAGGTTATTGGCAGGTAAGCGGAAGAAGTGAAGTCGGGTATCCTGAAAGAGTAGAAGTGGAATTATTTTATGTATATAACCAATCGTTGTTTTTAGATATAGTGATTCTCGTAAAAACAGTTTTGATGGTCCTTTTAAGAAAGGGAGCTTATTGATTATAGGAGAAAAGTATGTATGTCTGATAAAAAAAGATTATTTGAAAACTTTCTATCTTTAGCAACTTTGCAAGGACTAAATTATATACTTCCTTTGCTTACACTACCTTATTTAGTGAGGGTTTTAGGTCCGGACAACTACGGATTAGTGGCGTTTGCTCAATCATTTATTCAGTTTTTTATTATTTTAGTTGACTATGGATTTAATCTGTCTGCTACAAATCAAATTGCGATTTATAGAGACAATAAAAAAAGAGTTGAAAGTATTTTCAGTACTGTTATGACTATTAAGTTATTCTTTATGATGATAAGTTTCTTTATACTTTGTTTATTGATCTTGCTATTCCCAAAATTTCAAAACCATAAACTAGTATATATAGTAACATTCGGAATGGTTATCGGTAACGTTCTTTTCCCTATTTGGTTTTTTCAAGGAATGGAAAAAATGAGGTATATTACTATTCTGAATATCATTGCTAAAACGATTTTCACGATAGGCATTTTCTTGTTAGTAAAACATCGCGATGATATCCTATTTGTTCCATTGCTTAACTCTCTCGGGACTATACTAATTGGATTTATATCTTCAGGCATGATCAAAAGGAATTTTGGCGTAAATTTTATATATCCTAGCTGGAGCGATATTAAGTACCAATTAAAAGAAGGATGGCATGTATTTATTTCTACAGTAGCTATTAGCTTATATACAGTTAGCAACACATTTATTCTCGGTTTATTTACTAATAATACAGTTGTAGGATATTATGCAAGCGCTGAAAAAATAATAAATGCTGCGACTGGGATTATCAATCCAATTTCACAAGCGATTTATCCTTATATTAGCCGATTAATGGCAGAAAGCCCTAAGAAAGGGTTAATCTTTATAAGAAAAATTCTTTTGATAGTCGGTGGTTGTACCTTCCTAATATCTTTAATGATTTTTGTATTTACGGAAAACATAGTAGATATTGCTTTAGGAGATAATTACAGGCAATCTGTTATTGTGCTAAAAATTATTGCTTTTTTACCATTTATAATAGGATTGAGTAACATTTTCGGTATCCAAACGATGTTGACTCTAGGATACAAGAAAGCTTTCTCAAATATTTTAATGCTAGCTAGTATATTAAATATTTTCTCAGCCATCATTTTGGTACCTGTGTTTAAACATATAGGAACAGCTTTTGGTGTCGCTATTTCGGAGTTTTTTGTTACTTTGACAATGTTTATGTATTTGCATTCAAAAGGAATTAAACTTCTGGAGGGTAAACATGTTTGATTATGTGATTATTGGAACAGGATTTGCCGGCAGCGTGCTAGCAGAACGAATTGCAACACAATTAAATAAGAAGGTATTAATGATTGAAAAACGCAATCATATTGGAGGAAACGCGTATGATTCGTATGACAGTCAAGGTATTTTAATCCATAACTATGGACCTCATATTTTTCACACGAAAGTAAAAAAAGTCTGGGATTATTTATCAAATTTTACGGATTGGCATTTATATCATCATAAAGTACTTGGAGTTATTGATGGACAAAAAGTACCGATTCCATTTAATTTAAATTCTATTAATCAAGTATTCCCTAAAAATTTAGCTGAACGTTTAGAGAAGAAACTTATCGAAAATTTTGGTTATAATAAAAAAGTACCTATCTTAAAATTGCGTGAAGTGGAAGATACAGATCTGAAGTTTTTAGCCGATTATATATATGAAAAGGTGTTTCTTGGTTATACGACAAAGCAATGGGGTGTTACGCCAGAAGAGTTAGATCCTTCTGTCACAGGACGGGTGCCTGTATACATTAGCCGGGATGACCGCTACTTCCAAGATCCTTATCAAGGGATGCCGAAAGAAGGGTATACAAAACTGTTTGAAAGAATGCTAGATCACGAAAATATTAAGATTTTATTGAACACTGATTATAAAGAAGTTTTACAATTTAATTTTGAAACAGGTGAAGCAAGTTTATTCGGGCAAAAATTTAATGGAAAAATTATTTATACGGGTCCGATTGATTACTTCTTTGATTATAAATTTGGACAGTTACCTTATCGTTCGTTAAATTTTGTATTTGAACAGTTCAATCAAGAAAAAGTACAAGAAGTAGGGACTGTCAATTACCCAAATGATTATAATTTTACAAGAATAACTGAATTTAAACATTTAACAAATCAATCTTCTGACAAAACAACAACTGTAAAAGAGTTTTCCCAAGAGTATATTCCTGGGGAAAACATTCCTTATTATCCAATTAAGAATGACAATAATTTGAAATTATATAGATTATATAAAGAAGAAACAAGAAAGTATGATAATTTAATTTTCATTGGGCGTTTAGCAGAGTATCAATATTATGATATGGATATGGTTATAGGAAAAGCATTAAAGATTTTCGAAGAAAGAATAATGAAGGAGAAATAAATTTTATGAAAGTTTGTGCTATTGTCGTTACTTTCAATAGGAAGCAATTATTGAGAGAGTGTTTAGAAGCACTATTAAACCAAACATATGAGTTGGAAGACATATATGTGATTGATAATGCCAGCAATGACGGCACTTCTGAGTTTGTGAAAAAGGAATATCCGAATGTTAATTTGGTACAACTTCCAAAAAATATAGGGGGAGCTGGAGGTTTTTACGAAGGTATAAAAATAGCTTATAGTAATAATTATGATTGGTATTGGATATTAGATGATGATACTATTCCACAATTAAATGCACTTGAAGCTTTGTTAGCAGCGTACAATAGATTTGAAGAAAAAAAGCCTATACTATTATCGAGTAAGGTTATCTGGAAAGATGGTACTATTCACCCTATGAATGAGCCGAATATCAGAAATTTTGACTTGGAAAATGCAATTATTGCTGCTAGGGCTAACTGTATAAATTTAAGATCGACATCTTTTGTTTCTGTCCTAATTAAAAATGATGTAATAGAAAAATTTGGCTTTCCTATTAAAGAATTATTTATATGGAATGATGATTATGAATATACATCAAGGATTTTAAAAAATGAGTTTGGTGTTTTAGTACCTGATAGTGTCGTGGTTCATAAAACGCGTGAAAAGTATACTCCTTTATTATCAGCCGGGAACCGCTATTTTTATGAAATACGAAACAAAATCTGGTTACTTAGAACCAAATCATTTACTAGAAAAGAAAAGGTATTAATCTTCTTAAGAGTAATCAATGGTATTTGGGGTTACCTTAAAGTTAATAAATTTAGTATAAAAAAAATAATAATTGTTATTCATGCAATACTTGAAGGGATTTTTAAATCAGGAAGGGTAAAAAAATACCAGATATGAACGTATTGATTATAGGGATCGCCTTATATCTAGTTATGTAGGTTAGATTAAAAAGTCGACATAAGAAAAACGTTTAAGTCGCCTGAAAAAATGATTTGTATATGTAATCTCTGTTTATATATGGATGATACTTGATCTTCAACAGGTCTTGCGAATACAAGAGCAAGAAAAGTTCACCGTTTTCATTAAATATTTATTACGGAGTGATATTATATACATGCAACATAAAGAGTTAACTTCTCATCCTGCACACCCTAAGCGTTGCAGCACTTCCTCCGGACGTTCGTGGATGTAGTGGACAAACCGAGTAATGGCTTGAATGATATCGTTGCGATCCTTGTGAAAGACATTGGCAATCACCATATCTTTCAACCATTTCCATAAGCGTTCAATCGGGTTCAGCTGTGGCGAATAGGGAGGAAGGTAAATAAAGTGAAAACACTGCCCTTCTTCCCGCAAAAACTCCTTGACCATCTTGGCATGGTGAATGCGGGCGTTATCCAACACCAAGACCATGAGACGGTCTGGATAGCGCTCTTTGAGCATTCTCAAGAAATCCAAGAACGTCGCAGCATTGGCGGCAGTCGTTTGATGAAGCACCGTTTCACCATCATGGACGTTGACCGCGCCAAACAGCGATACGTGGGCATGATGGCCAAACGTCGGCACTTGTTTTTGGCGGCCGACTTCCGACCATGTGGACCGCAAGACATGGTAAGAGCGGATATGGGTTTCATCGATGTACAGAAGAACAGCATCTTCTGTCTCCTTGGTGATCAAGTTTTTTTTTATCAGATCCATTTGTTTTTCAAATTGCTTTTGCTCATCCGGATTTCCTTTCGCCAGTGTGTACGTCGGTCGTGTCCACGACAGCCCTTTGCGGTGCAGGAGTTTTCGCAGCGCTTCGCGGGAAATGGAAACACCGAATTGCTTTGCGACATAGGATTGCAGGAGTTTGGTGTTCCACGCCGAAGCGACGTCCCAGCCCAGTTCCGCGGGAGTGGTGGTCAATACAAGCTGTTTGATCTTTTCTTGCTGTTCTTCCGTGAGAAACGGCTCCCGCCCGGGGGAGAAATCCCGATGAAGCAGGAGTTCAAGGCCGCCTTCGTTGAACAGCGACACATAATGGGAAACAGTTTGTCGGCACACGTTGACCATGGAGGCCACGTCTTTGCCCAAATAGCCTTCCATGACCAGGCGGACGGCCATCACACGTTGGCGGAGATGAGCGTTTTTGATCTTCCGTTCCTGCTTGCGGAGTTTCCGGGGCGTCCATCCATGGTTGTCGGTGATTTTGAGGCGTTTCATGCAGAATTCCGCTCCTTTTCCATGTTTTTCATTAGGAGCAGTATAACCAGAGTGGGCACCGCTTATGCGAAGGTTAACTTTTCAATGAGCATGTATATAAATGGTCAACAAATCCATTTAGATTACCTCAACTTGTCATTTCCGGCGGGGACAACAAATAAAAGTATAAGATTGAAGGGTATAGTACTGCTCAACTTGAAAGGTGGAGATATGATTGAAAGCTTCGTAAAAGTGTCAGGAACTTCAAAAGTAGTAACTTGGGCTTACGGGCAATTTGGCGGTCAATTCAGCGGAACGTTATTATTTGCTGAATAAAATTGTTTCAATTCGAAAACGCGACGACTTCTACGGTTGTCGCGTTTTTATAATGTTGATAGCGGTTATATTAGAAAAATATAGAATATCTATAATTTTATGTTGTATAATGTGAATGAGGTGAGATAGATAAAATTACAGGTGGTTAGGCATGAAAATTAAGTTTAAGCATCTTTTAGTTTTTAGTATCTTACTAATTAACGTAGGTCTCTTGTTTGGTTATAAATTACAAGGTCGTTTCGCTGTATCTAATGTATTTCAAATCCTTTCTTTTATATTTATGATACCTGTCTTTCTAAAGACTTTTAAACTCAAGCACTATATTCAAATTATTGCATTTGTTGCAACTATTTTAGGTGCGTCTTGGTTGATGTCGATAATTTATGATTACACATTTAAAGTGGAAAATTTCGTTTTCTTTTTAATTTGTTTTATCCAGTTGATTTGTATTTATAGTTTAGCAAATAGCGAAGAAAACGAATCGATCTTACCTTTGGTGATAAAAGTACAAAAAACACTAATTATACCGGTTTGTTTATATTTATTATTTTATGCAGCAAATGATGTATTTAAATTAGGACTACCAAACTCAAGTTTCGGCTTCGATGATAAATCTCATGCAGTTATAATTTTACAGTTTTACGCTTTCATTACCTTTTCGCTGATAAAAAGCAATATGAAATATATTATATCCCTTATCTTTTTGGGACTATCCTTATTAACGATCTCTAGACTAGCTGTAATTTTTCTTCCATTTTATATAATTGCTCTTATTATAAATTTGAGCAAAAATAATAAAAATTTCCTTCAAGTATACTTTAAGTTTATTTTTGTTAGTACTGTTTTATCTTTAGGAATTATCTTTTTAATAAAAAATCAGGATTATTTTAAGGTTTTTGAAAGGGTGAACAGTGTTCAGAGTATTGAGGATAGTGATTCAACATTGGCGCATATACAATTAATAAAATATGGAGTATTATTAAAATTCGATAATCTTGCTAACTTCTTGTTGGGTGTGACACCAGGAGGATTTGCTCCTGTTTTAGCTAAATCTGATATAAATTTCAGTTCGTTTTTTGTGATTGATCCGGCGGCATACAGAGCTATTTATCTCGGGATAGCACCTATGCACTCAACGCATTTTTCGATTTTCACAGAATTTCCTATCTATATTTTTGTGATATACTTAGTCCTATTGTATAAGATAGCCAAGAATTTATTAAAAAAGAAATTATGGGTGGAAAGTCTGTTTTTCTTTGGTTTTTTAATTTCAACAACTTTTTATAGTACTCACAATGAATTGTTGTTTTATGGAATACTTATTTATTTAATTATTGTTTCTATATACATGCAACATAAAGAGTTAACTTCTCATCCTGCACACCCTAAGCGTTGCAGCACTTCCTCCGGACGTTCGTGGATGTAGTTGACAAACCGAGTAATGGCTTGAATGATATCGTTGCGATCCTTGTGAAATACATTGGCAATCACCGTATCTTTCAGCCATTTCCATAAGCGTTCGATCGGGTTCAGCTGTGGCGAATAGGGAGGAAGGTAAATAAAGTGAAAACACTGCCCTTCTTCCCGCAAAAACTCCTTGACCATTTTGGCATGGTGAATGCGGGCGTTATCCAACACCAAAACCATGAGACGGTCTAAATAGCGCTCTTTGAGCATTCTCAAGAAATCCAAGAACGTCGCAGCATTGGCGGCAGTCGTTTGATGAAGCACCGTTTCACCATCATGGACGTTGACCGCGCCAAACAGCGATACGTGGGCATGATGGCCAAACGTCGACACTTGTTTTTGGCGGCCGACTTCCGACCATGTGGACCGCAAGACATGGTAAGAGCGGATATGGGTTTCATCGATGTACAGAAGAACAGCATCTTCTGTCTCCTTGGTGATCAAGTTTTTTTTATCAGATCCATTTGTTTTTCAAATTGTTTTTGCTCATCCAGATTTCCTTTCGCCAGTGTGTACGTCGGTCGTGTCCACGACAGCCCTTTGCGGTGCAGGAGTTTTCGCAGCGCTTCGCGGGAAATGGAAACACCGAATTGCTTTGCGACATAGGATTGCAGGAGTTTGGTGTTCCACGCCGAAGCGACGTCCCAGCCCAGTTCCGCGGGAGTAGTGGTCAACACAAGCTGTTTGATCTTTTCCTGCTGTTCTTCGGTGAGAAACGGCTCTCGCCCGGGGGCGAAATCCCGATGAAGCAGGAGTTCAAGGCCGCCTTCGTTGAACAGCGACACATAATGGGAAACAGTTTGTCGGCACACGTTGACCATGGAGGCCACCTCTTTGCCCAAATAGCCTTCCATGACCAGGCGAACCGCCATCACCCGTTGGCGAAGAAGGGTGTTTTTGATTTTCCGTTCCTGTTTGCGAAGTGTCCGAGGTGTCCATCCATGATCGTTGGTGATTTTGAGACGTTTCATGCAGAATTCCGCTCCTTTTCCATGTTTTTCATTAGGAGCAGTATAACCAGAGTGGGCACCGCTTATGCGAAGGTTAACTTTTCAATGAGCATGTATATAGATAGAATATTTTATCTTTCTATATACTTTCAAATTATCTCGTTATCCTTTTTTTACAACCATTTATTATATTTACCTTCCGGGTTTCAATTTGCTATAGTATGGTTTTTTTGTCGTTTTATTCCTGTTATAAAACTAAGTGTAAAAAGGGAGAAAACTGCTTATGAGTTTACTGCCTAAATATACCTTATTAAAAAAAAGTGAGAAAAAGAATCCGCAGATATCAATAATTATTCGTACTAAGAATGAAGAAAAATTTATTGGAGAATGTTTAACTAAAATTTTCAAACAAAAGATTCAGAAAGAATTTGAGGTTATAATAATTGACTCCGGTTCGACAGATAGAACAGTTGAAATATCTAAAAATTTTAATGTAGATATATATAAGATAGATCCAAGAGACTTTAATTTCGGAACTTCAATTAACCTAGGATTACATTTGGCCTCAAGTGAATATTGTGTATTTTTGTCAGCTCACGCAATTCCGTATGATGAATTTTGGTTAGAAAATTTAACAAAAAATATCATGCTTGATTCGAAAATAGCAGGTACTTACAGTAGACAATTATACTATGAAGATACATGTTTAATTGAGAAGAGGCAACTTTCTGAAAAGTTTACGCCTCAGAAGAGAAGACAATCATTAGAAGGATATTTAGAAGAATTTGATGTAATACCTAATACGTATCAAGATTTAAGAAATCTTATTACATTTTCAAATGCATCTTCTTGTATTAGAAAGAGTGTAGCCATAAAATATCCGTTTAAAGAGTTACCCGCAAGTGAAGACCGAGAGTGGGCATTGAATGTTCTAAAAAATAATTATGATATTGTTTATGAACCTGCATCTCGTGTTTATCATGCACACAATGAAACACTTAGAGAATGGTATAAGAGAATTTATATAAATGCGAATGCTGTTTATCAATTTTCTGGATTCCGTATGGGGATGAGGTATTTATTACCAATTATAATAGTTAATGTTTCTAAAGATATTCTTTTTCTAATAAGAAATAATAAAAAAACTGATCTCAAAATTATTTTTAGTATCTTGAAGGAGTTAGGAAATAGTTTGGTTTACTGGTTTGTATATGCAATTGCCTATTTCAATGGCGGAAGAAAAAAATAAAAAGATATAACCTTTTAATTCTGTAGATGGTGTTGCAAAACTATATACATGCAACATAAAGAGTTAACTTCTCATCCTGCACACCCTAAGCGTTGCAGCACTTCCTCCGGACGTTCGTGGATGTAGTGGACAAACCGAGCAATGGCCTGGACGATATCGTTTCGATTTTTGTGAAACACATTGGCGATCACGGTGTCTTTCAGCCATTTCCACAAGCGTTCGATCGGGTTCAGTTGCGGAGAATACGGAGGAAGGTAAATAAAGTGAAAACACTGTCCTTCTTCCCGCAAAAACTCCTTGACCATTTTGGCATGGTGAATGCGGGCGTTATCCAACACCAAAACCATGAGACGGTCTAAATAGCGCTCTTTGAGCATTCTCAAGAAATCCAAGAACGTCGCGGCATTGGCAGCGGTCGTTTGATGAAGCACCGTTTCACCATCATGGACGTTGACCGCGCCAAACAGCGATACGTGGGCATGATGGCCAAACGTCGGCACTTGTTTTTGGCGGCCGACTTCCGACCATGTGGACCGCAAGACATGGTAAGAGCGGATATGGGTTTCATCGATGTACAGAAGAACAGCATCTTCTGTCTCCTTGGTGATCAAGTTTTTTTTATCAGATCCATTTGTTTTTCAAATTGTTTTTGCTCATCCAGATTTCCTTTCGCCAGTGTGTACGTCGGTCGTGTCCACGACAGCCCTTTGCGGTGCAGGAGTTTTCGCAGCGCTTCGCGGGAAATGGAAACACCGAATTGCTTTGCGACATAGGATTGCAGGAGTTTGGTGTTCCACGCCGAAGCGACGTCCCAGCCCAGTTCCGCGGGAGTGGTGGTCAATACAAGCTGTTTGATCTTTTCTTGCTGTTCTTCCGTGAGAAACGGCTCCCGCCCGGGGGAGAAATCCCGATGAAGCAGGAGTTCAAGGCCGCCTTCGTTGAACAGCGACACATAATGGGAAACAGTTTGTCGGCACACGTTGACCATGGAGGCCACGTCTTTGCCCAAATAGCCTTCCATGACCAGGCGGACGGCCATCACACGTTGGCGGAGATGGGCGTTTTTGATCTTCCGTTCCTGCTTGCGGAGTTTCCGGGGCGTCCATCCATGGTTGTCGGTGATTTTGAGACGTTTCATGCAGAATTCCGCTCCTTTTCCATGTTTTTCATTAGGAGCAGTATAACCGGAGTGGGCACCGCTTATGCGAAGGTTAACTTTTCAATGAGCATGTATATATTATGCGTTTTGCAACATGTTCATATATGATTAGATTAAAATTCTGACATATGAATCTGTTTGATGCGCTAGAGTACTATTTAGTTCAAGTACGGTAAAGCTATTTAAATGAAGGAGATTAAAAATGAGACTTAGTATAATTATCCCTACCTATAATCCGGGAGTTTTAATTAGAAATATATTTGAAATTATTAGACCTTATTCCCAAAAATTAGATAGTGAAATCATCATAATAGATTCTTCTTCTACAGATGGATCGTTAGATTTTTTAGAAAAAGAGAATGTGAAGGTAATTAAAATACCGAAATCAGAGTTTAATCATGGAGGGACTCGTAATAAAGCAGCTCATTTGGCTAAAGGGGATATATTAGTATATTTGACACAAGATGCAATCCCTGTTGATTCTCATTCGATTGAAAAATTAATCAAACCATTAGTAGAAGATACGAAAATCGGTATGGCATATGGTAGACAATTACCACGTGCAGATGCCGATTTTTTTGGTGCTTTCGCAAGAAAATTTAATTATCCTGAAGAGAGTCAAATTAAGACACTAAAAGATGTTAATAAATTAGGAATTAAAACGGTATTTGTTTCTAATTCCTTTGCGGCTTATAGGAAAGATTACTTGATGGAAGTAGGGGGATTTCCTACTAACACCATTTTGAGTGAAGATACTTATGTCGCTGCACGGATGCTCAAAAAAGGATGGGCAATTGCATATGTTGCTGAAGCTCAAGTTTATCACTCCCATAATTACACTATCATAGAAGAGTTTAAAAGATATTTTGATATAGGTGTTTTTTATGGGAGAGAAAAATGGATATTAAAAGAGTTTGCTCAAGCAGAGGGGGAAGGAGTAAAATTTGCAATAGAACAACTTCGGACTATTATAAAAGAAAAGAAGTACTACTTAATTCCTTCTTTTTTTGTAAGAAATGCAATGAAGTTTTTGGGGTATCGATTAGGAATCTATGAAAAGATAATCCCTCTTTCCATGAAGAAAAAGATTAGTATGCATAAACAATTTTGGGATCAGTAATGGAGTGACAATGAATGAAAGGTATTATTTTAGCAGGTGGGAGTGGTACTCGCCTTTATCCTTTAACAAAGGTGGTATCTAAGCAATTATTGCCTGTGTACGACAAGCCAATGATTTATTATCCTTTGTCTGTGTTGATGCTAGCTGGTATTCGTGATATTTTGATTATCTCCACTCCAAGTGATACGTCACGTTTCCAGGAATTGCTAGGAGATGGATCGGACTTAGGAATCTCATTATCCTATGCCGTGCAACCTTCGCCAGATGGTTTGGCACAGGCATTTATTATTGGCGAAGAATTTATTGGTGACGATAATGTTGCGCTTATTTTAGGGGACAATCTTTTCTACGGTCATGGTTTGACACAGTTGTTGCAGAGAGCAGTTGAGCGCAAAACTGGAGCAACGATTTTCGGCTATTATGTCAAGGATCCTGAACGTTTTGGTGTTGTGGAGTTTGATGAGAATGGAAAAGTAATTTCTATTGAAGAGAAACCGCAAAATCCTAAGTCCAATTACGCGGTAACTGGGTTGTATTTTTATGATAGTCGTGTTGTTGAAATTGCTAAAAGTATTAAACCTTCTGCACGTGGGGAACTAGAGATTACGGATGTGAATAAAAAATATTTGGAACTTGGTGAATTGCATGTTGAAATTTTAGGTCGTGGTTTCTCTTGGTTAGATTCAGGTACACATGAGTCATTGCTTGAAGCTTCGCAATTTATTGAAACAATCGAGAAACGTCAAAGCTTAAAGGTTGCTTGTCTTGAGGAAATTGCTTATGTGAAAGGATATATTACGAGAGAACAATTATTAAAGTTAGCTGAGCCATTAAAGAAAAATCAGTATGGCCAATACTTGTTGGATATCGCTAACCAGAAAAAACGACCAATCTATTTATAAAAATGATGAGGTGTTTGTTATGAAAGTTACTGAGACTTCATTGCCCGGTGTGTTGTTAATTGAACCAAAGGTGTTCGGCGATCACCGGGGCTTTTTTATGGAAAGTTATAATAAAAAGCTTTTTGCAGAATATGGTCTTGATTTTGACTTTATTCAAGATAATCATTCGTTGTCACAACAAGCAGGGACGATACGCGGACTTCATTATCAGTTAAATCCGAAGGCGCAAACAAAATTAGTGCGCGTTACTCGGGGGGCTATCTATGATGTCGTTGTCGATATTCGTAAAGGTTCACCGACATTTGGCAAATGGCAAGGGTTTATTTTAAGTGCGGATAATAAGCGGCAATTGCTTGTGCCAAAGGGATTTGCCCATGGTTTTTGTACATTAGTGGCAAATACGGAAGTACAATATAAAGTGGATGAATACTATTCTCCAGAACATGATCGTGGCATTCTTTGGAATGATCCGGCGTTAGGGATTGACTGGCCGACAACGAATCCAATTCTTTCTGACAAAGACACGAAACATCCGCTATTAGCAGATGCCGAAATCAACTTTGAGTGGGAGAGATAATAATGAATCTTTTAGTTACAGGCGGAGCAGGTTTTATTGGCAGCAACTTTGTCCGTTACATGCTTGAGAAGTATCCAAATTATAAAGTAGTCAATTATGATTTGTTAACCTATGCCGGTAATCTTGAAAACTTAAAGGATGTTGAAAATCATCCTAACTATACGTTTGTGAAGGGTGATATCAATAACCGTGAACTAGTGGATTATCTTGTTAAAACGCACGAGATTGACGTTATTGTGAACTTTGCGGCTGAATCGCATGTCGACCGCAGTATTACCGATCCTGATATTTTCGTAAAAACAAATGTATTAGGCACGCAAGCGTTATTAGATGTGGCAAGAGCCAACAATATTAAGAAATATGTACAAATTTCAACAGATGAAGTGTACGGTACACTTGGAGAAACGGGATATTTTACAGAAGAAACACCATTAGCACCGAATAGCCCTTATTCGGCAAGTAAAGCTGGTGGAGACCTACTTGTAAGAGCGTATCATGAAACGTATGGGCTAAATGTGAACATTACGAGATGTTCTAATAACTATGGACCATATCACTTCCCTGAAAAACTGATTCCGTTAATGATCACGAATGCGTTGGAAGGGAAAGAACTTCCGATTTACGGTGACGGCCAAAATATTCGTGATTGGTTGCATGTTAAAGACCATTGTGCCGCGATTGATTTAGTGATTCATAAAGGTAGACCTGGAGAAGTATACAATATCGGCGGACATAATGAACGGACCAATAATGAAATTGTGCATCTAATCGTTGAAAAACTAGGAGTTTCAAAAGATTTAATTAAATATGTTGCTGATCGTCCAGGACATGACCGTCGTTATGCGATTGATCCAACGAAAATTATGACCGAGCTAGGTTGGAAACCGCAATATACCTTTGAAAAGGGTATCGTTGAAACGATCCAATGGTATATCGACAACCAAGAATGGTGGAAAAATATTAAATCCGGTGAATATATGAGCTATTATCAAAAACAGTATGGTGACAAGCTATGAAAGTGGTTGTAACAGGTGCAAAAGGTCAGCTTGGTACAGATTTAGTCCATTTACTCGCTGATAAAGGGTATGAAGTTTATGGTTATGGACGAGAAGAGTTAGATATAACAAACTTTGACCAAGTAAAACAGATTATTGGCAAAGTTAACCCTGATGTTGTCATTCATACCGCAGCCTATACAAAAGTGGATTTAGCAGAATCAGAGCCAGATCAAGCGTTTGCCATTAACGCGTATGGAACGAGAAACGTCGCAGTCGCATCGGAAAAAGTAGGAGCGAAACTAGTGTATGTAAGTACCGATTATGTCTTTGATGGAACGGCGAATGTACCATATCATGAGTTTGCACCGACAAACCCGCTCAGCGTATATGGGAAAAGCAAATTAGCTGGTGAGCAGTTTGTTCGTGATTTACATTCGAAGTTTTTTATTGTCAGAACGTCTTGGGTATACGGAAAGCATGGGAACAATTTTGTCAAAACGATGTTAAAACTAGCACAAGAACGCGATGAATTGATGGTCGTGCATGACCAAATTGGCTGTCCAACGTATACAGTTGATTTAGCGAATTGTGTTTTGGAACTGATTCAAACGGAAAAATACGGAGTTTACCATGTTTCCAATTCAGGACATTGTTCTTGGTACGAATTTGCGAAAGCAATTTTTGAGGAAGCGGGGATAAAAGTTAAGGTAAATCCGTGTACAACAAAAGACTTTCCAAGACCAGCACCAAGGCCGGCTTACTCGGTGTTTGAGCATATGGCATTAAGACTGAATGGTTTTAAAGAAATGCCGAATTGGCGAGATTCTTTAAAAAGTTTCTTAGAAATTATTAAATGAGTTTTTTGTTCATTTTATCCTAGAACAGTATATTAAGCACACCTGTGTTAGAAAGGGACTTTCTCATAATTTATGAGAAAGTCCCTTTCTATATTTATTTTTAAGGAAATTTTTTATGAGGAAAGCGAATATATAATCAACTTTAATATTCCCATGCATTAACTAGCAATACTATTTTATTACTACTCTAGGAGAGATAAAGGAATGACATGGAAAGCAACAGTAGAAAAATGGCTTTCATATCCAGAGTTGGATGCAGAATTAAAACAACAATTAATTTCTATGCAGCATAATGAAAAAGCTCTTGAAGATAGCTTTTATAAAAATTTAGAATTCGGCACAGGCGGTATGCGCGGGGAAATTGGTCCTGGTACAAATCGAATGAATATCTATACAATCCGCAAAGCATCGGAAGGATTAGCGCGTTATATTGTTGAACAAGGCGAAGAAGCGAAAGCGCGCGGTGTCGTGATTGCCTATGATTCTCGCCATAAGTCGCCGGAGTTTGCGTTAGAAGTGGCTAAGACGGTTGGGAAGCATGGGATTAAAGCTTACTTATTTAAAGAACTTCGTCCAACGCCAGAGCTGTCGTTTGCCGTTCGTTATCTCGGGGCGTTTGCCGGTGTTGTCATTACCGCAAGCCATAATCCGCCTGAGTATAACGGGTTTAAAGTTTATGGCCAAGATGGCGGACAAATCCCGCCAGCTGTGGCAGATGCGATTATTCAATACGTCAATGCGGTCGAAAATGAATTGACGGTTGCAGTAGCAAGCGAGCAAGAACTTCTGGAAAACGGATTGCTTACCTATATCGGCGAAGAAATCGATGAAGCCTACCTTCAGCAATTAAAAACGATTCAACTAAGTCCAGAAATAGTTGCGGAAGTAGCGAAAGATTTAAAAATTGTTTTTTCTCCTTTGCATGGCACAGCCAATAAGTTAGTCCGCGCTGGTTTAAAAGCATTTGGCTTTGAAAACGTGACGGTGGTAAAAGAACAAGAACTTCCAGATCCGAACTTTTCCACTGTTGCCTCGCCAAATCCGGAAGAGCATGACGCGTTTGCATTAGCGATTCAATACGGCGAAAAAATCGATGCCGACATTTTAATGGCGACAGACCCGGATGCGGACCGGCTTGGTGTCGCGGTGAAAAATTTAGATGGCGAATATGTCGTGTTAACAGGCAACCAAATGGGCGCGTTGATGCTGGAATATTTATTATCGCAAAAGCAGGCAAAAGGAATCTTGCCGAAAAACGGCATCGTTGTGAAAACGATCGTGACGTCGGAAATCGGCCGCGCGATTGCCGAGCATTATGGTTTGCCAACGATTGATACGTTAACCGGGTTTAAATTTATCGGCGAGAAGATTAACGAGTTTGAACGGACGAAAGAATACACGTTCCAGTTCGGTTATGAAGAAAGCTATGGCTATTTAATCGGCGACTTTGTCCGCGACAAAGATGCGGTGCAATCGGCGATTTTTGCCGCAGAAGTGGCGGCTTATTATAAAGCGCAGGGAAAAACATTGTATGAAGGGTTATTAGAGATTTTTGAAAAATACGGTTACTATCGTGAATCATTGCGCTCGCTAACGTTAAAAGGAAAAGACGGCGCCGAGCAAATCGCGAACATTTTAGCGGCCTTCCGCAAAGAACCGCCGAAAGAAATCGCTGGCGTTAGCGTTGTCGCGATCGAAGACTATTTGATAAGCAAACGCACCATTGTCGCGACTGGAGAAGAACAGCCGATTGACTTGCCACGCTCGAATGTGTTGAAATATCATCTGGCGAATGGCGCGTGGTTCTGCTTGCGCCCATCAGGCACGGAGCCGAAAGCGAAGTTTTATTTTGGCGTGAGAGGAACATCGTTACAAGAGAGCGAAGAACTAGTTGCCGCATTAGAAAACGCGGTAATGGCTATAGTCCATCAAATAGTTAATGTATAATTGGGGGATTGTATATGATTCTCGTTGTCGGCGGAGCCGGTTATATCGGCAGTCATTTAGTGAAAGAGTTAGTGGAAAAAGAGCAAGTAATTGTGCTTGATAACTTATCGACTGGCCATCGCTATTTAGTGGATGACCGCGCGGTGTTTGTGCAAGGGGATTTAGGGAACAAAGCGGATCTTGAGCCGATTTTTGAAAAATACCCGATTCAAGCTGTCATGCATTTTGCGGCGAACAGCTTAGTCGGCGAATCGGTGGTGAATCCGCTGAAGTATTATCAAAACAACGTTGCCGCTACCTTAACGTTACTAGAGACAATGCTAAAGTATAATGTGAAAAACTTTATCTTCTCGTCAACCGCGGCGACGTATGGGATTCCGAATGTCGAATTGATTACGGAAGATTGCCCAACAAATCCAATTAACCCATACGGCCGTTCGAAGTTAATGATCGAACAAATTTTAGCGGATTTTGCTTCTGCGTATGGTTTGAACTATGTCGTCCTTCGCTACTTTAATGCGGCTGGGGCGCACGAGTCGGGGGAAATTGGCGAAGACCATGACCCAGAAACGCATTTAATTCCGATTGTCTTGCAGCATTTGTTAGGCCAGCGTGACAAAATTTCTGTCTTTGGTACGGACTATGATACACCAGACGGGACATGCATTCGTGACTATATCCATGTCACCGACTTAGCGAAGGCGCATATTTTAGCGCTCGAAGCATTATTGTCAGGCAAAAAGAAAACCGCCATTTACAATCTTGGCAATGGTCTAGGCTATTCCGTCAAAGAAGTGATTGAAACATGTGAAAAAGTGACCGATCGCAAAGCTGTTATTGAATACACCGACCGCCGCCCGGGCGATCCGGCGCGCCTTGTTGCCTCATCGCAAAAAATTTATGAAGAACTTGGCTGGAAAGCGGAATATTCGCTTGAGGAGATTATTGCAAGCGCGTGGAAGTGGCATCAGCGGAAAGGATCCAAATGATCAAGCCGCCCTTGTTAAGGGCGGTTTGTTTATTTATGGCCATATATGACTGAATATTCTGTATATAACAGATTAGCCAAACTATGCATGACGGTCAAGGGATATGGAGTAGTACATAAATCGTGGGTATATTTTCATAAAAATTTTCTGGAAGGAAAAGGATTGAGAGGAAAAGTGTCGAAATAAAAAGATGGGTGTCAATATCAAGAATATGGAGGAGATCCAATTGAGTTTTTTTCGGGAACTCGGCAGATTGGCAGGGAAAGCAACGGGAGCGGTGATAGGTGGCGCGGTGAATGTTGTCGGTGAAATAACAGGCAGCCAATGGATCAAAGAGGTAGGCGATGGCGTGAAAAAAGCGTCCGAGTTTGCCGGCGATACGTTTGGTCAAGCGGTAGACGGTGTATGGAATACGGCGTCTGGCATCATTCAAAAAGATGAAGCGAAGATCGAAAAGGGCCTTGGAAACATCGGTGAATCGATTTCGCGCACGGCCAAAGGAGTATATCAGACGGCCAAACATACATACCAAAACGGAAAAGAGGTCTATGAAGGGCTGCGCGATGACGATGAGAAAAAGATCAAAAACGGATTGACCAACATTGCCAAAACGGTAGCTGTAGGAACGTTGGCGGTCGGAATCGTGGATGTGATCGATGGCGCTGACCATAGCGATTGGGCAGAAAGCGATCAAGATCCGGACAACATAGGTAATGGGGCAGATGCCAATGGACATTCTATGGGTTCCTATACCGGCTATTCCGAGGTGGCAGCGAGCATCGAATCGGAGGAAAGCACGGGGACCCATCATGTCCGTCCTCACTGGGTGGAAGGACATTGGCGCGATGGGCAATGGATTGAAGGATACTGGCGCGATGGGGATGGGGATACCGATGTGAATTTGACAGAGCAACAAGGCGGCGGCTATGAGCGGACGAATCCGGACGGGAATCCGGATAATAATTTAACATGAATGGGGGAACAGCCATCAAAATACCAAAAGGGAATTTTGTTTTTTTTGGATTTGATACAAAGGAGGAGCCGCGATGGAGTGGAAGCTGACATGCGAAAAGTATCAGCAGCTATTATCGTTTATCGGGTATGGAAACTTTCCTGAGGCAAACATGATCGTTTTTGGCATTGAGGAAGGAACAGGAGGTTACGGAATTGAGGAAAATGTGGAGGCACGGATTCGTTATTATGGAAAAAATAAGGAGGGAAAGTATGTAGACTGTTTTAATGAAAATGACCCAAGCGAAGGGTTTTGGGAATCGAGCAAGGAGGATAAAATCGCTCGTTACCTGCGGGAGCAATACGGGAAGGAAGTCGAAGATAAGTTTTACACAAAAGGCACCTTTTTATCTACGGTGGCCCGAATTTGCCTTGCTTTAGAGTCTGATTGGGAGCGCATTGGCAGCTGGTTTCGAACTTATCATGAGTGTCCTAGCCTCAAGGAACCAATCAAACGTTATATATTAGATGAACTGTTTACGAAACGAGACGGACTCCAAACGTGCTTAAGCGACTGGCGTCCTCTTCCACGTCCATCTACGCAAGTGTGGCCGATAGAATATACGGAGATTTGGCCGGATAATTCTAAAGAAAATCCGTATTTACAAGCATTTAGTCCGCCAAATATGGAACAAGAAATTAAGACAAGTTTTAGCCATTTCACTGCAGATGTCCATAGAAGGATGTCAGTATTAAAAAGAGCATTTGTTCATTCCCCAGCAAAGGTGATTTTATCGCTCGGAGGAGCTAATGGAGAGAAGAAAAAGGTGTTAAAAAGAATGTTCCAGCTTCAGGATCATGATTTTCATCCATTAGATGTACGAGCTGATTCTACAAACAATCTATCGTCGTACCATGCCATTGTGCCCCTTGAAAATAAAAAATTGCATTTATTCCTGCTTCCGTTCCCGATGGCAGGAAAGGGGCTTTTCCGAAATGGAGAGGCGATGATGCATTATTATCAACAAGTCACAGAGCGTTACTTGTATCCGATACTTGGCCGTACACAGATCGGAAGGTGATGTGGGAATGGGATCGAATGACCATGCATCGTAAGGGCGGTCACCGTGGACAAGGGGATAGAATCTTTGCATTTATCATTATTTAGCCTTTTTTCGCAAAAAAACTCTAATGGTCGGCAATTTGACGAAAACATTTAAAATTGAATAGTCGTTTCAAGGTGAAAGAATGAACGTAAAATGGCGGGGTTCCCCCTTCAGGCAGACAGTAACCTATTGATATTCTTCTAAGTCTGCCGAAAGGGGGATTTTTGATTGGAGTATTACACTGCTATGCCTTGAAGATTTTCAAAAGTTGATAGAAGGTTGCAATCTGTTCTTAGTCTTATGTTTTTCGGATCGGTGCGCAGTCTCCTCAGGCATTTGGCTTTGAGAACATGACGTTGGTAAAAGAATAGGGACTTGCCGAAAAACGGCGTTATATCTCACATTTCGCACCCTCCCAACGAAAATCGGGAGGATTTTTTCGTTCCGATGTCGAATGAATCCTTGACACACAAGGAAAGTGAAGGAGTTTTTCTCTCATGAACGTTCAAGTCAAAAAGGTCTATCGTAATGATTATTTGAATATAATAAGTGCCCTATTCAAGAAACTGGGCCTGCCCCAATTGATTGACCATCTCGTTCCCGTTGATCCACAGTGCCAGACTCGAGTCAGCGATGCCGTTCAGGCCATCATCTACAATATGTTTGACGGCCGGCAAGCCCTCGTTCACGTGGAACGATGGGCTCAGGAGATCGATCTAGAGAAACTCATCCGTCCCGATCTCCATCCTTCCTGGTTGAACGACGATGCGTTGGCCCGTCATCTCGATCGCCTGTATGAGGCTGGCATTCACAACGTCATCAGCACTTGCTTGATTCATATTTATCGCAAAGAAGGCCTTTCCCTCCGAGCCTTCCACGCCGATACGACGGACAAGACCGTTTACGGCGCGTATGAATCGGCCTCATTAGAGGCTTTGCAGATCACACATGGCTATAACCGCCATCATCGTTGGCAAAAACAGATCGGTTTCGGACTGGTCGGCAACGAGGACGGCATCCCGTTTTACGGCGATGTGCACGACGGCAACCTGCCTGACAAAACGTGGAATCCGGAGGTGCTGTCCCGTGTCCACGAACAGCTCAAACAAGCCAAGATGGAAGACGAATGGATTTACGTGGCCGATTCCGCCGCGATGACGAAAGAGACCCTGGCGCAAACCAAAGCGGCCAACGCCTTTTTGATCACCCGAGGCCCTTCGTCGCTTCGGATCGTGAAACGGGCATTAGCGGAGGCCGATTCGCCTCACATCCCGTGGAGCGAACCCTTTACCCTGGCGGAGAGAAACGGCGCCACGTATCGGGTATGGGAAACATCCTCCACCTATGAAGGCCACCCCGTTCGGCTGATCGTCGTCGAATCGAGTGCGCTCGACCAGCGAAAAGGAAAGACGCTCGAAAAAGAACGAACCAAAGAAGCGGAGCTTCTTCGCGAGGAACAAGCCCATTGGGAGCGCCACCCTTTCTCGTGCCGGGAAGACGCTGAACAAGCCTTGGCGTCCCTCAAGATGTCCCTTCGCCCCCGGTTTCATCGGGTTGAGGCCGCGGTCGAAGAGATCGTACGCCCGAAAAAACGGCGCGGACGGCCGAAAAAAGGGGCGGAACCCGAGGTGGAGACGCGGTATTTCTTGCACCTTGACGTCGAATTCGACCAAGACGCGTGGGAACAGGCGAGACGGAAAGCGTCCCGGTTTGTCCTCGTCACGACCGTTCCGGAGGAATGGAAGGGCCAACAAATGGATGCCCAAGAGATCTTGAAGCTATATAAAGGGCAGATCTCGGTGGAAATGAACTTCGCTTTTTTGAAAGACCCTTTTTTCACGGATGAGATCTATGTCAAAAAGCCAGAACGAGTTGCGGTATTGGGCTATTTGTTTCTCTTGGCCTTGGCCATTTACCGCGTCTTTCAGCGCCGGGTGCGCCAGTTCATCACACCCGAACACCCATTAAAGGGCGCCGGAGGCCGCAAGCTGACCCGACCGACGGGGCAGGCGATTTTCCAGCTGTTTCAATATGTGAACGTCGTCCTCCTGGAGCTGCCGGATGGACGCATCCAACGCTCACTGGATCGCTCCCTCACCCCTGAACAACGAAGGATTCTGCAGGGGTTGGGGCTGGATGAGAGCATTTACGTGTAACGTCATACGGAACGACCAGCGATGGTAAAAAAAGGATAGCCATCGCTCGTCGTGTTGGTCAAAAAGTTATTCTGAAAAACTAAATAAAAAATCCTTTGTTTTGACCTTGTTAGGGTGCGAAATGTGAGTTATATGGAAAATGATCGTGATGTAAGAAATCGACCGGACGGTTGCGGCTCTGCCCGTTAACTAGGTTTAAATTTATTGACGAGAAGATAAACGAGTTTGAGCGAACGAAAACATACAAACAAGTTCCAATTCGGTTATAAGGGCTGTATCGCTTTTGTTTGTGAAACCTTTCGTTTTTCTTCTTCGTAAATGACAATAAAACACTACTGAGGAAGTGATGGGATGTTAACGGCAAGCTTGCAGCAAAAAATAAAAAGATATAAAGATATTTATGCTCAGTTGAAAGATGAACTCAAATGGAAGGTGCCCGATCAGCGCATATTAATGACGGTAGCCTCTATGTATGTAGTCAACCACCGAGAGTTTCAACTGCGACGCATTCTTCGCCTCAGCAATTACATAAAAGAACAAGTTGGCATGTTCTCTGCATTAAAATCATATCATCGTTTTCCAACAGCAGCGGTGCTTGATATTCGCTTTGAAAGGCCAGAGGAAAAATTTCATGAATTACTTAACTTGTATGAGAAATGTATTCAGTTGGGGTTTGGTAGAGGCGCATTTACCTATTTAGCAGCTTTGGCACTCATGTCCACTGTGGAGGATCATAACGATTACCAAGAAAAGCTGGAAAAGTCACTAGCCGTTTATAAGGGAATGAAAGCAAAGCATTTTTTCTTAACTTCAAGCAGTGACTACCCTCTCGCGGTCTTGTTGGCGAATACAGGAGAAGATGTGAATAAGCTGCAGGATAGAATGGAGTCGTTTTACGAAAAACTGTCTGCACGTGGGTTTCGAAAGGGGAATGACTTGCAGTTTCTCAGCCATATTCTGTCCTTAAACAAAGAGACAGAAACAGATTTATTCGTTGAGCGTTGCGTGAGGATACTGGATTTGTTCAAACAATCAGGAACGAAACTAAAAGCGATGCACTATCCTGCGATTGGGCTATTGGCTTTCGTTGATGAATGGGAGAAAGAGATACCGACGATTCAGCAGATGATAAATAAGCTTCATTCCGAAAAAGTTTTCAAATGGCATAAAGATATCAATATTATGATGTCAGTGAATATTTTTATGAGCGATAAAATGGAGAATGCAAAGTTGTTAGAAACAGAGATATATACGGCGATGGAAACAATCATTCAAGCTCAGCAAGCCGCTTTTATTGCCGTTTTGGCAGCAGTTGCAGCAACTTCCTCATCAGGGGGAGGAGAAGGATAATATCTTTCTTATGAAGTGCGTTTTGGTGTAGTGATTTTACAAAAATTCCTATGGGCGGATGATAAATTGGAGATAGACGAGAAGGATGGGGCTGACCTATAAGTGTCTGATTTCATGGGCTGGGTGCTTGACACTTGTCGAAGGCTATTCCGTCAACGAAGTCATGGAAACATATGAAAAAGTAACCCACCGCAACGCCGTCATTGAATCCACCGACCGCCGCCCGGGCGACCCGGCGCGCCTTGTCGCATCCTCGCAAAAAATTTATGAAGAGTTGGGATGGAAAGCGGAATATTCGTTGGAACAAATCATCGAAAGCGCGTGGAAATGGCATAAATACAGAGCCTCCTGTTGAATAAGTTTCGGCAGGAGACATTTTTCTGACACCGCATGTCGCTTTATGTTGGCCTTATTCGGCAGCTATCGAAGCCCTTCCAATTCCGCTTTCAGTGTCTCCAACAGTTTTTTTCGCTCTTGTCTTGACGTTCCGCTTCTTTTGGACTGTACACAACACATAGCGCTGACACGCCTCGCTATCTCCAGTGGTGATCTCTTTGACATATAAATTTTCCCAAACTTGGTGGTACTGGCTACGACAGCTCATCGCTTCTTCCGTGATGTCCTTCCCGGACCGCATTTTTCCACACACGATATAATGCCCATCCAGATTTTAAGTTTTGCTGACAACAAATTCCACTCATAAATCGCTTTTAAATTTACTTTGTTATCAGAATCCAATATAAAGAGATCACAGATGAATCAATCAAGGAAGCGATTGTGTTACGACGAACGAAAACATATGATCAACAGCAAAAGGGTGTAATGTATAGTGTATGCTTGCAAAGCTGTCTCGTTTGATTTTCATGTCATGTGGAGAAAATGGGTAGTGGACAATGTTCAAAGGAATAGAAATCATTATACGTTTATATTATGATGGTGTTAAATGGACGATATTTATTGGAGTGATGATGGTGAAACTGACATTCACTAATATTGGTATGGTGGAAAAGGCGGAAATTGAGTTAAATGGCTTAGTATGCATTGCGGGCGAAAACGATACTGGAAAGAGTACTGTTGGTAAATTGTTATTTTCGATTGTCTATGCGCTTAATCATTTTGAGGAAATGTTTGAACAAGATCGCACCCATTATTTATTAAATCAAGCAGAACTGTTTTATTTCAGGCTTCGCCGCTTAATTCGTTTATCTGACGAAGATCGTTTGTTTTTTGGAGTGGAATTTCAACATGAATTATCGCATTGGCTTAATTCTGAGGAAAATGTGACGGAGAAATTAACAGCAACAATTGAGAAGCGTCTATTGAAATTAGAACATTTGCACTTAGATGAAGAAGGAAAGAACCTATTAGCGGATATGCTCACGGAAACCATTGACTTTTTGAATGTTGCTCGTGATGAGGAAAAAATAAAACAAGAAGCAGTGGAAATGGTCATGAGAAGCGAATTTCAAAAATCCATTTCGCGCCTTCACAATGAAAACGCTGAGTCGTTTGTTTCCATTACGGAAAATCATCAAGAAATTCTTTGGATGGCTTTAAAAAACAGTCGCTTGACGGAATTTAAGTTGGGAGATCCTCTCTACTATAAGGATGTTATTTATATTGAATCTCCATTTGTATTTTACTTTATCGATTTGCTGCAACGATTTATGGCTAGACGCCTAATGCAAAGAACAAATCGGGACCAAAGCATTCCATATCATTTAAAAGATTTATTTGAAAAGTTGAAATCGAAAAATCCGCAAATGTTTTCGATGTCAGAACATATTGCGAAAGATGCAAGTGAAAATTCACTATATCATTCTCAACTTGAGAGCTTAATGGGCGGGAAAATGTATTATAAAGAGATGGAAGATGAATTTGTTTTTCAACGGTCAGGCGGGCAGGAAGAAAAGTTTGCATTAATGAATACAGCCACAGGAATTAAAGCGCTGGGAATTTTTCAATTGTTGTTGCAGTCGGGATGGTTGACGAAGAGAACGCTTCTTATCATTGATGAACCTGAAGTTCACTTGCATCCTAGCTGGCAAATAGAGTATGCGCGAATTTTGGTCGAGCTAGCCAAAAGTGAAGGTGTCCATATATTAGTAAATTCCCATAGTCCATATTTTATCGAAGCTCTTAAAGTTTATAGTGACCAAAAGGGGCTTGAAGAGGATATGAAATTTTATCATGCCCAAAAAATTAGTACGTCTTCATCCGTCATTCGAGATGTTACGAATCAGCTCGAGGAAGTTTTTCAGTTATTGACAGAACCTTTTCACCGATTAGAAGAGGAGACATTGCAGGATGATGAAGATAGATGAGTTAAAAGACCTATTACAAAGCAAATACAGAGAATTTTTTCAATCCATCGAGGACATCAGCAGGGATGATCAAAATAACGAAAGTCTTTGTTCTTCTCCATTTGTTTGTTTAGCATTTGATAATGCTGTTCAAGATTTGGCAAGCAAAAAGGGGGAAGATGCATTAAAATCCCCCGACCTTCTTCATATTCAAGATAATCAATTGCTTTTTGTAGAATTTAAGAACGGCAAAATTGATAAAAAAGAACGGCAAAGCCTTAGACTGAAGGCAATCGAGGGACCTTTTATAGGTCTATATGAAATGATAAAAGAACATGATCCTTCTATATCATTTCATGACATCGTCAAAATAGATAAAGTATATTACGTTGTGTACAATGAGGAAAAAAATCCTCAGAAAAGAACAGCTGGGTTACAAAGACATTTGGAAGGACAACAAATTCGTTTTTCTTTAAAAAAATATAAAGGTACTTTTATGAAGGATGTGAAAACAATATGTGCAACCGTATTTTTAGAATCTGTTGTTTCGAAGTGGAAATAGATGAAGAGTGTCTGTGATTGATTAAAAGTTTAGTAGTTTTCATCATCGATGGTGCTAGGGTTGGTGCCTGTCACCGCCCGGAATTTGTCAAAATATTGGTAATTGAAAGATAAAGGGGAGGGTATTACAATGATGGATAAGAACTAATGTTCTGTGATTGGGAGGGATGGATGAGTGACGGTGAAGATTTTAAGCATTGGGTTAAGGGGGTTAGAAGGGTATCGGGTGCAGGTGGAGGTGCCTAGGATTGTGCAGCGTGCCTGTCACGCCCCGATAACTTCCGTTTTTTCACCGTCGAGCTGCGCAAACAAAACTGGCGTCATTATATTCGCAACGACAACCCGATCGCCGCTGCGCTGTTAAGCAAAATGGGGTATACTGAAAGTGAACGAATTGAATTGAAAAAACAATTTTTACGCATGCTTGTGCGCATGGAATTAGACGAAGCAAAGCAACGATTGTTAATCGGCTTTTTCGAAACATATGTGCAACTGTCGGATGAAGAAGAACAACAATTACGAAACGAGGTGAACAAGATGGAAACGAAAGAAAAAGAACAAGTGCTCGAATTGTTAATTTCGTATGAGCAAAAAGGATTAAAAGAGGGTGTAAAAAAAGGATTACAACAAGAAAAGCGACAAATTGCGAAAAAGATGTTGGTAAAAGGGTACGACATCCAAACGATTCACGAATTAACCGAACTGCCGATTGAAGAGATTGAAAAATTGAAATAAGGGTGTGATTGTGATGTTTAACAGAGAGCCATCGATTGCCCCTCTGTCATTTTTTTAAAGTGGTATGTAGCAGTAAGGCGGTATTTAGCAAATATGAGGATTTAGCGAGGGGAAGGAAACGATGTGCGCAATGCGGGTCTCGGTGCCGCATAGCCCCGCTACCAGAGGGTTTGGTGCCTGTCACCGCCCAAAATTATTCCGCTTCATCGGTTTCTTTAATTGGCGGGGGAACGCACCCAAAGCCTGGCGAGGTGTCGCTGGCACATCGCGGTGTTTTGTTTCTCGATGAAATGGCGGAATTTGCGAAAAAGACGCTGGATATGCTTCGCCAGCCGTTAGAGACGGGGAAAGTGACGATTAGCCGTATTTCGTCGACGGTGACATATCCTGCGGACTTTATTTTGCTTGGAGCGATGAATCCGTGTCCGTGTGGATATTTAGGCTCAAGAACGCACTATTGCACATGCAGTCCGAAACAAATTCAAGCGTATCGAAATCGTGTTTCCGGGCCGATTTATCTTAATTAGGCGAGAAGACTCCCACTTCAACGAAGCGAAGCGGAGTAAGTGGGAGATGGATCGCCTTAACTATATTTTGCTGAAAATAGGATAGATTCAGTAAAATATAGTATCATATAGTTAGATGGGAGGTGAAAAAATGTATTTTTGTATCAAACAACAGCTAAATGGTTTGACCAAAGAAGAATACTTGACTCTTCGAGAACTGTGCCATATTGCCAAGAACATGTACAACGTCGGATTGTACAATGTCAGACAATACTATTTTGAACACAAGGAATTTCTTAATTATGAGAAAAACTATCATCTTGCAAAAACTAACGAAAACTATAAGCTGTTAAACAGCAACATGGCACAGCAAATTTTAAAAAAGGTCAATGAAGCCTTTAAATCTTTCTTTGGTTTGATCAGTCTTGCCAAACAAGGAAAATATGACCACAAGGCTATCAGTATTCCAAAATATCTTAAAAAAGATGGCTTTCATTCACTGATCATTGGCCAGATTCGTATAGACGGCAACAAATTCACGATACCGTATTCTCGCCTATTTAAAAAGACTCACAAGCCTATCACGATAACGATTCCGCCTGTGTTACTGGACAAAAAGATTAAGCAGATTGAAATCATTCCTAAGCATCATGCCAGGTTCTTTGAGATTCAGTACAAATATGAAATGCCTGAAGATCAAAGAGAATTAAACGACCAAAAAGCACTGGCCATTGATTTAGGATTAAACAATCTTGCCACTTGTGTCACATCAGACGGCAGATCATTCATCATTGATGGGCGGAGATTAAAAAGTATAAATCAATGGTTTAACAAAGAAAATGCCAGACTTCAAAGCATAAAAGATAAGCAAAAAATCAAAGGCACCACTCGTAAACAGGCTTTGCTTGCTATGAATCGCAATAATAAAGTGAATGATTATATCAACAAGACTTGCCGTTACATCATTAACTACTGTATTGAAAATCAAATTGGCAAACTTGTCATTGGCTATGCGGAAACATGGAAACGCAATATGAATCTAGGAAAAAAGACAAATCAAAACTTTGTCAATATTCCTCTCGGTAACATAAAAGAAAAACTAGAATATCTTTGTAAATTTTACGGCATTGAATTCTTGAAACAGGAAGAATCCTATACGTCTCAAGCCAGCTTTTTTGACGGCGATGAGATTCCTGAATATAATGCCGACAATCCAAAAGAATATAAGTTCAGCGGCAAACGTATTAAGCGCGGCTTGTATCGAACAAAGTCTGGCAAACTAATTAATGCTGATGTCAATGGCGCATTAAACATCTTAAAGAAAAGTAAAGCTGTAGACCTGAGTGTCTTATGCTCTAGCGGCGAAGTGGACACGCCTCAAAGAATAAGGATTGCTTGAAGCAGTCAAACTTCTTTGGAAGCCCCTACTTCAAATTTTCGCTAGAAAATTAAGTGGGGGTAGTTCACCATACCCATCAAGTTAAGAATTTTGGTCTTTGTGCATCGTCAAAAACATGGTATCCTTTCTAACGAACACTCCACGTTAGAAAGGATTTTTTTCATGGAAAAACAAATGAAAGCATGGATTCAAACCATTCGTCAACTCTTTTCTCCCGAAGAATTAACCCGTCTCGCACGGAAAACAGGCTTTATCCGGCGGCAGCGTTCGTTAACGGCGGAAGCCTTTCTGACTCTCTGTGCATGGGGAGATGGCTCACTGGCCAAACAGTCGCTTCAGCGGTTGTGTGCGGCCTTGACGCTCTGGCATGGCTGTTCCCTTTCAAGCGAAGGCTTGAATCAGCGTTTTACCGATCGGGCCGTGGCATTTTTGCGAGAAGTGTTTTTCCTTCTCCTCCTGCATCAACGTCCATTGCTTTTGTCAGCCATGGAGACCTATCGAACTTGTTTTACCCGCCTGCGGATTTTGGACTCAACCAGCTTTTTGGTTCCCGCTGACTATGGGGAAGACTATCGAGGTTCCGTTTCGTCGGGGGTGAAAATTCAGTTTGAATATGACTTGTTATCCGGCGCCTGCCTTCAGCTATGCGTTCAATCGGCCAATGACTCGGACGCTCGTTTTGCCTATCATGCCCAGCATACGATTTTACCGAATGACCTATGTATTCGGGATTTGGGCTTTTTCTCCGTTGCCGCACTGGCCGAGATCGACGCCCGCGGAGCGTATTATATGACTCGGCTCCGTTCCGATATGAAAGTGTATATCAAGGAGAATGGCCAGTGGAAGGAATGGGATTGGGAATCTCTTGGGAATCAATTAAAGGAAGGGGAATCAGTAGAAATGGAACATGTATACATCGGGCATGAGCGTTTGTATATCCCACGCTTGATTTTTCGACGTTTGACGGAAGAAGAATGGCAAAAACGGATGGCGTATGTGCGAAAAAGGGAAAAAAGAAAAGGGAAGGCACTGACACGCCAAACCCTCGAACAAAAGAAATACCACATCTTACTGACGAATTTACCACAAGAGTCGTTTGATGGTCAACAGGTTTATGAGCTCTATTCCCTGCGCTGGCAAATTGAATTGTTGTTTAAAGCCTGGAAATCCGTATTTGATTTGGAGAAAGTCAAGGAGATGAAAAAAGAACGTTTCGAATGCCATTTATACGGGACGTTGATTGCCATTTTGGTCACCCAGACGTTTCTGTTTCAAGCTCGGATGTATTGGCATCAAAAGGAAGACATTGAAATCAGTGAACGGAAAGCGCTCGATCTTCTCCAATCGTATTGGCACCAGTTGCTTTTGCGTTCGCATATGGCGGAAATCAACCTTTTCTCTCTCCTTTCCCTGTTACGAAAACATGCCAAGAAAGGTCGAAGGAAAGGGGAAGAAACGGCATCAGATATCTTAACGAAATTAGAGATATGGTAGAATTAGATATGGATATAAATACCAAATACCCCTCTTCTGGAGGGGTATTTGGTATGCCCAATAATGGATGTGATCCCCATCATTCACTGCGGGGATGAACACGAGTATCGTCTTAAAAATTTTATACCGCTAAACTTGACGGGTATGGGGTAGTTCACCCGGTTTTCTGAAGAGGATGAGGTCATCACTGGCATTGTGATTATGGACTACAAGAAGCGGGATATTGAGCGTATAAAGAAGTTGATACCGGTGAATATTAATTTTCATATGATTAACGAACAAATCCATTAGTTTTGGTCGATTTTGCCTCTGCTATGGGCTCAACGATGTCGTCCTTCGCTATTTCAATGCCGTTGGGGCGCACGAGTCGGGGGGAATTGGCGAAGACCTCACATTTCGCACCCTCTCGACAAAGAAGCAGGTGTCAACCGCTCTGTCGCAGGGCGGTTGTTTTCAAGCAAATCTCCCACCTTTTCGCGGTTGCGCAGGTGGGAGAAGGGTCAAATGTATTTGATCATGGCTGTTTCATCGCAACAGTCCAGCTTGGGGCAATTGACACAGTCAATCCACACTTTTTCAGGCAACGTTGCTTTTTCGGCGATTTCAAATCCGCATTTTCGAAAAAACTCAACTTGGTAAGTGAAGGAGATTAACCGCTTCACCCCGAGTCTTGCCGCTTCGTTCGCAATATGGTCGACGAGCATGCGGCCGATTCCTTTCCCCATATGGTCAGGCGATACGACTAACGAACGGACTTCCCCAAGATCGTGCCCTAGGATATGCAACCCAGCGACTCCAACGATTTGGTTGTCTTCCCTTGCCACATACATGCATTGCAAGTGCTGGTAGATGGATAACAACGAACGGGGCAAAACCAAGCCTTTTTCCGCATAGTGTTGAATTAATGCGTGCATTTCCTTTACATCGCTGGTGACTGCGTGGTCGATTTGCATCGGGTTCCCTCACTATCGTATGATTATAGATTTTCTTTTTATAAATATACGATATTTTGTGTTTATATTCAATCGCGAATTTGCTGAGGCTGCCCGGTGCCGCATTTCTTTGCAAGCGAACCCTAGGTGAATGGTTGCGCTTTTTGGTTCAGGCGGGTATGCAGTTTCCACTCTCTTTTTCGCTGCCCCCCTCTTTTTGGCTGTCTTCCACCTCCCCTTTTGATCGCGTTGTCCGCTTTTTTTGCCCTTCTTCTAGAACGCTTCATTGCTTTTTGTCCGGTTGAAGTGTCGAACAGCTGTTTCGTCAAGCATCCAACGCTCATTTTCCTTCATGGAATGCCCGTATCCGTCCCAACGCTTGGCGAGCGCCATGCCGTTTCCATTGTCATAGGTTTTGATGAATTCGTGGAATAAAAAGGGTTTTTTGAGGGTATATAGAATCAGTTATAGATGGCATGAATTTCTTTTCACTTTTCATGGCCGATTGCGCTGCGGTGCACTGGAAAAGGCCGACGTTTGGGGTGAAATGAACAGAGAGTCTTCAGCAGGAAGGGCATAAGGTTGATGATGGGGGAAGCAATATCAGCTGGAAATGATTTTGCATGGGCGAGGCAATCCCGTTAACTGGACGCAGAAGCAAGTCAATGTTTACCTGAAAAACGCCGCTGGCGGTAGCGTCAAAAATTTTATGAAAACTCCACACAGACCATTCCGTTGCGCATTGTCACGCTCAGCGGATAGACAATGATCTCATATTGGGTCCTGATGATTATGAAGCAAATAGGCGAATCATTGAGGTAACAAAGTTTGCCACTTCTTTGTTTTGGCTGTTGGGTGTCGTTGCCGCCATGATGGCCGGAAACAATAGGGGCGCAAGCTTTTTCGCCCAACCATTGCAATTCCAGGGGAAGCCCCGAGTGTGGAGGGTAAACTTTTGACAATGCCCTGAACATGAAAGGGGCTTGGAGTTGTAGAAGGAACAGGTCCCAATGAAAATGGGGAAATTCTCCTGCTTTTTGTTGGAAGGGTGTGAAAGGTGGGCTGAATGTTGCTTTTGAAGTCCCGGTGAAAACCGATTTTTTTGCAAACCAAAAATCTACAAAATAGTAAAAATCGTATTCTATTATGCCGATAAAAGATATAGAATAGTAAGCATAAATGACTATTGACTTATGAAAAAAGAATTAGGGGGGTCTACGGTGACTGTCATTCCAACATTAGAAGGGAATATTGCGAAACGAACATTGCAATTTTTTTGGATTGCCGACTGCTCCGGTTCTATGATGGGGGCTAAAATTGCCTCTCTCAATCAGGCGATTCGGGAAGTGATTCCTGAGATTCGCGCCGCCTTGGCAGCGCATCCGGAAGTGCAAGTGATGATGAGGGCGATTAAATTCAGCGATACGGCCAGTTGGCATGTGGGTCCTTCCCCTGTTCCGATCGAAAACTTTGTTTGGCCGGACCTGCAAGCGAACGGGTTGACTGCGACGGCACAGGCGATTCACTTGTTGTGTGAGGAACTGGACATCGAAAAGATGAACAGAAGGGGATTGCCGCCGGTCTGCATCCTGTTATCAGACGGGTTTTGCACAGATCCGCCAGAAGAATACGACCAAGCCATTCAAAGACTGAAATCGCTTCCTTGGGGGAAAAGGGCTGTTCGGCTTGTGATCGCGATCGGGGATGAGTATGAGTATGATGAACAAGAGTTGCTGAAGTTTGTAAGCCATAGTGAGATTGGCGTGCTTAAAGCCCATACTTCCCAACAGCTCATTCAGTACATAAAATGGGCAAGCGTCACCGCCACAGTGGGGGCATCGGTTGGGAAAAGTTACGTCGGGAGCGGCAGCCCGTCGACTAACGTTGCCTTGCCTTCTCCTCCCGTTGTTCAGACGACGGATGATGATCTCGATGTATTTTAAGGGCATGGAGGGGCTTTATGAGTGATATAGGAGGAACGCATCAAAAAATATACAACCATTCCGCCTATGGCTGTTATACGATCGTTTCGGTTCAAGGAGCTTCTCATGTGAAAAATCAACAGCCTTGTCAAGACGCCTTTGCCTGCCTGGAAGATAGCGAAACGGGCGGGCCGCTCATTATCGCCATCGCCGATGGCCATGGCGATAAACGGCATGATATGAGCCATTATGGCGCAAAGCTCGCCACCCACATAGCGGTTCATGTGTTGAAAGATTTATATGAACAGCTGAAGCAGTCGAGAACATATTTATTTCGCAGCTTCCGGGATGATTTTCTTAAAGAAGTCGTCAAGCAGTGGAAAAAAGAAGTGTTGGCGCATGCGTCCGCACATGACATTGATGGGACGGATCCGTCAAAGGTGTACACGAGATACGGAACCACGTTGCTGGTGGCATTAGTATGTGAGGAAGAGGCGTTAGTCGGGCAGATTGGAGACGGTGACATTCTTGTGATTGATGGGAAAAATCGCCCCATCCCGTCCCTGGATAAAGGGGACGATTTAGTCGGGAATGCCACCTACTCCCTCTGCTCGCCAGAGGCTAACCGCTTTTGGAATGCGGCCCGTATTCCCCGTCCGCTAGGCAATAAATTTTTGATGATGAGCACGGATGGGCTTTCGAATTGTTTTGAGGACGACGACAATTTTTATAAATTTGCCTCGAGCCTCGCTGAATATGTGGATCGCCATACCTTTTCCTCGGCCAGCGATGCATTTCCTTCATTGCTATTCACCTACTCAAGCAGGGGAAGTGGAGATGATATTACTCTTGCCCTGTTGAAATTTAAAAACATATCCACCCCCCATATGCGGCCGGACACCCAGGAAGAAACACGTCCGTCCGATACGATGGAGGAAAAAGAGCCGGCGGCTGTCTTGGAAGCGGATGAAGAACGTGACAAAAGCCGTTCGCTGGAAAGCGGGAAAAGCGAGTCGTGCACCTATCGGTTAGGTCCGTTATCGAAAGAAACTTACAGAAAAGCAGGCGGGAGTATCTATAAGCCTGTGTCATTAAACAACGACAAATTGCAAGGTCCGATCATTAATATAAGGCCTAAAGATGAGTTGCAATAAAGACCCTTAACGAAAAGGTACATGAATACAGCCGGGAAGGTGAAGGACAGTGTTATTGCAGGAAAACGCAACCGTTCAAACTTTGATGACGAAGGAAACATTAACGGTAGTGAAAAAGCTGGGGGAAGGGGGGCAAGGGGCCGTTTACCTTGTCGAAGGGCAAAAGTTGGGAAGAAAGGCATTGAAGTGGTATAACCATGAGCAGGCGACGGAAGAACAAATGAAAATCATTCTGGATCTCGTCCAACAGGGCCCCCCGAGCGGAGCGGCTGGAAAACGATTTGTATGGCCCATAGACCTTGTATGCTCTCCTCATTCTTCTCAGTTCGGTTACTTGATGGACTTGATTGATACCCAGCGATTTGCGGAGTTGGGCGAAGTCTGGGCGAAACGGAAACCAGCGCCAACGATGAGAGCGTTGTGCAGGATCTCCTATGCGGCCGCCGATTCATATAGGGCATTGCATTTGCGAGGGTTATGCTACCGGGATATTTCCGCCGGCAACATTATGTTCGATCCTGTGCAGGGGGATGTGTTGATTTGTGATAACGACAACATTGGGGTAAACAATCAGTCCGACGCTCAAGTGTGGGGGACGATGGAGTATATGGCCCCCGAAGTGGTTCGGAAAGAAGCGAAACCGTCAACAGATACGGATCTTCATTCGTTGGCTGTCTTATTGTTTCAACTTTGGATTTGGCATCACCCGCTTCACGGGAAGATGGAATATGAAGTCCGCTCATGGGATTTGATCGCCAAACAAAAAATTTATGGCCAAAACCCAGTGTTTATTTTCGATCCTGTCAACCCGGAAAATCGTTTGCCTGATGATCCTGATTATGAAACGGCTAAACGTCGGTGGGAGGTATGCCCGCAACCGTTGAAAGAGAAATTTATCCAGGCTTTCACCATCGGGCTGCATGATCCTAAGCGCCGCGTCACAGAAGGAGAGTGGAGAAAATTATTTTTAGAGCTGGAAGACTGCATTACGCAGTGCCCGCACGATTCGGCGGAGAACTTCTGGAGCGAAAAACAGCCTAATGTGCGTTGTTGGTATTGCCAGCAGCCTGTCCCTGTTCCGCCCAAACTTTTAGTAAAATCAGCGGCTGGGAAACAGTATATCGTATTAAACAAAGGAACGAGCATTAAAAGACGGCATATCGATCCATCCTCAAAGGAGGAGCAATGGGCCGAACTTGTCGGGGAGGTCGTGCAAAATCCGGCGAACCCGTCAGTTTGGGGAATACGCAATCACACCAATGTTCCTTGGAAAGCGACAACCCTCGCTGGGGCTGTTCGGGAGATTCCTCCCCAAAAATCGGTCCCTTTGCAGGCAGGGGTAAGAATACAGTTTACCGCGTCCACGGAAGGAACCATTCTTGGTTAGGGAGAGGCGATGAAACATGAGTGCCAATGATCCCGCTAAAGAGGCGTTAAAAAAGATCATCAGTCAACATGGCGCTTCAATTTGTTCGGAGCCAAAGCGTCTTCAATCTATGCTTCACGATATGACGACAGAACCGAAAGGGAAAATCAAAGCTCTCATCAGCGCCGTAGAAGAAGGGGTTTCTCAAGAGATCGCGCAATATCCGGACGAACAGTTGGACGATCACTTTTATCACCGAATGGTGGCGCGGCTGCATCAAAACGCCGCGATTGATCTCCAAATTGCTGAGTGGGCTGTCGGATGTTGGGGGGAAGTGCTGGATAAGGCGGTTCCAGAACGTGCAATATTGGAAGAGGAGGAAGAGGCTGCACAGGGAGCCGCATCCCCTCCTTCCGTTTCGATGCCGTCACCTAGCCCAAGTCCGTCCGCCGCCGCTATACCACCGCAACAACCGGTGAGCGTTCCAGCCCCAGTTGCACCGATCCAGCCGAGGAGAAGCAAATTATCTGCCGTTTTCCGGTTCGCGGTCGTATGTTTATTGCTATTCGGTGCATATCGGCTGTTCTTTTCACATGAGGAAGAACGAGAGGAAGCATCACAGCCTTCCGTCGCTGCAGATGTGGCGGGTGAGGAAACAGAAAACAGTCATGTTGACGAAACGGATGCGGCAACTGCGCAGGAGAATACAGCTCCCGAACAGGTTGCCGCAGAAACTGACTCAAATTTGACATCTTCCGTATCCGAACAACAAGTCCGGACTTTTATGAAACGGTACATTACTTTGGCGGTAGAATCCATTAATCAGCGCGATTTTTCTCTCATTGAGGACCTCATTGATCCCAATGGGCCTGCCATACCAAGAAACGCAAAATTATCTCAACATGTCGGTGAAGAAGGCATTACCGAAAAATTGGTCACCTTGGATGTGCAACAAGTCGAAGTGGTGGACGAAAGTCGCTTTAAAGTACGAACATACGAAGAATATGAAATTAACTATAATGGCGAATCAGAGAAAATTAAAAGTTTTCGCAGTGAATTCCTAATCGCGGTTTCACCGGACCGCACCTTGAAAGTTCAAGAGCTGCTCAGCACTGACCAAATCAACAGCTATGACATTCCAAGCGAGGATTATGGCGCGGACGTGGCCGAAGGAAGTGAAGCTGGGGCGGTGGAGAGCACCGTAAGGCAACATTACGCCAGCATCAGCAATGATGATTTTGAGACTGCCTATGACTTGTTTTCGAGCGACCGAAAACGGAAAGTGACGATGGCAGGCTGGGCGGATGGGCCTGCAACATAATATAAAGAATGAAGTGAATACCATAGAAGTTACCGCTCTCGATGGCGAATCTGCAACAGCCTATGTGGAGCTGACGTCTTATGATGATAACGGAGACGGGACGGTGCTGGTTCAGCAGTGGGGCGGATACTGGTATCTCATTAAAGAATCCGGTCGTTGGGTTCTCGACGACGCGGACATTCAAAAACTCGACTCTAGGGTGGGAAAGCTATGGGCGTTTTGACAGACGGAGGAAACGAACGATTTCATTGGCATCTATTTTGTTCATTCTAATGCTTTCACTAGTCATCTGTCTATCGGCCTATGCCGTGGTGATTCATCAACAAACAAATTCAAAGCGGCCGACCGTTCTGCGAGTCAGCCTGAAAACAAAATGCGGCGAACCGTCCACAATTGCAAGCCGACGACAGTCGTATTGTCAAGCAGCCATCGGTCACCTTTTTTGAACCGTCGTCCAACATAGACGAAAAACTTGATCGGCTGATCGAAACGATGAGCCTTCGTGAAAAAATCGGGCAGTTGGTCATTGTCGATTTCCATCCACCCAACCGGATGAACACATAGAGCGAATGATTCGGGACTATCATGCGGGCGGGGTGATCTTATATGACCGCAACATGGAAACACCCGAACAAGTCGCCAATTTAACTAGCCGGTTGCAACGGTTGGCGATGGAAAACCGCTTCCAAATCCCGCTCGTCTTTAGCATCGACCAAGAAGGGGGAAAAATTGTCCGAATGCGGCAATACGTTTCCCCCATCCCTTCTCAACAAATATTAGGCAAAAGCGGAGACGGCGCAAAAGTGTACCAAACCGCTCGGCGGACAGGGGCAGAACTCGCCGCGATGGGCATTCAAATCAATTTTGCCCCGGTGCTGGACTTATCTGCCATAGACAGCCGGTCATTTGGAACCGATCCGGTTGTAGCGGGAAGGTTAGGGGAAAAGGTCGTCACGGGGCTGGCCGATGCGGGGGTGACGCCGGTGCTCAAGCACTTTCCGGGAAACGGGCGCAGCCAGACAGACCCGCACCATGACACGTCTTCTGTTCAAGCATCCGAGCAGGATCTTGAAAACAAGGACATTTTTCCTTTTAAGCGCATTATCACAAATATAGACCATCATCGTTTTTTCGTTATGGTCACCCATATTAAATATCCGACATATGACAAAGAAAATCCAGCCAGCCTGTCTCCGGCTATTATTCAGGGATTGCTGCGGGGAAAATTGGGCTATGAAGGCATAGTGGTGACCGATGACTTGGAGATGGGGGCGGTGAGCAAGTATTTCACCTACGAGGAACTCGGATACCGGGCGATCGCCTCTGGCGCCGATTTGTTGCTTGTCTGTCATACTTTTGACAATCAAAGAAAAGTGATGGACGGAATCTGGAATGCCGTGCAAACCGGAAAGCTGTCCGAGGAGCGAATCAACGAATCGGTAAGGCGGGTGTTAAAATATAAATTAACCCAATTTCCTTCCATGCAAAGCATTTACGCAAATCCTGCCACAGCGAAGCGGGTGGTGGGAAAACAAGGGTAAATGGAGAGGGGACATCAAAAGTTTCATAGAAATCGTACATCACCATCTCATGGAGCGGCGTACGGCATTCCCGGAGTCGTATTCACCCGTGGCCGACGTTCGCTAGAGGTGCAAAAGAGACGGCAAGGGAGACGGGGACAGAAAGACGGTTATAAGACAACCACCGTTCATGTTGCCAAATGGACAAGCTGTTGCGATTGTCTCTTGTTTTTTCTTTTTCAGCTGACATCGGTGGCCGGGCAGTCGAGGAGTTGGTCGAGGTGTACTGGCAAAGCAAAGGGCTGGTATCGTCGCAGAAGCCGAAAGTCCAGAAATTCTTGAAAGTGATTAGATATTCCGTTGACGTGACGGAGCGAACGCAGATGGCCCGTTTTGAGATCGTCACGCTTGACCGTCGTTATCGTCAATGAGAGGGAGAAATCGCTGTCCTGGATGGCGGGCTAACTGCCATCGTGCAGACAACGATGGAATACCAGTGGATGAAAACCGTAGTCGGTTTAGGCGATGCCGCCATTGTTGACTTGTTAGCTGAGATCGGAAGTTTTGCCCATTACTGGAATTCGCGACAGTTGATCAAACTAGCGGACCTAACGCTCAAAGATCACTCCTCCGGTCAGCACAAAGGACAAAAACAGGTCTCGAAACGGGGACGAAAACGGCTGTGCTCCATACTGTTTTGGGTGATGATTCCCTGGTTCACCACAATGAGGCGTTTCGCGCATTGCATGAGTATGACACGACCCGGGCGGTAATCCCACTGTCGAAGAGGTAGTCAATTTTTGGTGCTATGCGGCAAGTTGTTAAAGGTGCTGTTTACGATCCGCACAAAGCAACGGACGTTTGACGCAGAGCGAATGGTGCAGGACATCCTGCCCCAAGTTCGACATCGGGCGGCCTAGTGCCTTCCCCCGTGAAAAGAAGAGACGCTTGACAATAGGATGACACCGGGGCAGCTAGCGTAATACGACCCATTCGACCTTAAGACCCGAACTGAGCCGGTCTTTGCCTGATGACGAGACCGAACGGGGGAATATTGGTGTGAAGATGACGGGAGACATGGGGGGTTTTTCCTCATCAGCGATGCAGAGATCCAAGGATGCATCGAATACGTTTCCTCCGTAACAGGAAAATGTACTCAGTCGTGACTGTGAAGCGCACCCTAGGTCTGTAAGATATCCACAAAACTGAAAAAGGATGTAAGGGATTTTGTCGAAAAATATTTTTTCGGCACCCCTGAGAGGCCGAAAAGCCTTGATACATCAACATTTCTAGAGGGAGGATGTTTATACTGGATGAGAAGATTTATTTCCATTTTAATTTCTTTAGTAATAATCTACGGAATGTTTTTCACAGATTTTCATATTTCCGAAGCCACTGACAAAAGCTATACAATATTATGGAAAACATATTATTTTAAAGACTCTGAGCATGTTATAATTAAAGACAACCTTAATTTTACTGATGGATTAAACAATGGATTAGCCTTGTTAGGTAAGGTGTTTAAAATGTTGTTTGTGGGTGGCTGGGATCTGTATACCTCATTAGATGACTTTATTTCACTTCTCAAAGTGAGTATTTTTATAAATATCATATTGAGGATTTTGTTAATCCCAGTAAGTATCGTAATAGCAATGTTAGCAATGTTAATAGCACTCCCTGTATACTTATATAAACTTTTATTTTTTAAAGCGGCAGTAAGTTATTATCTTGGCTTTTGTGTGTCTTTTTTTGGCCTGTTATTTATTTCGAAATATATTGACGATTCCGATTCCAAGAGCAAACAATCTCAAACAGTAGAATCCTGATTACTTGTATGGTTGCCTGTTACTTGTCGAAAAAAGCCATTTATAACCTATGCAACAGCTTAGGCTATTCTGTCAACGAAGTGATTGAAACATGTGAAAAAAGTCATCGGTCGCAAAGCCGTCATTGAATACACCGACCGCCGCCCGGGCGCCCTTTGTCGCCTCATCACAAAAAATTGGCTCTTCACTACAAAGTGTACTTGACAAAGAAAGACGATTATGATAAAGAAAATCAAAACAGCATTTTTCCTTTTTATACCACACATCTCTTTGAGCAACATTGCTATCATGTTTGTCTTTAAAAGTCAAGTACATCTTTTGCTGATGAACCTATTCTAAAAATATTTGTAATATTATGGTACAATTATTGTGAGATATCGATCTTCTTCAAATCACACTGGAGAACATAATTTTTTTAAAAGGTGGTGACATGAATGGGGCATAGGCGACTAACGGGTGAGTTGTTTCAATAAGAAAACAGTATATGATTATTAAAAACGTTCAGATTTTAAATAAATTAGAAAGGAGAATCTACATCATGTCAGTTGATTGGAAAAGTGTAGAACATAGAATTTATACGATGTGTATGATTCAAAACGAAGATAAAGTTTTATTAATTAAGCGACCTAACCATTTCGGTTTTCCGGGATATTTAGCACCAGGGGGAAAAGTGGAATTTCCAGAAAGTATCGTAGAAGGGGCTATTAGAGAAGTCAAGGAATAGACAGGTTTAACCGTTTCAAATTTAATCTATAAAGGTTTGGATGAATATGTTAATCCAAAAGAAAATGTACGATACATGGTTTTTAACTATTGGACCAATACATTCGAAGGAGAACTCCTTGAAAATCCACCAGAAGGTGAATTGCTTTGGGTGCCGATTGATGAAGCATTAAACTTACCTATGCAAGATTGGTTCAACGAAAGGTTCAATATGTTCTTTGAACCAGGAACATTCGAAATTCAACGCGTTTGGGATGCGGATTTGAACAAACAAGTGTCTGTTAAAATTACCCGAATGTAAGGAGAATATTACTTGTTAAGGGAATTTTTTATCGTCTGATGAAAATAAAGTTGTTCACTGAAAAATAAAGTTATATACTCAATAAATCAATAAAAGTGTTGACGAATTTTTATGCTAACAATTTTTTCTTTATTTCCGATCAAACAAATATTTGAATAAACCCGTGGTGCTAGTTGAGTGTCAGCGCTCAACCAGCCCTAGTGTGACCAAGGAATAAGCCAACAAGATGCCATCGAGTGCCACTTCAAACCCGGCCATGGAATTCGCTCGAATGTCGGTGATCCGGTATTGGTCTACGAGAATCGAAAACACCGTCTCGATGACTTTGCGTTTTTTTTGGATCCATTCTTCCCATGCCTTGGATGGGCCGTGCTTTTGATTGTGTCGAGACGGTGTCCAGAACGCGGCTTGGTGTTCTTCGTACAGCTTTTCTCGAAGAGCGTGGCTGATGTACCCTTTGTCCCCAAAGTTGTAGGGATGAGGGATTTGAGTCATCACCGTTTCAGCGGCTTTGACGTCGTGGCAGGACGCTTCCGTCACGACATAGCCCATGGCCAGCCCTTGATTGGTCACTTGAAGATGCAGCTTGAAACCGTAGTACCATTGCTTTTTGGAAGCACAATACCCCATATCCGTGATCCCTCGAAATCGCTTGACGCGCTGCATTCTTGCGGGATGGCACAACGGAAGAGGCAAGCTGTCGACGACCGCATAAGCATGGTGTTGGCCACGTTTCGCCAGCTCATGACGGATCCATTTGATGGCGAAACCAAGCGCTCGGCAGCGGCGGTTGTATCGGGAGCGTTCAAGAAACGAGCCGTTTGTGAACAAATTTCCCGTGACAAAACGATGCCAGGCTCGTTCGGAAGAAAAGCCCAGCAGCTTCCCCAAAAGGTGAACCGCCATGACCACTTCGTCTTCTTGCTTGACCAAGTGACGGTTGCGGCGATGAAGATACATTTGAATCAACGACAGTTGGGCAGAAACAAAACAGAAAATAGCGGCATATTGTTTTTGAAGTTTGGCTGGATCTGTAGTAAAATGAAAGTGCTCTTGCATGGGGGATCTCTCCTTTCGAATGTTGGGTGACACTTTCATTCTACTGGAGATCCGCCAGCAAGGGCTATTTTTATGCTTGTCTGAGTTTTATCTAGCACCACGGGTATATATTTATTTTAATGACCCATTGACAGGTACGAAAAATAAAAAAGCACCTAAGTCTGAATTTATTCAAGCTTGGATACAAATGGGCAAACAAGCTATTACCTATAACCGCAATTAACCGGTTATAGGTAGTGGCTTATCTTTTTTATGTCAAACAATAATTTAATCTTCGAACTACTTCGTGTGAAAAAAAATATAATTTTTCTCCATAAATTTTGCACATTTACTTTTTATGATGACGTTACTATGACTTACATCACAAGTTTATGGAGGGAAAGCGATGAAGAAATTATTGTTAGGAACTGTTTTGGCAGGAGTTGTTGCGATTGGTGCAGCTTGCTCAAATAATTCTTCGATGCAAGGACACGACATGTCCAACATGAATATGAAGGAAGAAAACACCGCACAGGACTCCAGTAAGAAACTGCCTTTGGCAACAAACACAGAAGTTTTATCCGGTAAAGAGATTAATCTTACTGCTAAGGAAGCATTATTACAAATAAATGATCAAGTCAAACTTCCGGTCTACACGTACAATGGATCGGTACCCGGTGCGCAAATCCGCGTAAAGCAAGGGGATAATGTGAAAATTGTTTTAAAAAATGAATTGCCAGAACCGATCACGATTCACTGGCACGGCTACCCTGTTCCAAATAACCAAGATGGAGTACCGGGTGTCACGATGGACGCCATTAAACCGGGTGAAACGTTTACGTATGAATTTACAGCAACCGTGCCGGGAACGTATTGGTATCATTCCCATCAAAAAAGCGCCGAACAAGTGGACAAAGGACTGTACGGAACATTAATCGTAGAACCGAAAAATGAAGAAAAAGTCGATCGAGATTATACACTTGTGTTAGATGAATGGATGAGCAATCCGGATGAAGGAAATATGGATATGAGTGGAATGGATCATAGTAATATGAATAATGGAAATAGCTCTGATAATCAACAAATGGATATGAGCAGCATGGGCCATGATATGATGAATATGTACGATATTTTCACGATTAACGGGAAAAGCGGTTCCGCTGTCAAACCTTTAAAAGTGAAGAAAGGCGAAAAGGTGCGGCTTCGCCTTGTAAACGCAGGATACATGCCTCACAAGCTTCACCTGCATGGTCATGAGTTTAAAATTGTCGCAACTGACGGGCAGCCGTTAAAAGATCCGCAACCAATCAAAGATGAACTTTTAAATATTGCTCCGGGTGAACGTTATGATATTGAATTTATCGCGAATAACCCGGGTGAATGGCTGCTGGAATGCCACGGCAATATGAAAGGCACCGATGGCATGAAAGTGAAAATTCAATACGAAGACCAGACAAACAATACGGATAAAGAAAATGCAAAAGAAAACCTCCCTGTTGTGGATATGACAACATACGGAAAATATGAAGTAGGTCAATTTACACTAGACCAAAAATATGATGTAGAGTACACAATGGATTTAGGAACAGCCATGGGCAAAGATGGCATGGTCTACACGATTAATGGGAAAACGTATCCTGAAACAGCACCCGTAAATGTGAAGAAAGGAGATCTAGTAAAAGTAAAATTGGTGAACAATTCACCGAAAGATTTACATCCTATGCATTTACACGGACATTTCTTCCAAGTATTAAGTAAAAATGGTAAGCCAATTACAGGCTCCCCATTGATTAAGGATACCTTGAATTTAAAACCGGGTGAAGAATATGTAGTCGCATTTAAAGCAGATAATCCGGGAAATTGGATGTTCCATTGCCATGACTTGCACCATGCTTCAGCCGGAATGGTCACAGAAGTAAAATATACCGATTACAAATCGGACTATACCCCAGATCCGAATGACACAACGAATAAAGGTGAATAACGATTTATCGTAGTAAGTAAAAGAGGCTGAGTTCAAAAGGTCGATTTAGCAACCTTTTGAGACAGCCTCTTATTTTTTGTCCTTGGTTCGTATTTCCAGTATATTATTTTTTAGTTAGAACTCACATTTCGCACCCTGAATAAAAATTCAAAATAAGCCTGATTTGATCGAATAAAAATTAGTTATTTTACAATATTTGTATAAAAATTTATTTTTATGCGAATATTTGGGTTATTTTTTGTATATTATGCAAAGGTTGCGAAATATGAGTTAGAAAAAATAAAAATGAATTTAAATCAAAAGGAGTGATTATATATGACAACGGTTATTGATTCATCATTTCAACAATTTCAAACGTGTATTGATGCTTGTAACAAATGTATGCAAGCATGTGAAGAATGTCTGACTTCATGTTTAAAAGCAGCTGACGTACAGGCTAGAACACATTGTATCAACATTTTAAGGGATTGTGCAGATATTTGTGCCATGGCGGCTCAATGGATGTCTCGCGGAAGCATGTATGCGAAGGAGTTTTGCCAACTTTGCGCGACAATTTGCGATGCTTGTGCCGCTGAATGTGCAAAATTCCAAGATACACACTGTCAGGAATGTGCCAATTTATGCCGTCAGTGTGCTGAAGAATGCCGTAAAATGTCATCATAATACTATTTGAGGGTGTCTCAAAAGTGATCACTTTTGAGACACCCTCTCTCTTTCATGTTACTTCACATTATATCCTTGCTCTTCAATCGCTTCTTTCAGTTTTTCTACGCTGACCTTTGTTTCATCATACTCCACATCGACAGTTCCTTCTTGCAAATGCACTTCTACACGGCTGACGCCATCCAACGCTTGAAGGGCATTGGTCACCGCTGCTTTGCAATGTCCGCATGTCATTCCTTGTACTTGTAATGTAATGGTCATCGTCCATTCCTCCTTGAATGTTTATAGTTTCACGCGTTTCAAACGAAGCGCGTTGGCGACAACCGACACAGAGCTGAATGCCATCGCCGCTCCAGCGATCCATGGTTCTAATAATCCGAAAGCGGCGACCGGAATGCCAATCGTATTATAAAACAACGCCCAGAACAGATTTTGCCGAATGTTTTTCATCGTTTTGCGGCTCAACTCAATGGCTTTCGGGATATGGCGCAAATCGCCGCCGACCAAGGTCACGTCCGCGGTCTCGATGGCGACATCAGCTCCCGTGCCAATCGCCATCCCAATATCCGCTTTCGCAAGAGCTGGAGCGTCATTAATTCCATCACCGACCATCGCCACACGTTTTCCTTGTTTTTGCAATTCCTCGACGATGTTCGCTTTGTCTTCCGGAAGCACCTCGGCGTACACATGCTCAATGCCGACTTCATTGGCGATCGCTTCCGCTGTCCGTTGATTGTCCCCTGTTGCCATATAGACATCGATGCCCATTTGTTTTAATGTTTGAATCGCTTCTTTCGAGCTTTCTTTCACCGTATCCGCGACAGCAATGATGCCGGCAAGCTGTCCATCGATGGCAACGAGCATCACTGTTTTCCCTTGTTTTTCAAGCTCTACCATTTTATGGCTCTTCACCACAAAGTGTACTTGACAAAGAAAGACGATTATGATAAAGAAAATCAAAACAGCATTTTTCCTTTTTATACCACACATCTCTTTGAGCAACATTGCTATCATGTTTGTCTTTAAAAGTCAAGTACATCTTTTGGTGATGAACCCATTTTATCTTCATGCACAGAAATCGCTACAGAGCGCTCCTTCATCAATTTTCGCGTCCCAATAAGGATGCTTTTTCCGTCAATGACCGCTTCAATTCCGTGGCCGGTAATGGCGGAGAAGTGCTCCAATGGCTTCATCGAAATCGCTTGTTTCTTCCCGTATTCAACAATCGCATGAGCCAGCGGATGCTCCGAAGCGCTCTCGGCGGAAACCGCATAATCGAGCATGTCCTCGCGGAAGGCTAGCACATCGGTGACTTCCGGTTTTCCTTTTGTCACGGTTCCTGTTTTATCGAGTAATACGGCATTGATTTTATGCGTTCCCTCTAGGTACTCACCTCCTTTAAAGAGAATTCCTTGTTCTGCCCCTTTTCCTGTACCGACCATAATCGATGTCGGCGTGGCAAGACCGAGCGCACAAGGGCACGCGATGACAAGAACAGCGATGGCCGCCTCAAGCGCTTTCGCCAAATCACCCGGCGCAACGAAGAAGTACCAGATTAGAAAGGAAACAACCGCAATTCCGACAACAATCGGTACGAAAATACCGGAAATGGTATCCGCCATCCGCTGAATCGGGGCTTTCGACCCTTGCGCCTCTTCAACGATTTTAATGATATTGGCCAGCGCGGTATCTTTTCCGACTTTTTCGGCACGAATGGTCAGTACGCCATTCGTATTCATCGTCGCCCCGATCACATAGTCGCCTTCCTTTTTATCAACCGGGATCGATTCACCGGTAATCATCGATTCGTCTACGGAAGATGCTCCGGCGATGACCATACCGTCTACCGGGATTTTTTCTCCCGGCTTAACAACGATCGTATCGCCGATCACCACTTCCTCCAGCGGAACTTTCATTTCTTCCCCATTCCGAATGACGGTCGCTTCCTTCGCCTGCAGGCTGACTAGCTTCGAGATCGCTTCGGTTGTCCGCCCTTTCGCAAGCGCTTCAAAGTATTTGCCGACAAGCACAAGCGTAATCAAGACGGCGCTCGTTTCAAAATACAGCCTCGGCATATAGTCAGGATTCCCAAGCGTCCGCCACGCTTCATACAAGCTGTAAACGTACGCGGCCGATGTTCCAAGCGCCACTAGGACGTCCATGTTCGCGCTCTTGTTTCGTAACGCCCGGTACGCCCCGACATAGAAGGGACCGCCGATGTAGAACTGAACCGGTGTAGCTAAAAGAAGCTGGAACCACGGATTCATCAGCCAATGCGGCATCGGCAAGCCGATATCAAACGGCATATGAGCCAGCATCGTATAGAGCAGCGGCAACGATAAGATGATGGAAATCGCGAGTTGCCGTTGCTTCTGTTTCAGCCGCTCTTCTTTCCGGACGGCATCGTCTTGTTCTTCGTTTCGAATTTGCCCCCTGTACCCAAGCTTTTTGATTTTCTCTAAAATGTCTTCGACAGATGTGACACCCTCCTTGTATTCGACCACCGCGCTGTTTGTCGCCAAGTTGACAGCAGCGCTTGTCACACCTTCCATCCGATTTAACCCTTTTTCAATCCGCGTCGCACAGGCCGCACATGTCATTCCTTCAATATCAAGCGTCACTTTTTCCGTCGCAACGCCATACCCCAAATTCTCAATTTTCGTTTCGATATCGGCTATATTTTGCTTCGATGGATCATATTTAATCGTTGCTTTTTCCATTGCCAAATTGACATTGGCTTTGACGCCATCCATCTTATTTAATACTTTCTCAATCCGATTGGCGCACGCGGCACATGTCATGCCGGTCACTCTAAGTGTGACATGCTTTTGTTCACTCATAATGCTTCCCACTCCTTTCACTTTGAGAACTGTTTAATGACATCCATTAATTCGCGAATGGATTCTTCTCCACTTCCTTCGCGGATCGCTTTAGACACACAATGGCTGACATGACGTTCTAACAAGTTCAATCCTACTTTATTTAACGCTGCCGTGATCGCTGAAATTTGCACTAAAATATCAATACAATAACGATTGTCCTCCACCATTTTTTGCACACCGCGCACTTGTCCTTCGATGCGCTTCAAGCGCTTGATGATGCGTTCGATTTCCTGTTCCGTTCGTGGAACCATTTTTTTATCCATATTATGATCTTCATAATGGTTCATCAAACATCACCTCTTTTAATTACATTATACCGGTAATGGGTATAAAGCGCAACTAGGATATCTCACAAATCATGTTCGCCAACAATCCATAATAAACACTAAGTAGGAAAAATCCAATTTTCCACAAAAAATTCACAATTTTATTTTACAGTATCGTTATCAAGATTGAAGAGAGAGGATCGATCAATATGAACGATATCAATGTATTTCTAGCTTTCGGAGCGGGATTACTGTCTTTTATATCCCCTTGTTGTTTACCGCTATATCCAGCTTTTTTATCTTACATTACTGGGGTATCCGTTGATGAAATAAAGAAAGAAAATGGGATGCTTCAAAAACGCGCAATACTCCATACATTCTTTTTCTTGCTCGGTTTTTCCGTCATCTTCATCGCTATTGGTTTTGGTACTTCTGTAATAGGAAAACTATTCGTTGATTACCAAGATTTAATCAGACAAATTAGTGCCTTGTTCATTATCTTTTTTGGTCTCGTCATTTTAGGTGTATTTTCACCTTCCTTTATGATGAAAGATAAACGGTTAGTTTTCCGCAACAAGCCTTCCGGTTATTTTGGCTCTATTTTAATTGGCATAGGATTCGCAGCGGGCTGGACTCCCTGCACAGGTCCAATTCTTGTATCAGTGATCGCGTTAGCAGCTACCAAACCGAGTGCAGCTATGTTATATATGTTCGCATATGTATTAGGGTTTGCTGTACCTTTTTTCATCATGTCATTTTTTATCAGCAAGTTGAATTGGATAAAAAGATATAACGCTGTCATCGTCAAAGTCGGAGGGGTTCTTATGATTATCATGGGAATTATGCTGTTTTTTGATTGGATGACAAAGATCATTATCTTTTTTACAGATTTGTTTGGTGGGTTCACAGGTTTTTAATATACTCCCGAAATCCCCCCTTGAGTGAATAGCAACAATTCTTGTTACTGTCCACTCAGGAGGGATCATTATTTAGTTTTTATTGAATATTCGAGATCATGCGATCCATCGTTTCATAAGACATAGGACCTATATACTTATCTCTAATAACCCCGTTTTTATCGATGATATACGAAGTGGGGATCGTTATTGCACCGTATAGATTTCCAATGTCCCCTTGCTCATCAAGCACAACTTTAAATGTCACTCCCTTATTTTTCACAAAATCGTTCACCGCATCAGGACCTCTTTCGCTATTCGTTAAGTTGACTGCTAAAATTTCTACATTGTTATTTTTATTATTTTCGTAGAACTTTTGCATTTCTGGCATTTCAGCTCTACAAGGCGGACACCAAGTAGCCCAAAAATTCAATATCACCGTTTTTCCACGCAAATCAGACAATTTTATTTTATCCCCTGTAATTGAAAGTAATTCAAAATCCGGGGCAACTTCTCCTTTATTCGTGCCGATTTTTCCCGAATCCAATGAAGTAGACACGACCGGCTTTGGTTTGATCTTTCCTTCTTCCTGTTGATTGTTAAAAATAGAAGCTACAGCAATACTTACCATCATCACACCTAAAGCGAGTTGGGTCATTGCGTTTCTCCGCCCCTTGTTCTCGTCCCCAAGAGCCGCTTCTCTTTCTCGCCTCTCTAACCAATATGAAATACATATAAAAACGATAACGAGAGAGCCATACAACCATACTTCTTTTGATATGATTCCTGTATTTACAAAATATTTTTTATACAGGGCTAGTTCGAATTGAATGAGATGGAACCATATAAGAAGTTGCAATAAAGTTTTTTGAATTTTGACTCGTGATGCTACTATAAAAAAACAAATCGCTACTATTGCTTGCAAAATGATGAAATAATTTTGGGAATTTTCCATTACTCGAATCCATGCAAAAGTACTAAAATAGCCAAAATATACCGGAACTACTGCTCGTGTGTAAGAAGCCACAGGAATATTCTGCTTTTTTACGTATAACCAAGTATAGACCGTGATAAAAACAATCCCCATACTAATGCCAACATATCCCCCGTTAAAATAAAGGATTGTCATCGGATTTTGTAAAACTGAATTCGGATGTAAAAAGACATAACTAAATTTCCAAATGAGTACACCGTTGGTTCATCACCAAAAGATGTACTTGACTTTTAAAGACAAACATGATAGCAATGTTGCTCAAAGAGATGTGTGGTATAAAAAGGAAAAATGCTGTTTTGATTTTCTTTATCATAATCGTCTTTCTTTGTCAAGTACACTTTGTGGTGAAGAGCCACACCGTTAATAAAACTGTTAAAAATTAAATCCATGATGTTTCGTTCTATTTTTAATATCTTAATGCCGTAATAAAACATAACATAGCTAATCAGTAAGCTGCTTACGAGCAAAAGATTTTCGCCTTGAACTACAATATTGCCGAATTGCAATACGCATCCCTCCAAAATTTTATGTAGTTGGCTTATTATAAATAAAAAATAGGATCTTCACCAAAAGTTGTACTTGACTGTTTCAGATCATGTCTTGCTTACATGCATAAGGAAAATCAGTAAATCAACGATTTTCCTACATGGTGACACGAGAAAAAGCCTCGCTTGTCAAGTACACGTTGTGGTGATGAACCAAAAAATATGAATTTATTATGGAGATAAAAAGAAGTTGTTGACAATGCAATCAACAACTTCCTTCATCTATATGAAATGAAAAAAGGGGGGAGCAATGGTAAATCGCATCTCCTGTATACAATATAACGACTACAATTTTTTGGATAGCTGTTCAAATTCATCTAAAGAGATCTCTCCTTTGGCTAATCGTACTTTCAATATTTCTATCGGAGAGAGTTCTTCTTTACGACCATTGATAAAACGATATAAGAGATAAAAACCAACGGCGATTAATACAACCCAAAATAACATGATCCCAACCATCATGAAAGAACCGCCAAACATCATTGAGTTTCCCTCCTTTTCCTAACTTTAAAACCAATAAGTGATCGTATCTAATATACCAAGTAAAACCATCACGATTCCGGCTGTTTTCTGAACAATCCCCCCTACTTGTCTTCCTTTTTTCATTACAGTGCCGCTAAATCCTAAGTACCAAAGGATAAAGATAAAGAAAATAACAGGTACAGAAGTTCCAACGGCAAAGATGCTCGGTAATAGTACCCCATAAGACGTTGAATAGACGAGAGGCATGAGAGTGACAAAAAACAGCACAAACATCGTTGGACAAAAAGCTAATGAAAAGCCAAATCCCATGAAAAACGAACCGATTTTTCCTTTTCGCCATCTCTCAGGCACTTTGAACAAGGTAACGTTCCAATACATTTTAAAAAGCCCTAACAAATATAAGCCTACAAGAATGAGAATGGGACCAATAAGCTTTCTTAACCACGGAAAATACAATGTTAGCGTACTTTGAATCTCTTTCCCCATCAGCCAAACGATGAAACCTAAACCGGAAAAAGCAATAATTTTACCAAAAATAAATAGGAACAACTCTTTCCACGCAATTCCTTTTTGCAAGGACTGATTACTGTATAAAGTGATCGCTCCTAAATTACCAGTGAGTTGACACGGAGCCATCGCTCCCACGATGCCAAGAAGAAAGGCTGACAAAATAGGAATCTCTGTCATGCTATTTGCCATATTAAGAAACGGTTGACTTAGAAAGTTACTGATTTGACTCAAGAACGAATACACCCTTCTTCTCACCTTCTTCTCTATCTGATGTCTATATTGTAGCAATGAATTTTGCAGAAATTGTGGAGTGGTATATTTTAAGCAAAAAGACATGCCTCCGCATGTCTTTTATTAAAAATTTATTTTCCCTTTCGATGCTATCCTTGTCCAGCTTTCACCGTTATTTTTTGTCATGAAAATATCCCCGTTCATGGTGGCGATCACAATTTCCTTCTCATTTTTCGGATTAGAGGCCATATACATGATATGGTCTTTTTCATCGAGCGTAGGAACAGAAAGAACTTCCTCTTGTTTTGTGTCTAATGATTGTTTGATTAGGATAGGTTTATCGTTCTCTACAGCTGCAAATACAATGAATTTTTCTTGGAACGCAAACGTCGTCGTATTGATTTTTCGAGTAAACCGTTCAAACGTATTCCCATTATCTCTCGAAACAAAAATTCCTTCCGATGTACTAATTCCGACCATATTTTCGTCCGTTGGATGGGCAGCAATCGTTCCCGCTGCCGTTTGCGGCAGGCCGTTCAATTGACTTGGCGACCACGTTTTGCCGTCGTCTTTACTGTAAAATACCCCTTGTCCGAGCGTTTTATTTTCTTCTTGGTTCACAACATAAATGGTATGGCTTTTATAGCCAACTGTCATATAATGAAAATCAGATTCTTTATAAAATCCTAAATTCATCAATGTTTGTCCATTATCAAAACTTTTCACAAGACCAAGTGGATTTCCTAAAGATGAACCTTCTTCCGGATGCCCTGATGAATAAAAGCCGTCGTCTGTGGCAGAAAAGCCCATATAATCATGTTTATACGAAGTCGTTTCATACCACTTATTGTTTTGGTAAACGAGTAACCCCTCATGTGTAGCAAAGTAAATCGCATTTTGGTTGCCTGCATAACCGATTCCATGTAAATGCTCGATCTTTCCTTCTTTTTTTTCTTGAAAGAAAGGATTATTGGTAACAGATACGTTCGATTTTGCTTGTTCTTTGCTTGTAATAAAGGCCTGTTTTTTTTCATTGGATGATGAACAAGCGCTTAGAAGAAGAATGGATGATGTAATGATGATTGCTTTCGTCATTTTTGTCATGGTCGACTCTCCTTTGTATAATGTAGATTTCGCACATTTTATAACAGATATTTGCAGAATGTATGGAATTGCAAACCCCTTTTTCATTCGTTTAAGCCTTTTTTCGAGTGATTTTCTTCCAAGTAAATATAAATAAAAAAACAGATAGAAGTGTCGATATCACTTTCCCTTGCCATGTCCAATTCATCACTTGATAAACCGAATATGCCTCTAACAAAAGTGCTGGCAGCTTTCCAAGCGAGCTGGCAATGATAAAGATCAGTAAGGAGGTGTGTCCGATCGCTGCCACAAACGTCACAAGTCCCGACGGAACAAAAGGAAGAAGACGCAAAGACAAAATAAGCGAAAAGGCTTCTACCCCTTCTGCCTCAAGCAAACGTTTCACTTTCGGATAGGAAAACCATTTCGTTTCCGAAAGTTTGTGAAATCCTTTTCGATATAAAACGAAAGAAACAATCGCCCCAACAGCTTCCCCTACAAACGATAAAAAGGTGCCTTTCCAAAAACCGAATACCGCCAAGTTAGCTGCAGTGAGAAATACGCTCGGTACAACGCCTAAAATACTGATCACAATATTGATCGCAATACTAATGAGATAAGCAACGCTTTCATATGTATGAAACAATGTAATGAGCTTCTCTTCCATTTCTTTTTACCTTATCCCCCCATTTATATCCTACACCCCAAACGGTTTGCAGAAATTGATCGATCGGAAAACCGGCTTGGCGGAGCTTCTCGCGAATATTTTTGACATGCGAATCGATTGTCCGTTCTTTTGTATTGGCGTTATACCCCCATAATGTCACGATGAGTTGCTCTCGGCTAAATACCCTGTTTGGATTTTTGAGAAAAAGTCCTAAAATGGCAAACTCTTTTGGCGTGAGAAAAATATCGTGCCCAGCATATTGGACTTTATGCTGCGCTTCATCCCAAACTAAGCCGTTAAACTCCAGTTTCGCTTGTTTTCCTACAGAACGGCGCAATACCGCTTCGATCCGAGCGAGCAGCTCAGATTCGTCAAATGGTTTTGTAATATAATCATCTGCTCCGATTTTCAACCCTTGGACAACATCTGTCGTTTCTCCTCTTGCTGTTACCATAATAATTGGGACATTCGAAAACTCTCGTATTTGTTTGCACATTTCCCATCCGTCCATCTCTGGCATCATCACATCAAGCAAAACGAGGTCCGCTTTATTGTTTTCCAAATAGCGGATCGCCGCTACTCCCGACTCGCATGTCACACAACGGTACCCTTTCGGTGCAAGATACAGCTCTAATAAATCCAACATTCGTTTTTCGTCATCAACTAGTAATATCGTGTACATGTTCATCTCCCTTCGGTAACGTAATGATCATCGTCGTCCCTTTTCTACATTGGCTCGTTGCGTAAATCGAACCGCCGTGCGCTTCGACAATTTCTTTCACAATCGCCAAGCCTAATCCCGTCCCTCCGCCTGTTCTCGATCTTGATTTATCCACCCTGTAAAATCGTTCAAAAATATGCGGCAAATCTGCTTCAGGAATTCCTATTCCTTCGTCGGAAATCATGATCATCACGTTCTTTTTCTCCATTCTTACATCAATGGAAACGGTAGAACCTTGATGAGAATATTTTAACGCATTGTCCAAAAGATTCATCATCACTTGCTCAAAACGCTGTTGGTCGATATGGACGGTAATGTTTTCATCGCAGTGGTAGACAAGAGACATATTTTTCGTCTGAAAAGCAGGATACATTTTCTCGTATATTTTTTTCAAAAAAAGGCACAGTGGAGTTGGCTCTTTCTCGATTTGAAACGAATGTTGATCCATTTTCGCGAGCTCAAACAAGTCTTTCACTAACTTTTGCATATGCTCTGCTTCTTCATAAATAATGGACAAATATTTCGCTCTTTCTTCCTCCTCGATAGTTGGCCTTCTCGCGATGTCCGCATATCCTTTGACATACGTGAGCGGAGTACGAAGTTCATGAGAAATACTAGCGAGAAATTCGTTTCTTTCTTTTTTTAAGTATTCCAAATCCCTTGCCAATGTTTGAATCGCTTTTCCTAACTGTGCCAACTCATCTTCTCCTTTTACTTGCAAGCGGACAGAAAAGTCCCCCTTGCTCAGTTTTTCGGTCGCTTGTTTCATCCGAATGAGCGGAATCGTAATGACTCTTGATAAAAAAGCAATCGTCATAATGGTCAAAAAGACGGAAAGAATGCCCACGACTAGAAAATGATGTTTTAGCCTATCAATCATGTTTTGAATGGAAGCCGTATGCTGAAACATGTACACATACCCTTTGATCTTGCCGTCAATCCGAATCGGGCTTACTGTCGAAATATACGACTCTCTTTGCCAATTTTTTTGCACAATCATTCCGCCATAGGGAATGTTTTTATTTGATTTTTTTATTACTCTTTTAGCAAACGGTAAAATATGATCTGAAAAATATAGTATCTTCCCCTTGTCATTGGTAATAACGACGTCGGTCTCCGCTTCAGACTCCATCATGGTGACATGTTCTAACGTAGAAGGGTGATAGCTTTTTTCCAATACATCACGGTGATTGTTCCCTCTCGCTAACAGCTGCTCAAATTCTTCATTAATTCTAGCGTTAACGAGTGTCACATATAACGACGCAAATAAAACCGTTTCGATTCCTAACACAAAGACAAAAAATAATAGCCCTAACTTAAACGAAATTTTTCGCACTTTTGTCCCTTCCTTATAAGAGCTCATTATTGCTTTTATGTAGAGCACTTTTTATTTTACAACATAAATTTGCAGAATCGATGGATTTTACAGTGAAAAATACACACGAATATTGCCTTGCAAATATCCATACAACAATAGGCGGACGAAAAAAACACTGTAGTTTTAAGCCTACAGTGTTTCAATAACTGATCTTTACATCATATATCCTTGTTTCATCATTTGTTGATTCGTTTTGCTATTATTCATCATATGTTCCATCATTTGATCCATATTTTTAGTATTTCGACACTGTTCATACATTTTTTGTAATTGTTCCTCTGAGAAGTTTGGATGCATTTGTTTCATCATTGGCAACATTTCTTTCCAATCATTATTATCATTTTTATTTGCTGCAAAAACAGCTGTAGCTAATACAAAAGCTGAAACAAGGACGAACAAACCTGAAATAAGTTTTTTCATTTTCAACACCTCCATCCTTTTCTGGTTTTAGAATAAAGGAAAAGTATGGAGAAAGTGTTCATAAAAATTTACAAATTTTTGTCGCGAATTATCATTAGTAATTAGATATTTTCAAAAATCGATTAGAATTTCTAATGGCCTAATGGCTCTGTCATCATAATCATACTTTGTTGCTTACATGTTTCTTAAACAACATGAATCATTACAAATTAGCTTGTAGAAGTTGTATGTGATGATATGCGAATAATTCAAGAACCTTTGATGTTAGTTGAATGCCATATGTTTGCATCATCATATTAACACCACAAGTTTCAAAAATAAAAAAAACAGCTTGCTCGGCTTGCAAGCTGTTTTGCGTATATAGATTTACGTGCTTCTAATGCCCTGCATGTCCTTCTCCGGTTGCCGGAACAATTTCGAGCTTTTCGTCAATAATTCCTTGCGTTTGATAAGGGATGGAGCGGAATGTGCCAGATAAAAATGCATGGTTATACGGTCCCTCTGTTGGCTCAACAGTAAAAGTTGGTTTTAAACGAGCTAAAAATTCATATACATCCGTCGTTAATGCTCCATTCTCTAGCCATATTAAAGGTGCGTGCTTTCCTAGATGAGAAAATGGCGCAGCTGCAATCGCTAATTCAGGGGTTTTCGTTGAAATAAATGATACGCCATGCCCCGGATTATTTAGCCCCCAGCCAAATTTTGTTTTTTCATCTTTATAAGTAGCAAAAGAAACGGATTGTTGCACCGGTGTATCGCCCGCGATTCGGACAACAGTGCCAAATGATTTTAGTTCGTTTTCCACTTCTTTAGAGATTACTGATTCGGGACCTAAAAGGTATATATTTGCTTTTCCTTTTCTTTGCTGTAACGCCTCTTTCGTTGGTTGCGGAATGTCATTTGCCGTAACATACAACAACGGTTCTTCCATGTGGGCAATCCAATTGGCAGCTATAAGAGTGTACAATTTTGCCTTATCTTCCAAAGAACCAATAATCACACTTTGTGGAGTCTTGCCGGCAATGTCGCTGTAAAATTGGTCAATTTCTTTCGCAAACGCAGCCGGATCTGTTTCACTAATTTGTTTCATCTTAAAATTCTTTAATTTATCTAGTTCACTTTTCCTAAGATTTCCCATCACCATAATTTGCGTACCGTCAGCTGTGCCTAAAGGCTGAAGGCGGTTTATTTCCTTTAAGACGGCATCCGGTATTTTTTGATCTTTTGTAAATAAAACAGGGCCGTTGCTCGGATGATGAATTAAGTCTACACTTGCCAATGCGATTTGCCAACTTTCAACGGGCACTAAAATAATTCCGCCGGGCTGGTTTTCTTTATGAGTGGCAGGCCAAACCGTTTGTGAAACCATGACGGATAACTCAATAGGATCATCCGTGTTGATACGAGTAACGTTTTTCGTCGCTGTTACGATCATGTTTTGGCTTGCTAAACGGTTGAATGAGTTTGGCGGCTTCGCGAACTCCATTTCATTTGTTTTGTTATCTTTGTCTTTATCATTGGAGGACATATCCATATCTTCATGATTCATATTTGCATGATCCATTTCTTTCGAATCATGATCCATCTGATTATGGTCATTGTTTTGATTGTTACATCCGGTAATGATAAAGATAGGTAGCACAGCTACTAGGACTCCCCTAAGTAATTTACTGATCATATGTAATCCTCCTTGAAAGAATCTTTTCTTTATTGTATTTATCCCCATTTGTTATTACTTTTACACGAGTGTTGATTATCCAAAATTATACATACACCTTCCATAAATTTGGGCATACTCAAACAAAGCAGCGGCCATCTCGGATTTCCAATCGAGAGGAAGCTGCCCAGAGAAAAAACGGCGAACGAACGAAATGAAGGAAAGAGAGACGTTCGTCTGTTTTTTGGTTTGATCATACAGCCATCGCAGCAACACATACGCGATGAACGCCGCAAACAGCTGATTGTATACCGCATTTTCCGTCGTGCCAAACAAGGTCGGGACATTCAGATATTGCTTTACCCAACGGAAAAAAGACCTCAACAGTCCAACGTTGTTGGTACATGTCGGCAATGGTTTCCGCAGACGCATGGAAGAGGTTCGTCACGACCCGAATGTCGCGGCCATTCGCATCTCGAAAGATCACCACCCGGTGACGCTTGGTGGAGCGGCATTGTTTCGTCCCCAACTGGCACGTGAAGTCGGCTTGAACCGATGAGGATGTGCTGGAAAGGCGTTTCAAGCTTTTTTTCTGATGAAGTTCGATGTTGTCCTTCATCCGAATGACAAAGAGCTGATGCTGCTCCACAAATCGATCGAGGCGTTCGATTTTGACATACGCCCGGTCTTCCACCAGCACTTGTTGAGCGTTCGTCAACTGTTCTCCCACTGGGCCATCGTGACGCAGTCCGGTCGTTTCCACCACGTCTGCCGGCAGCGAGGATTCCGGCGAATACGCGACGTGTAGCTTCACTCCGGCGCGTTCGCCGTGATACGGCGCCCATGGGAGGCGGTTTTTCCCGACCGTGACGGTCGTCGAATCCACCACCCGAAGCGGTTTGGGAAACCGAAGCGAACGGCGGGTTTGGCGGTTGCACTTGGAAATGATCAACGCCAACAAGCGTTTCATGATGTCATAGGGAACTTCTTTCGCTTTCTTGGATACAGTTGAATAATGGAATCGCGGCAATCCATACAGAGGCCCCACATCGGCTCCGTGGCGAAAGCTTTTCCATTGATGCATGGCGGCCAGCAGGAAGAAGTGAATCCACTCGCGCAACGTAAAGGTTCGAGACGAATCACGATCCCCAACCGCTTCGGCAATCCGTTGAATCTCTTCATCCGAAGTGTGAGTAAAATATTTGTGGGTGACATTCAGGAATGATTCCCCGACGAGGGTTGCGAACTTTTGTTCGCGACGCTCGTCGGGGCCACCAAGCGAAGCGCGGTAGAAAAAAGCAAATGTCATGCAAAAAGGACTCTCTCCCTGCTATGATGGTGATGACCAACATCCATAAAACAGGAGGGAGAGAGTCCATGAAACATCTTACCACAGAATGGCCTTTATTAAAAGAGCTGGAGGAACAATTAGTCAGAACTCTTCAAAAGGTGTTCGCTGTCTTGTTGGCGGCCCTTTTGGAGGAGATTGATCAACAACTGGCGGAAGCGCGGGACAAGCGCCGGTATCAGCTGAAAGACAAACGGCCGACCACGATCCAAACGCTGTTTGGAGAAGTGACGTTTCGACGGAACTACTACTATGACCGGCAAACGGGGAACTATACCTTCTTGCTGGATGCCGAATTAGGCTTTGATGGGGCCCGATCGATCAGTCCTTGCCTCGAGGAAACGGCGGTCGAGTTGGCCGTAGAGTGCTCTTCCTACCGCAAAGCGGCCCGTACGTTGGAGTCGATCGTGGGGTATGCGGTCATGAGCCACGAGGCGATTCGCCAACTGGTGCTGGAGGCCCCTGTCTCGCTGCACCGCCCTGTTTCCCAACGGCACGGCCGGGTGCTGTTTGTGGAGGCGGATGGACTGTTTATTTCCCGCCAGGGGAAAGGGAAACGGGCGAAAGAAGAGAAAATCCTGGCGGTTCACGAGGGATGGAAACGAAACGGTTCGTAGCTCGAGTTCGTGAACCGGCGCCACTACCTCCATGAAGGGGAGGGAGACGTGTGGGAACGGTTTGAAGAGTGGCTGATGAAGGAATATGCCTATGACCCGTGCCGGGACCTTTTGATCATCAACGGCGACGCGGCGTCGTGGATCACAGCCTGCCGGGAGTATTTTGGAAAGCGAGCCTGCTTTCAGCTGGATCGATTTCATGTGGCGCGGGAGCTGCGTCAGTGTCTGTCCGGCCATCCGCGTTGGCGGGAGGTGCGGAAGAAGCTGGCGAAACAAGACGAAGAAGGGCTTCTGGTGGAGCTGAACAGCGCGGTCGGCACGTTGGAGGACGAAGCGAAAGAGAAGCAGATGGCTGCCATGATCCGTCGGATCGAGTCGATGCCGGGATGCATCCGGGACTATCGGGAGTGGCTGTCGGAGCAAGGGGTGGAGACGACCGGCATGCGTCCGATGGGCCACGCCGAGAGCGTGATGAGCCGGTTTGCGCATCGGGTGAAATCCCGCCGCAGCTGGAAAGACCAAGGGCTTCGGGCGTTTCTGAGGGCGATGGCGGCCCGAATCGACGGGATTTGGCGGAGAAATGGGCAGTTGGTGGAGGAAGAAGAGACCCGAACGGCGGCCTCGGCCTCAACAAAGTCCAAGCGGATCGAACAGGCCAAACGGAAGGCCGGACGGTTATGGGCAGATGTGGTGCGTCAGAATCTACCGTGTCTGCAGCGGTCATCCGGGACACCGATCCATCAAGCGTTGTCGGCGCTCCGGGATGGTGGTTGGGTGTAAAAAAATGGAATATCGTATCATCGCCTCAAGATGAGGGATGAGAGTCCGAAAGCGCTTACGATATGAATTCCTGAAAATGGTTCGCTAACTAGTGATTGACAACGCCCGTAGTGAACCGAAAAAATGTTCTCCACAAAGTCTTGACTGACTCCAGGATCTATATTAAATTGACACCTATTATGAACAGACGGTATAATTAAACAAAAAAGAAAAATGGGATGTTTTATGGTTTCGAGTGCAGTATTATCTAAAAATTTTAATCAATTTTCAAAAATTTTGTACCATGGTACTACTTCAAAACATTTTGATTCGCTTCAAGAAGGAGTCAATATTGATCTTTGTCAAGAATATACCGATTTTGGAAAAGGTTTTTATTTGACATCCAATTTTATCCAAGCAAGTAAACATGCAGAGAAAAGAGCTAAGTTAGAAGGCGAAGAACCAATAGTGTTCGTATATGTGTTAGACATATCAAGGTTAAAAAAGGAATATAATGGATATATACTGCATAAGATGGATTTAGAATGGGCAAAATTCATATATAACAATCGCTCAAAAAAACAATGCTTTACTCACCGTTACGATTATGTATTTGGCGGCGTAGCTGACGGAAAAATTTTTGACCTTGTTAATTTGGTCGATAGTGGAGAGCTTGATATTGAATTGTTTTATGAAGAAATTGCTCAGTATGCAACATATGACCAGCTATCTATTCACAACCAAAACATTTTCACATATAATGTGATTACCCTTCAAAAGGTGGTGAAAGCATATGATCAACAACAAACGTACAATGACAAGAGAACAGTTAAGAAATAAATTGAATTATGAGCACGAGCACGGCTATCCTTCTTTTAGAAATGAAATTGCAAAGGTTCTACAAGATAAATACAATATGGATTTTTCAAAGGCAAAAGAAATAGTTTGGGATCCAAAAATTATAAATAAAATCACCGAAGATATTGAATGGGCTCAACATATGGGACCAAATTTTTGGGCAAAATATATTTATGAGGAATATGAAAGTGTTTTTCCCAAAAGAGTAAAAAATTTAGAACTACAGGTATCGAATTAAGCTTTTAGCAAGAGATTATGCTAAAAGCTTAATTCTTTTCTTTGTCACATATTACCAGAAACATCAAGCACCTATTTATTACTTTAAAAAATAATTTATGCATCTTTGGTAACAATACTTCCATAATGTTTAGAATTGACACACCAATAAAATAATTTATCTAACACCTCCCTGTTCTTATAGTCTAAATCCGTACATACAACCGTATTACCCCCTTTCACCCTATCCCCTATCACCTTTCCAAAAGAAGAAACCGAACATAAGATCAGGTAAAACCCTGATCACGCTCGGCTTCTTGGACATTTTTTATTTTCCCAGGACGGGATTTATTTTACGGTGATATAGAAAAGAACATTGCTTTGAGAACAGAAAGAACATTGCCATTGCATACATAAATCTGTAATCAAATAATTTTACAGTTTACTTCTTTTAAAATCCTCTTTTGTGTATAGTTATACACTTTAAAATTTTTTGGTGAAAAATGATTAAAAATTACTGTTATTAGAGAAAACCTAATATCTTCAGGCAAATATGAAGCCAAAGTTTGAGCTGCTTTATAGTCTGTAGGACTAGGCAAAAGGTTACTGGACAAGTGAGTATGCCAATCACCAAGATAATAGAGACTGTTATTCGAAACTTTGTTTAAATAATTACAATAACTGTAGATGAGCAAATTCACTAACATAAATTTACATCCATACAAAAAAGGAGACATGAACCCGATTCCTTGATTAGAATAGATGTGTCACCAAACCATTCTCAAGGAGGTTCATGTCTCATGAATAGACTACCACATCACCAAGGAATCGACAAGTTTTTCGCAATGTTGGGGCTGCCCTTTATTTCTCTAAGCCGGTCATGAAGCATCTCATTCATATTATCGATGCGCTGACAACGAAAGGATTTGCGGGAACCTTGACCGATCTGCATCACGAGAGCTTTCATCCCAACCATCGAACGACACTGAGCCATTTTTTCACGAAAAGCCCTTGGGATGAAGAAATCTTGCTTCGCAAACTCCAGCAGTGGATGCTTCGTCATGTGGAACGAACGGCCAAGCGAGAGAATCACCCCATTTTTGTTTCGATCGATGATACGATCTGCCGAAAAACGAAGCCTTCGTCACAGGCGAAACACGCTATTGAAGGGTGTAATTGGCATTATTCTCACGCGGACAAAAAGTCGATTTGGGGACACTCTCTCGTCTGGCTCATGGTTCATACGATGACGCAAGCCTTTCCCTTTGCGTTTCGCCTCTACGACAAGGCGGATGGGAAAAGCAAGGGTCAATGGGCCATCGAGATGCTTTCTTCTTTGGATGTGCACGGTTCTGTTTATGTGCTGATGGATTCTTGGTACCCATCGAAAACACTCGTGGAAGCCTGCCTGAAAAAAGGATTCCACGTCATTGCGATGCTCAAGACGAATCGGGTTCTCTATCCAAAAGGCATTGCGATCCAAGCCAAGCAGTTTGCACGCTACATCGAACCGGAAGACACCCATCTCGTCACGGTGGGAGAAGAGCGTTATCGCGTGTATCGCTACGAGGGAGCGCTGAAAGGTCTCGATGATGCCGTTGTGTTGTTGGCTTGGAAAGCCGATCAGCCGATGACACCTGAACATCTTCACTGCGTCTTGAGCACCGACCGGGAGCTAAGCGATGAAGAGATCTTGCGCTACTATGCCCAGCGTTGGTCGATCGAATGCTTTTTTCGACAAGCGAAAGACCAGCTGAAGCTCGATGGGTACCGCGTTCGTCAACGTCGGGCGGTGAAACGGTATTGGATCTTGGTGCAACTCGCTTATGTGTACAGTATGGTCGAATCCAACAGCGATTTCTCTACCGGGCTTGACTTCCTTCGAAAGAAGAAAGGACATAGCCTCGTGGAGTTTATTTACGATGCAGCGAAACAAGATATTCCCATTGATGTCGTTAAAAAACAGCTTCATGTGGCATAAGGGGTACCCCGTTTGTCTCTTTTTACATGGTAATTATTGTAATGAAAATTGCTCAACTACAGTTACTAAGACTTAACTATTCTCCTGTACCCCACTTTTCAATTCAGATTTTCATAGCCTCTGAACAAAACATTTCACCCCATTTTCTCTACCTATAATAAGTTAAATCTACATTTGTAATCTTAATAATATGGCTGTACAGATATATTCCCGTTACAAGATTGGAATGTATGCTTTTTCATACTAGTGATATCCACCTTTTATAATTTAACGCTTTCTTAAAAAGTATTATTTTGATAGTATTTACTTAACCACATACTACACACTATTCCAGTTTCAAACTAGGAATGGGGTGTAATGATGAACTTTGACAAGTTAATTAAAGAAAAGAAAAAAGGATTTTATTTTCGAATTGATGTAGGGAAAGATCCAGTTACCGGTAAGAGAAAGCAAGCAAGTTTCGGACCGTTTCGTACAAAGACTGAAACGAAGAAAGAACTTCTTAAAATTAAAAACCAAGTCGATGATGGAAGTTATTTTAAAGAAAGTACAGAAGATTTTTCAATGTTCATGGAGCGGTGGTTTAACACCTCTTATAAAAGAACAGTAGAAATAACTACCGCAAAAAGCAGGGAATATGTAATCAGAAATCATATTATGAAATATTTCCAACATAAAAAAATTAATGAAATTACAACATTTGATATTGACAGTTTCTATGTAGACAAGTTAGACAACGGGTATTCAGGCGCATATATCCGACAAATGCATAATCTGCTCAATCAAGCATTTGATCAAGCGGTAAAATGGTCATTGGTTAAAGTGAACCCTGTAAAGAATGCTAAACCGCCCAAAGTGAAAAGTGAAGAAAAAATTACATGGACAGTGGATGAGGTAAATCGATTTCTGAATCTGATTAAAGATAGCTCTATGGAGATCCCTTACCTTCTTGCGATTTTTACAGGAATGCGACGTGGAGAAGTTTTAGGACTAAAATGGGATGACGTGGATTTTGAGAATAAGAAAATCCGCATCAAGCGCAGCTTATGCTTTGTCTCAGGCAAAGGATTAATTTTTAAAGAGCCTAAAACAAAAAAATCGAAAAGACAAATTTCAATTTCTCAACATGTTGTAAATGTATTAAAGAAACATAAACAAAAACAAGAATTTCAGAAGGAGAAATTGGGTACTCAATACCAAGACAACAATTTAATTGTCTGCACTGACGACGGAAAACCTCTTGATCCACGAAACTTGTTACGACAATTTTATCGCTTGATCGAAGAAGCAAACGTACCGCGTATAAGCTTCCATGATTTGCGGCATACACATGCAACCATCTTAATGCAGCAAGGCGAAAATCCAAAAGTGGTTAGCGAGCGCTTGGGGCATTCCCGCGTCGGTATAACTTTAGATTTATACTCACATGTCAGTGATGATTTACAAGAACAAGCGGCAGAGAAATTTGAAAATGCCCTTCTTAAAACAGAGTCAAAAACCTTTAGTTAACTAAAGGTGCAAGTTTTGTGCAAGTTTTTAAATCACGGAGATTTTAACACAATTGCCAATAAAACGAAAAAGCTTGAAACCCTTGATACACAAGGATTTCAAGCCTCTCACTTTAGTGATTCCGACTGGGCTCGAACCAGCGACCTCCACCCTGTCAAGGTGAAACAGTTGATTTTCTGAATTTTATTGGAGAAAGATAAGACCTTTAACATTTGAAAAACGTTGATATATCAAGGTTTTGCTAATTTAAAAATTCGCTAGGTTGTACCGAATTTATCGAACGGCACCATTTTGGGCACCAAACTCGGCACCACTTATGGCACCAACAAAAAGTCCTCTAAAGGTTGACGTGACAGGCTTCCTGGCAATATTAAAATTGAAAGAGGGCGTTTAAGATGAGCGATAGCATCGGAGATACGTTATTGAAATATATGATCAAGCCAGATAGAAGATGAAAAGAAGTTTATCAAAGAACAAAAGGAACATGTGATATTCTTGACCGACTCTATTGTAAAAAGTCTAGAAGAGATTAAGCATCATAATAATACAATAGAGGAAAAAGATATTATTCCTGATTACAATTTTATGCTTATTCAAAATAAACTACAAAGTCTAATTAATGCTTTACAAGAAATCAATTTTGGGAAAAGACGTATAAAGAAAATATCATGATGAAATGTGCAAATTGAATACCTTTTTGGAAGATGGAGAATAAACTGTTAAAGCCGCTCATGTTATTTGAGCGGCTTTATAGTTTTTTGTTATAACAATATTGACCGTAAACCTCCGATAACTTTAAAAAAGTCGTATCAGCTGAATCTTTTAGTGCTTAAACATTTTATTTAGAAAAATTTCAATATTGATTAATTATTTCTTTTCTTAATAATTTTTGAATATCCTCAATACCATAACCAGCATCTCGGTTAAACCTATAAGAATAGGCAACCTTAATTATTACAATTGCTATTTCTTCTGCATTTGTATTTGCAAGATAGCTTTTATCCCAAATATCTTTATATTGATTTAATACACTTTGATAATCATCTGGTTTTTCAAATATAATATTTTCTTGGTTATCATTACATAAATAATTTAATTCCCCACTAAATAATATCTTATATTTTTCGAAAAGATCTTGGAAATTGAATAAGAGCAAAAATTCTAAAAACGAAAAATTAGCGAAGGATGTATGGTCAGTTAAAGCCCCCACTTTATTTGCCTCTACTAAATAATCCCCAAGTTTTAAAAGCCATTCTTTTGCAATATCGACTTTCTTTTTTCTATATACATGCTCATTGAAAAGTTAACCTTCGCATAAGCGGTGCCCACTCTGGTTATACTGCTCCTAATGAAAAACATGGAAAAGGAGCGGAATTCTGCATGAAACGTCTCAAAATCACCAACGATCACGGATGGACACCTCGGACACTTCGCAAACAGGAACGGAAAATCAAAAACACCCTTCTTCGCCAACGTGTGATGGCCGTCCGCCTGGTCATGGAAGGCTATTTGGGCAAAGAGGTGGCCTCCATGGTCAACGTGTGCCGACAAACCGTTTCCCATTATGTGTCGCTGTTCAACGAAGGCGGTCTGGAGCTCTTGCTTCATCGGGATTTCGCCCCTGGGCGGGAGCCGTTTCTCACGGAAGAACAGCAAGAAAAGATCAAACAGCTTGTATTGACCACCACTCCCGCGGAACTGGGCTGGGACGTCGCTTCGGCGTGGAACACCAAACTCCTGCAATCCTATGTCGCAAAGCAATTCGGTGTTTCCATTTCCCGCGAAGCGTTGCGAAAACTCCTGCACCGCAAAGGGCTGTCGTGGACACGACCGACGTACACACTGGCGAAAGGAAATCCGGATGAGCAAAAGCAATTTGAAAAACAAATGGATCTGATAAAAAAAAACTTGATCACCAAGGAGACAGAAGATGCTGTTCTTCTGTACATCGATGAAACCCATATCCGCTCTTACCATGTCTTGCGGTCCACATGGTCGGAAGTCGGCCGCCAAAAACAAGTGCCGACGTTTGGCCATCATGCCCACGTATCGCTGTTTGGCGCGGTCAACGTCCATGATGGTGAAACGGTGCTTCATCAAACAACTGCCGCCAATGCTGCGACGTTCTTGGATTTCTTGAGAATGCTCAAAGAGCGCTATCCAGACCGTCTCATGGTCTTGGTGTTGGATAACGCCCGCATTCACCATGCCAAGATGGTCAAGGAGTTTTTGCGGGAAGAAGGGCAGTGTTTTCACTTTATTTACCTTCCTCCCTATTCGCCACAGCTGAACCCGATCGAACGCTTATGGAAATGGCTGAAAGATACGGTGATTGCCAATGTATTTCACAAGGATCGCAACGATATCATTCAAGCCATTACTCGGTTTGTCAACTACATCCACGAACGTCCGGAGGAAGTGCTGCAGCGCTTAGGGTGTGCAGGATGACTGAGAAGTTAACTCTTCATGTTGCATGTATATAAAAAGTAGTAATAAAAACCCAGAAAAAGTATCAATTGTATTTAATTCTTCAAAATCAGCCATCACGTTTCTTCCTAGATTAGTTGTTGAGAACCACAAGTCATCAAAAGCTTTATTTACATGACCAAAAATATCATTATCATTTGAATAATTATAGAAACCCTTTGCGCTTTTTACTAAATTTTCCAAACCAAATATTCTCTTAACCTCTTTAAACTCGGTTGATATAGAACCAATTAGTTGATGACTAATTACCATTAAATCTCCAAAATCAGATAGAGAAAAATATGGTTCATCACCACAACGTGTACTTGACAAGCAAGGCTTTTTCTCGTGTCACCATGTAGGAAAATCGTTGATTTACTGATTTTCCTTATGCATGTAAGCAAGACATGATCTGAAACAGTCAAGTACAACTTTTGGTGAAGATCCAAAAATATTGTTTTAATCTTTCAGTTTGGTCAAATAAAGCAATTGAAATCTCTAAGACACAAAACTTATAAAATTTAAAATAGTCCCTTTCCTCGTCCGTTTTAGCACCTTTTATAAATTTGTCCAACCTTGTAATAACATCACTTATAAACCAATTTTTAAAGGTTTCATGACGATAATGTTTCGAGGTTTGCAACGAATCAATTATATAATTATCTAAATCATTAACATCCGAAATTCGTTTTTTGATTTTAGCCATCAATGCTTGATACTCATACCATAGCTCCTCTTCAAACAATACATCTTCTGCATCATTATCAATTATTTCCTTTACTAATCCTGTTAAATCTATAATACTAATATCCCAACCAAATTTATCTTTGTAAAATTTTATTAGAGAATCAATTGGTTTATCAGCATATATATTTATTTGTCCATTAAGTAATATAACCCCCTTCTTTTGAATTTCATCTTCTTTTATTCTAGGATCATCAAGTCGACAAGTGAACATTTTCATGATTTGGTGAGCCACATCAACATCCCATTTCTTAGTATCAATATCCCCCACCTTAACTTGATACATATTTAGCTGTTTACCAGTTAATTCAATAATATCCCTACCAAATTCAATTGGACTATGTATTAATTTAATATAGTCTGGATTTAACTTTTTTCGCATTTTTAAATAAATCCTTCTAAGTTCAGTCTCATCTACCGATTTTAAATAATCTTCAATCCACATAGTGTACCCCTCTTTTATTTAAAAAATTCTTCTATCAAAATCTCTTTACAATCCTAAAATCTAATTAAAATACAAAGGAATAGTATTTTCTATGCGGTATTTTCTTATTTTAATCCTCATTAAAGTTAATTTATTTTGTCTTACCTTAATTACAGTTACATTATAAGGAAAATTATGTATATTTATCAATACGTTTGAGTTTCTACCTCGTTCAGACACCAAAATATAATAGAAAAAGGAGAGAAAACTCACATTTGCTCATAATAAAATTTCTAAATAGCGTTTCCTAAAATTAAAAACCTCATTTCCTTGTGATGCAACCCATCTTAGTTGATTGCCAATACCTGAATATATAAAAATTTATTATCCTTTTCCTGATCTTTCTATTTCCCATTCAACATGTCAACATCTGTTTTGGGAAGTATGTACTACCCTTTCAATTGTTATCACATTATTGAAAGCTCTCATTAAAGCTGTAACAAAAAATAATCCCTTGGTTACTAAACCAAAGGAAACAAATTTACTTAAACTCTTTTATTGATTTATAACATTTGAACAATTTTTTGAAATGCTCCTAACTTTATACTCTATTTTCACTGACGTTTCAGTATCATAAAAGAAAAAATCACCTTCCGACAACCTACATTATTAACTTATTGTACTGTAGATGAGCAAATTCACTGACATAAATTGACAACTAAACAAAAAAGGAGACATGAACCGGACTCCTTGGGTAAAATAGATGTGTTCAAAACCCATTCACACAAGGAGGTTCATGTCTCATGAATAGATTAGCACATCACCAAGGAATCCACAAGTTTTTCTTCACGCTGGGGTTGACGCTGCAGCTTTCCAAACCGGTCATCAAGCATCTCATTCATATTGTCGATGCCTTGACCACCAAGGGATTCTCGGGAACATTGACTGATATTCATTACTGGAGCTTTCATCCGAATCATCGAACGACGCTCAGTCACTTTTTCACGAAAAGCCCTTGGAACGAGGAAAGGCTGCTTGGGAAGCTTCAAGAGTGGATCCTTTCCCAGGTCGAACGACTGGCCAAACGGAAGAATCAACCCCTTTTTGTTTCGATTGATGATACGATTTGCCAAAAAACAAAGCCTTCGTCACGGGCTGCGCACGCCATTCAAGGGTGCGACTGGCACTACTCGCATAAAGATCATCAATCGGTCTGGGGGCATTCGCTCGTTTGGCTGATGGTGCACACCTTCACGCAGGCGTTCCCATTTGCGTTCCGCCTGTATGACAAGAAAGCGGGAAAAAGCAAGATCGACCTGGCGATCGAGATGCTTTCCTCGCTCAAGGTGAAGCGGGCTCAGCCGGTGTATGTGCTCATGGATTCGTGGTATCCGTCCAAAAAGCTCATCGAAGCCTGTCTGAAACAGGGATTCCATGTCATCGCGATGCTCAAGACGAACCGGATTCTCTACCCGAAAGGCATCGCCATCCAAGCCAAGCAGTTTGCCCGCTATATCGAGTCCAAAGACACCCGCCTCGTCACGGTGGGGCAGGAGCGTTATCGCGTGTATCGCTATGAGGGGGCCATCCATGGCCTCGATGACGCGGTGGTGCTGCTGGCTTGGAAGGCGGATCAGCCGATGGCGCCGGAACATCTTCATTGCATCTTGAGCACCGACCGGGAACTCGGGGACGAAGACATCTTGCGTTACTACGCCCAGCGCTGGACGATCGAGTGCTTTTTCCGGCAGGCGAAAGATCAACTGAAGCTGGATGGATACCGCGTTCGCCACATTCGGGCGGTGAAACGGTATTGGGCGGTGGTGCTGTTGGCCTGCGTGTACAGCATCGCCGAATCCCGACAAAACCTCTCCACCGGGCTGGAGCTTCTTCGGTCGCGGAAAGACCACAGCGTCGTCGAGTTCATTTATGACGCTGCAAAGCAAGATATTCCCATTGATGTGATCAAAAAACAGCTCCATGTCGCCTAAGGGGTACCCTGTTTGTCTCTCTATGGAAATTATTGTAATGAAAAATGCTCATCTACAGTTATTGTAATTAGTTAGTTTTAGAAAAGGGGGAAATAAATGTTTAAAATCGACCATTAACCAAATGATACTAAAATTTGATGTTAGCCTAATGTAATCAACGGTGATAAAATGGTTCTTACGTTCTTTTGGTGATAGCTCAAAAAATGTGCGTAATAGAGTAAATAACTAATGGCGTTTTCGACGATTTAGTTTCGGATAATAAGTAAGAGACGAATGATAATTCAATAATTTTAAATGTAATTCGATGTTTCACCAAAGATGCGTAAGAACCGATAAAATCCCCAATAACAGCGGTTTAAAATTCCCCAAAAATAACAGATAATCGTTTCAAAACAACATCTTAGATGGAGTGGAGAAACGATGCTGAAGATAGGGGAGTTTTTTATGATTCGAGAGTTATATCAGAAAGGCTGGACTCAAACAGCGATTGCCAAAGAAACAGGATTTGATCGGAAAACCATTCGGAAGTATCTAAAGGGAGACAAGCTTCCAGAACGTAAAGCCAATGGGAAACAGAAAGCAAGTAAGCTAGATCCTTATAAAAACTATCTACTTCAACGAATACAAGAAGGTACAACGAATTGTGTTGTTCTCTTTGAGGAGATTCAAGCGATGGGATACACCGGCAAGATGACGATATTAAGAGATTTTGTTCGACCGTATCGAGAACAGCCAAAGAAACAAGCCACCTTGCGGTATGAAACACCACCGGGCAAACAAGCTCAAATGGACTGGGCCTATGTGGGAAAGTATTTGGTGGATGGTCAATATCAAGATATTTATGCTTTCGTTATGGTACTAGGTTATTCTCGGATGAAATATGTGGAGTTTACGACCAATATGAATGTAGAAACATTAATGAAATGTCATATGAACGCATTTGCTTACTTAACGGCATTCCCGAACAGATACTCTATGACAATATGAAAACCGTTGTCCTGAAACATAGTCCAATCGAAATTCGATTTAACCGGACGTTCGAGGATTTTCTAGCGTATTACGGTATTGTTCCAAAAGCATGTCGGCCGAAACGTACACAAACAAAGGGAAAAGTAGAAATAGTGGTAAAGTATTTGAAAGATAATTTCTTCAGCGAAAACATGAACCTACTCTCTATGCATTAAATGAAGACGTTCGTACGTGGCTGGATCAAGTCGCCAATCAAAAGCCGAATCAAACGACGAATGAACCACCAATTCAACGTTTGAACAGTAACAGAAGTTCCTTCAAGCATGGGGAATCAAACCATTATTCCCCACATATCGCTGGGGAGACACGAGAGTAAGTCGAGATTGTTTTGTTTCATACAGAGGGAAAAAATTCCGTTCCGTATCCTATGCAGGACAGGTTGTAAAAGTGAAAGAAACTCTTGACCATCATATCGAGATTTATGATGAACATGAGTGTATTGCCAAACATCCGATTTTGACAGGAAAAGCAACTGCCCATATTAAAATGGAACATTATGAGGGCTTACATACAAAAGAAAAAGGACAGAGAATAAAAGACGTCCAAGGTTTGGCGACCAACGATCTTTATTCTCCTGCCCCATCTCCTAAAGTAGAACAACGCCCTCTCGCTGCTTACGCAGCATTAGAAGAAGGTGAGACTGTATGATGAACAAGCTGTTAATCGAACGCTTAAAAAAGCTTGGTTGGCACCACACAGCCCACCAACTAGATAGTTATTAGAAGACGCTTCTAGAGATAATGTATCATATTCTGCATTTTAAACCACTATTGTTTACAAGAAATCGAATATCAAGAGTCCCAGCAACTAGCCAAACGAATGAAAAGAGCGAAATTGCCTTATATCAAACGATCCATGACTTTGACTTTTCCTTTTAACCAAGCATCAGTGAAAGGAGAGTGAAAGAAACACTTACCTGTCGATTTATTGCCAATGGGGAAAATCGAATCTTACTAGGCCCTTTGGGCGTTGGGAAAACTCATTTAGCGATTTCTTTTGCGGTAGAAGCCATTACTCAAGGATATACAGCTTTATTTTTAACGGCAGACGATTTAGTAGCCGAATGCCGAAAGGCAAACGAAAAAGGGACGCTCCAGCGATTAGTGAATCGTTCGAGTCGGCCAGATGTACTCATTATTGATGAAGTAGGTTATTTTCCTTTTGATGAGCTAACTGCCAATGTCTTTTTCAAGTCGTATCGAAACGCTATGAACATGGCTCTATGATTCTCACATCGAATAATCTTATCTCGAATGGGGAAAAGTATTCGGCGACGATGTATTTGCAACAGCGATTTTAGATCGTTTATTACATCATGCCATTATCTTTAACATCAAAGGCGATTCTTACCACTGTATTTGATAATTGAATTTTGAGACACTTCGAAATTGGCAAATGGTAAATCTGGGGTGTCTTGACATGGAGCCTCCAGAGGCATGATTTCACTCGAAAGGCGACACATCAAGGTGTTTCGATAGGCAACAAGCCTATCATGCCTCTCACTCCATATCAAGACGGTGTTTTTCGATGGAAATGGAGTGGCTCACGTTTTCATGAGCGAAGTGGCTCAATTTTATGTGAGCAAAAACACCGCCTACGGGAAAAGAAAAAAGCAGGGGTTTATCCTGCCCAGTTGTCTAATTAAATGGGGAATTTCATTTCGTTGAAATTGGGGAATTTTAAGGTTCTTACGTTCTTTTGGTGAAAAGTCGAGATAATTGAGAATGAGAAGCTAAAAAATTCTAATTTGCACACTAATTTTCTCAATTAGTTCCTCCCTATCACCAAGATTGCTAAGAGCCAATTTTAAATCGTTGTTGACAATCTAAAGGGTATCAGTGTTTAAATATAAAAAATTGGTGGCAATACAATGAATTTTGCCACCATTGAATACTCTTATTTATTGTTGATTTAAGACTCCTCAAACCCATAATCCTTAAATTTTAATGCTCTACAATTTTCAATTATAGTTCTAATTGTTCCTTCTGGAACTCCATCCTTGATTTCAGCTTGTATTTCAAGTGTTACTTCAACATTTGCATTTTGTAATACTGTCAGATGCTGAACAATCTCTTCTGCAATTCTTCCTGCATCTCTTCCTATTCTATTACTGTCCAATTTTACGACTCCATAAAACCGACGTGGAAGGGTATTATTCGGTTTTGTCTCCTCCATCGAAGTAGCTGAAATGCCTGGATTATTATTAGATTTACAAAATCCTCAACTCTTCAATAATATGTGAATGCCTACCTATTTGATTGGTTGAATTATTCAAAATTGATGCAGTTTGAGTTTGCTTTGATTTTTCAATATATTCCTTTGCTACATCAGGTTTAACTAAAAATCCATTATGATTTACAGAATGAACTTTATTAGAATCTCCGAAAACTAAACCTAAATATTTATCATCACTCACAGCACTTGCATATGCAAAAAATTCTTGGAAATTTAGCCCTTCTTTAATTGTCTCTAACAGCACATCAATGTTTTTTAATCTTGATAAATAAGTGTAGCTACTTAGATATTCCCATAATTGTTTGATAGAAATATATTCACTGTTTTTCCATAACCATCTATCTAATTCCATTCGAAGTAATGCAGCTGACCATTTTGTAATAAGTTGTTCCGACGATTTCATTCTCTTAGATGCTTTTATTATATGACTTTCCGTTCCACCACTAATCTGTGATACTTCCCATTCTATTTCACCTATATCACTGCTAATCGGAACTAAAAGCCAACAGTACGCTTCTTTCAATCGAAGCTCTACAGTTTCTTCACTCCTTTTGAGATTCTCTTTAGCTTGTCTTTGCTGATTTGCATCTAAGTTTAAACCTTCTGCATCGTCAACTACTGATTTCCAAGCAAGGAACTTCCTAACTTCTCTCTTTAGCGTATTTATTAACTCACGATCCGGAGCCACAAACGCCAACATATTCCGATATATTCTAGGATTATTTCCTCGATTCATTAAAATTTCCAATGCCATTTCAATTGCTGAGCTAGCTTCTTTATTCGTTCTATGTGTATATTTAGGACCTAGAACAACCAGACGCACTTGCTGTTCATCTGGTACATCCAAAGATGAGCTTGGACAATTGTGAACCGCCGCAAATTCACCTCGTTCACGAATAGATTTTAAACGACGTTCAATTTCTGATTCAACTTCAGGATCGGTAATTTGCTGGCTTCTATCTTCAACTGTTCTACGGAGATTAGGCGGTAAGTCATACCAATAACGTTGATTGCTTACATACAAATGGGCTAGCTTATCTACTAAACGACCTAATGCGTCATTAAATACTGCTACTGACTCCCCAGGTTGAACTACTCCAAGGCGTATCCTTACATCCTCGATCCCTCTAATCCTTTGTTCTCTAACTGAAGGAGCACTCCCAAGAAAAATTGCTCTTGCTACTCTTCTTGCAGCCATAAGTTGTCCAAATCGAGGATTATCATTATCAATACGGTAAGGCAGGGACCTAGGGCCATCTACATCATTTTCCACTACTGTATTCCACCCATCAGGTAAATATCGAGTAACCTCTTCTCTCACCTTAACTGTATCAAACGGAATACTTCCAGGCATAATAAGCAGACTCGCATCCTGTCTAATCCATAAATCGTGAATTACCGTCGCCATTAAACGAAGAACTCCACGAGTCTTCTGAAATCTCTCTAATGTAGCCCAATCATTATATAATCGATCAAAAACTTCCGGATGTATAGGATAACAGGATCTTAATCTCTCTAAATAGGCAAGTTCTTTACATTCAATAGGATAATCCTGCCCACCTTCTCTATACATTTCACTAAATGCACGACAAACCTCTTCTTGTGCAGCAACATCTTTTACAGGCAAGAATAAACGTCTTCTAACTATTTCAAATCCTTCCTCTGCACTAACAGGTTTCCATATTGCCTCCATTCGACCAAACGTATGCTCAATAAACTCTAACGTTAACTTTCCTGCTTCACCACCTATCTCAATATCTGATTCTGGAATAGATGCAATGACTAGACAATTTTTACTTGCACGAGCCGCTTCAGTCAATTCCTGAATAAAGCTAAGAACAGATTCAAAGCTTCCTGCCGGTAAACCAGAAACACCATATATTTTTCGAGCATAGGCAACGATTTCATCAATTAAAATTAGACATGGACCACATTCATTAAAAAGCTCAGTAAGCGTTTCCGAACCAGGCGAAACAGATAATTTATCTGCTTCTCGAATAATATCATATAACTCAGGTCTTCCTGCCTGTTCAGCTAATTGAGCGGTCATCTCTCCCCATAAAGTTCTAATTGTAATTCCAGGAAAATTAGGCGGGCGTTTAATTTTTGAAGGATTTAATGCTGTTCCTACTAATACCGCAACATTGACCTCTGGGCATTTATCTACTCCCGCTTCTTGTAATATAGAGTTAATCTCTTTAATTTTCTCCAAAGCTGCGGCTTTACCTTTTTTCTTTCGTAATAAATGGTAGAGAGCTAGCATAGTGTGTGTTTTTCCGCCACCAAAGGCTGTTTTTAGTTGTACAACTGGCTCTCCGCCAATTCCCGAAACTCTCCGTATTGCTTGCACTAACAAACTACGCATACCTTCTGTAATATATGTACGCCCAAAGAATTCAACAGGGTCTTGATATTCTATTTCTGCCGTTCCTCTTACTACTTGAGCTAAATCAGCGGCAAACTCAGCTTGTGTATATCTACCTTGAGCTACATCTGGATGTGGTTCAATTACAAACCTCCATGGTAATAACCCTTTTCTTGGTGACTGACTTAGAACATTTAGCGTTGATCCTTTTTCTTCATAAACTGAGGTAGAAGCACCTGTAGTCCCGTAACGAACCCGTCTGGCTAACTCTCGAATGGCTTCTGTATTTTCGGAATCAATTTGTTCTAAAAGTCTTGCCATAGTATCTAGTGCTCGCCACGCATCCTCGTCTGATATATCTCCTGGTCCTTTATGTGCCCATTTATTACGAGTCGCAATCAGCTCTTTAATCCAATTAAGATGATCTCGACTTAGTTTTTTCTTAAATATATTTCCCCAATGTATATCCATTAGAATTAGGCATCTTGCAGCATCTAAAGAGTCTACTAAAGTTGAAAAATCCCCATCATCAGGTAAATCACGCTTTTGCACGTCATGAAGTTTTTGTATAACACCTTCATACCACCAATTCGAACGATATTCCGCCTGAAGTTGTTGACATACATATGGAGCAAGGATTTCAGTCAGTAACTGAAATCCTTTAGTTACAAGTTGATAATTATCCAACATTTCTCTCACTCCTACTCAAACAACTTTAGTTGTTCACTTGAATCGTTTAAAAACTCTACCATTTTTTTCTGAATTTCTGACCAAGCAATTACAAGATTGTTATAGTCATTTGCTTCATCAGTCCAACCATTCTTATCAGCAATAGTAAATAAACGATATGCTAATCCTTTAACAGCTTCAGCTAAGTCACTTCGTAGTTTACTCGCTTGTCTTGCCGCTTCAATTTCTCCGCCTGTTTTCAAAGCTCTTACTAAAATACTAGTACAATACCATACAGACGGAATGCGTACGCTATCTAAATCCCAATTAGCATCATATTCATCATGTTTTAATAATCTTACCTTACCTTTTTCCGCAATTAACACTTTATTTTCCAAAAGTTTGGATATTGTCGTATTTTTTGCTCGAGCTAGTACGTCTGCTTCTCCAGAATTTCCTTCCTTTGTTCCATATTGTTCGTACCATGAAACACAAAAACGACTTTCGGCATCCATATTGACTTCTGAGGAGGAAAGAAAAGAATCTAACTCCTGATTAATAACCTGTAAGGCAGATCTAATTGTCATAGATTTTCCATCTGCCTCCAAAACCTTTTCATATTTTGAAAATATGGCCATACCAGGTCCAATCGCTGCCTGAGCAAGATCTACCGGTGCAATATTTGTCTTCTTTAGATTTTCTATAGCCTTTGGCAATTGACTTTTAAGTTCTTTAATAAATTCTCTTCTTGTTATCAACTCTTTTTCCTTTCTCTTTCTACAAACGAGAAGTATGGATGAAGCAAGTGAGTTTTTCCTAGCCTTTCTACCTGTAGGTCTTTCTGTTCTTAATGGCCAAGTATGAACAATTCTTAATCCACATTCTATTAATACCGAAAGAATGCTTTCCCATGCAGTAAACATTTCCTCGTTCTCTTTTTCTATATCTTTTTCTTTAAATGCATAATAAAAAGTAATAGGGTACTCATCATTAGCTTGCGATACTAGAACTTTTATAGCGTCATGTAACTTATTTTTAAAATGGTGACTAGCTAAAGTTCTATCTCCATCAAATCTATGCCATGCTGCCACAGCTTCTTCACTTTTTGGTGTCATTAGAGTGGAAAAAATATCTGGAAAATCATTTCTTAACGAATATCTAAATATCCCATAAAAGAAGTCAGCAAAATCAGAGTAAGTGATGCTATTGTAATAAGGTGGATCTGTAGAAATTAATACGTTGTTAAATCGTTCGTCCTTACTAGCGGCATCTCTTTGATATGATGCTCCAAAATTCGCTGGTAATTGTTCTAAACATTTAGGAATCCACTCTAAAGTACTTATCCAACTACCTGTAGAATTTCCAAAAGGGTTCGCTTCCGCAAAATCCCATGCCATAGCAACACCTTGTTCAGAAAACGTTTGCTCAATTTTTTCACCTGTTGTATTCCAAATTGCAAAGGCACTTAATCGATTAGCTAGCCGACCAACACCTAGAGTAAGATAAGTAGCGACAATCTTCGCATATTCTTCGTCAGCCCCATCTTCAATGCATTTCATTTTTGCTTCTTGCACCAAACCAGCGAATGTTTCTAAAGCAATTTTTTGACGAGGAATAAACATAGAACCAATTGTATTAAAACCATAGATTGGTGGGTTAAAATAACCTGATATCTGAGTAGCAGGAATGTCCTCTAAAAAATCAGACTGTTGAATTTCAGGAAACTGACTTGGATGCGGGTCAATATAAACTCTTCCTCTCACACCCTCAATTACTATAGCTATCGGAATAATACCTATTCTTTTCTTTCTACCTTCTTCACGTATATAGTCCAGTGACACAGCTGTATTACAATTTATGCAACGTGCACCTCTTCGATTAACTGTTCCCTTTTTTTCAGGTGATGGTCCTTCTTTCACAATAAAGCGAACACGATTAGTATCAGGCTCAACTAATGGTTCAACATGCATTTCTTTCCCTTTTTTTACACATAAATCAAATTTACTTATTAATGGCATGTCTATTCCACATGCTGGATTCTTACATTTAACACTTCTACAATATAACCACGCAATAACCTTTGCTTTTCCACCTCCATATTTACTAGGAAGCATTAAATCAGGATATAAATTTCCTATTCTTTTATAGGCTTCTTGTTTCATCCATTCCCCATAATATCGAATATCTTCAGCTAATCCTGAAGCGTTCGTCCAACTTTTACTATCCAATTGTATTCTTGATTTTGGATTTACTGGAGGTCTATTTTTGACTTTGTATGGAAATTCAATTAATGATTTAGTTAACATTACAGCTACTGGATTTAAGTCAGTTCCATAAGATTCTAACTCACATTTCGCACCCTAACAAGGTCAAAACAAAGGATTTTTTATTTAGTTTTTCAGAATAACTTTTTGACCAACACGACGAGCGATGGCTATCCTTTTTTTACCATCGCTGGTCGTTCCGTATGACGTTACACGTAAATGCTCTCATCCATGCCCAATCCCTGCAGAATCCTTCGCTGATCAGGGGTAAGGGAGCGATCCAGTGAGCGTTGGATGCGCCCATCCGGCAGCTTGAACAGGACGACGTTCACATATTGAAACAGCTGGAAAATCGCCTGTCCCGTCGGCCGGGTCAGCTTGCGGCCTCCAGGACCCTTCAACGGGTGTTCTGGAGTAATAAACTGACGCACTCGGCGCTGAAAAACGCGGTAAATCGCCAAGGCCAAGAGAAACAAATAGCCCAATACCGCAACTCGTTCTGGCTTTTTGACATAGATCTCATCCGTGAAAAAAGGGTCTTTCAAAAAAGCGAAGTTCATTTCCACCGAGATCTGCCCTTTATACAGCTTCAAGATCTCTTGGGCATCCATTTGTTGGCCCTTCCATTCCTCCGGAACGGTCGTGACGAGGACAAACCGGGACGCTTTCCGTCTTGCCTGTTCCCACGCGTTTTGGTCGAATTCGACGTCAAGGTGCAAGAAATACAGCGTCTCCACCTCGGGTTCCGCCCCTTTTTTCGGCCGTCCGCGCCGTTTTTTCGGGCGTACGATCTCTTCGACCGCGGCCTCAACCCGATGAAACCGGGGGCGAAGGGACGCCTTGAGGGACGCCAAGGCTTGTTCAGCGTCTTCCCGGCACGAGAAAGGGTGGCGCTCCCAATGGGCTTGTTCCTCGCGAAGAAGCTCCGCTTCTTTGGTTCGTTCTTTTTCGAGCGTCTTTCCTTTTCGCTGATCGAGCGCACTCGATTCGACGACGATCAGCCGAACGGGGTGGCCTTCATAGGTGGAGGATGTTTCCCATACCCGATACGTGGCGCCGTTTCTCTCCGCCAGCGTAAAGGGTTCGCTCCACGGGATGTGAGGCGAATCGGCCTCCGCTAATGCCCGTTTCACGATCCGAAGCGACGAAGGGCCTCGGGTGATCAAAAAGGCGTTGGCCGCTTTGGTTTGCGCCAGAGTGTCTTTTGTCATCGCGGCGGAATCGGCCACGTAAATCCATTCGTCTTCCATCTTCGCTTGTTTGAGCTGTTCGTGGACACGGGACAGCACCTCCGGATTCCACGTTTTGTCAGGCAGGTTGCCGTCGTGCACATCGCCGTAAAACGGGATGCCGTCCTCGTTGCCGACCAGTCCGAAACCGATCTGTTTTTGCCAACGATGATGGCGGTTATAGCCATGTGTGATTTGTAAGGCCTCTAACGAGGCCGATTCATACGCGCCGTAAACCGTCTTGTCCGTCGTATCGGCGTGGAAGGCTCGGAGGGAAAGGCCTTCTTTGCGATAAATATGAATCAAGCAAGTGCTGATGACGTTGTGAATGCCAGCCTCATACAGGCGATCGAGATGACGAGCCAAGGCATCGTCGTTCAACCAGGAAGGATGGAGACCGGGACGGATGAGTTTCTCTAGATCGACCTCCTGAGCCCAATGTTCCAAGTGAACAAGGGCTTGCCGGCCGTCAAACATATTGTAGATGATGGCCTGAACGGCATCGCTGACTCGCGTTTGGCACTGCGGATCGACGGGCACGAGATGGTCAATCAATTGAGGCAGACCCAGTTTCTTGAATAGGGCACTTATTATATTCAAATAATCATTACGATAGACCTTTTTGACTTGAACGTTCATAAGAGAAAAACTCCTTTACGTTCCTTGTGTGTCAAGGATTCATTCGACATCGGAACGAAAAAATCCTCCCGATTTTCGTCGAGAGGGTGCGAAATGTGAGTTCTAATCCCAATCTCTGTGCTTCTAAAGGTAATGATCCTCCACCACAAAAGGGATCAAGAAAACTTGGTAAACTTCCATTTGTACTTTTTTGAATCTCATTTTTAGCTTCTTCTAAAATTGAAATGTTATTCGAATTTTCCCATTGTATAAGTCTGTCAATTATATTGAACAATCTCTCTCTCTCAGCCATCTGTTCTTTTTCTGTTGGAAATTTATCGGGATGACTTGATGGATCATCAACTAAAGAAGCAAATATTACAGCTCGACTAGACGCTAGTGGTTTACGTGACCACCATAAATGTATCGTAGAAGGGTGACCATGTCTTATTGATTTTTCTCTTGATGAAGCCTTATTAATAGCATCTAACGGTAAAGCAACCTCTATTAATTTCTTTTTGAATTCCAAAATAATCACTCCTAATCTATATATCAATCAAAATTAACCTTCTCACCATATTTTATTAATTCATTTAAATCATAATTGATACTAGTAGCATAAAAATCTGGTTCTCGTTTAAATGGGTGTTTCACGTAATAAACCTCTATTTCATCCCCATCTATTAAAACTATGGCAAGAATAAAATCATCTGGCTTGTTTAATGCGGTTAAAATCTCATTTTTAGTTACTGTGACAGTTGTAGCACCTTTAACCCTCCCTTTCACCTCAATAAATCTAAGTTTTCCTGTTCCAGGTATTTTCGATTCAATATCATATCCAATTCTTTGATCACTAACATCTTTTGGTGAATAGCCAAGTTTAATTTCTGTTTCCATTACCGCATTCATAGCTAATATTTCAATTTCTTTACGATTTTGAGAAAACATACCTATTCTATGCTCTGGTTGTATCCCCTTCAGTTTGCTAATTAAACCTATCGGTATCACAAGCGCCCCACCTATAATTTGTGGAGGTTTTGGAGACAGTTCTAACTCTTGATTTAATTGCTTCAACCTTTTTTCCAATCTAGCTTGTAATTCATCAGCACGTTGTCTTGCCTTGGCAGAATTGATTTTAGCGTTCAGCTTACCAGCACGCTCTTGCAATTTAAGTTCTTCTGCTCTATGGTCCCAATAGTTAATTTCTTTTGTTAGTCGGTCTATAACAGCATTTTTTATTTTATTAACTAGCTCCTCTTTCCGTTTTCTTACTTCTGAATAATGAAGAGGAACAAGATGTTGAATAGCATAGCTAATTGCTATACTCTCTATATCACCATTTAACCATGATTCAGCCAATAATGGTTTGATTAAATTATAATCTTCTTCTACTAAAAATGTATAATTTAGGTACGGAGCATCTCCAGCTGAAACAACATTTTGATCTTTGTCAATTTCAACAAACTGAAGTCTTTGTGATACTATTCTCCGATTCCCTTCGTTATCAATTCGAAAACCATCTTGGATCGCATGTTCGATATAGAACAGTAGTCTTGGTTGTTCACCATAATCGTTAGGATCTATTAGAATTGTTCCTTGTTTCAATAAATAGCGGTATTTTTCAAGAATAACATCTATTGTTGAATCTAGTAAAGGATGACCTGGGCAGATAAACTCTGCATCGGGCTTTGAAGGAACATTTATTAAACTTTTTTCAAAGCAAATGCGTTCATACCTTTGAGGAATTGTTTCGCTTCTCCCAATTCCCCTGTCTCGATTTCTTATGCTAGCCGGCACACGAGTAATTTCATATCTTCCCTGTTCTCTTTCTCTTATAGATCCCCCTAGATGTTTGAACGCTTCAATAAAAAATGATGATATAAAGTGTGGCTGTAATTTCCGTGCCTCCATCCGCTCCATCTCTTCTTTAATTTCAATAACTTTTGATATGTCCATAGTATTTTTTGCAAGAGCTTTTTCCTCAATCAATGACTTTAAATACTCATGATCTAAAGCATTTTCAATAACTTTGTTTAAACGTTCCTTCACTTCCGGTTTTTCGCCATATCTAATGGCTTCAACAAGTAAGTTTCTTAATGGTTGACCATCGAATTTTATCTTGCCTAAGACATTAAATACACGCCCCTGTAGAGCTTTACTTTCTTCTTCAAGCTTCCGTAGTAATGTATGCAATACCTCGCCCTCTCTCGTCTCTCCAGCAACAAGATTCCATAAATGGCATACTTCTTTCTGTCCAATTCTATGAATGCGTCCAAAACGTTGTTCTAGCCTGTTTGGGTTCCAAGGGAGATCATAATTTACCATTAGATGTGCCCTTTGCAGATTAATACCTTCCCCTGCTGCATCAGTAGCAATTAAAACCGTCGCATCTTTATCATGTTTAAAAGCTATTTCCGCTTTTTTTCTTTCTTCTCTTGTCATTCCCCCATGTATGGTAACAACTGATTCATTTTTTCCTAACAATGACCGAATTTTATCAGCAAGATAATTTAAGGTATCCCGATGCTCTGTAAAAATAACTAATTTTCGTCTATTTCCTTCTTTATCATACATTTCAGGGGTATTTTGCAATAACTTCGATAGCTCCTCCCACTTTCTATCTTTGCCACTATTTCGAACAAATAAAGCAATCTGCTCTAGTTCTTTTAAACGTTGTATTTCAGCTTCAAGCTCAGTAACTGTTTGAGCTGCTGTTGCTTGATCCGTAATTCTTTCTTCCATTCGTTCAATTTCTTCGTAAGGAAAATCATCAAATTCATCTATTTCATCTTCCGTTAAAAACCTACTTTTAATTTTATTACTTTCACGCTTATTTAGTCTTTCTTCCTCAAGGCGTCTTTCTAAACGTTCCCTACGTCGCTTTAATGATTGGTAAATTGCTTCTGGAGATGATGCTAATCGACGCTGTAAAATAGTAAGCGCAAATCCAACAGTTCCCCTTCGTCCTTCATCCGTAAGAGCATCTGCCCTATTAAATTCCTCTCGCACATAATCAGTTACTTTTTTGTATAGAACTGCCTCTTCATCCGATAACGGATAATTAATTGTGTGAGCTACACGCTCAGGGAATAATGGTTTCTGATCAAATGTTAATAATTCTTCCTTAACAAGTCGACGCATCATGTCTGAAATATCAACCTTATGAACACCGTCACGAAATCTTCCCTCGAATCTATCACTATCAAGTAATGCCATAAATAATTGGAAATCTGCTTCTTTACCATTATGAGGTGTTGCTGTTAAAAGAAGAAAGTGTCTAGTGATTTTTGAAAGCAATCTTCCTAAATGGTAGCGTTTAGTATATTTTATTTCTCCACCAAAAAAACTAGCAGACATCTTATGAGCTTCGTCACAAACTATTAAATCCCAGTCTGTATTTTTAAGTAATTTTTGCAGTTCTTCATCTCTAGATAATTTGTCTAAACGTGCTATACATAATGGCATTTGTTCAAATGGGTTTTTCCCAAAACAAGAATTTAAAAAATCATTTGTCAATATGCCAAATTCAATATCAAACTTGCTCTTTAGCTCATCAGCCCATTGCTCTACAAGACTTCCCGGACAAACAATTAAACATCGTTTTAAATCTCCTCTTAACATCAATTCTTTTATAAAAAGTCCGGTCATTATCGTTTTTCCAGCACCAGGATCATCGGCTAGTAAAAATCGCAATGGTTGACGTGGTAACATTTCTCCGTAAACAGCGGTTATCTGATGTGGTAGTGGTTCCACATTAGAAGTGTGTATTGCTAAATAAGGATCAAATAAATGAGCTAAACGTATACGATAAGCCTCTGACACTAATCGGAATAATTTTCCGTCTCCATTAAAATTCCATTTTTGTTTTTTACTTATAACTTCCAGTGTTTTAGCTCTATCTTGAAATATGAGCTCATTTCCTAAATATCCATCATCTGTTTTATATGTGACTTCTATAATGGAGTCTCCATGTCTTTTTACTTCAATTATTGTAACAACAGCGTTGGGTATTATTCCTCTTACCAAGGATCCGGCAGTAATTTCTGAAAGAGTAGCCATAAGCATCTCCCTTTTAAATTTTGGTAATTATATACAACCCCCAGTGTTGTTATATTCTTACAATCACATTATAATTATACTTATTCATATAAAGAACAGACAACTCGCAAGGTATAAACAGTGATTTAGAAAATTGCTGACCTATATTCCTATTTCACTAAAGCCAAAATAATCACTCCAAATCTGACAGAGTGATTATTTCAGCTTTTCGACTTTGTCGACAAGCTGAAACCATAACTTTAGCAGTATGGTTTAAATACCTTTTGAAGAATATCATTATTCTCCTAGGTAACCAATATTTATAAAATTACGACAACTCATAATAGCTGTTATGAACGGTTATAAGTAACTCTGATAATACGGAATAAGTACGATGTTCCAACCATATTAATAATTGTCGAAAGCTTCATTTGTCTATATTTATGAAATGTGTCCAATTGAAAAAGGGTTATCTCATAAAACTGATGAGATAGCCCTTTTTCGGTGTACCCTTGTAATTACTTTAATTGATAAAACAAAAAAGTAATCCACCCTACCGCCAAGTAAACTCGGTACATACCATATTATATATTACTAAATGTCGGTAGTACAGGATTAACAATGTTAAAAATAAATCAAATAAAATTTTTAGAAAACAGTATTATTTAAAGCGAGAGCCTTTTATGTTCAGCCTGGGATTTTCGTAATTTCTTCACATATTCCCGAAAATCTTTATACTCCACGAATAATTGTGTTGGAATTTTATCCTGAGACACTATTCCCCTCTTAGTAAAAAGCTTCAGATTCAATTAAATATTCTGTGAATGTCTCATTCCCTTTCATGTTTACCAAGTTATATATTTATTGAGAAAGCATTCCCACCGACAGATATTAAGTCCCGATACCTTGTTGCGCCCGATAATACAACTAAACGAAGTAGATCCTCTCTGCCTAGGCTACTATCCAATACAACCGTATTGAAGTGATTTATCGGTAGCAAAAACCTACGTAAGCTGAAATGTTAATAGAAGCTAATTGATATAAAGTGCTCCGTTTGTCGATTCCCTACCTTTAGGTCAATCATAGAAAATGTAAAATTAAATTCAAAACGCTGATTATTATAGATTTGTAATCCATCAATTTGCCTGTATTACCATCTTAATAAAAAAGTGTGTTTCCATAGAGTTACTGCAGCAATAAGCATACATATGGGATTCCCAATGGGTTTTATCCCCTTAACCATTCCATAGCATTAGCAGGATATTTTTCAGATTTAATAAATTGAATATTTTCTTCTGTCAATCGATACTCTGAATAAGTTTCTAATCGAGTCGAAAATTGTTTTTTAAGAAACTGATAATAAAACTTCTTTGTATCGTAAGTTTCTAATACGTGAACAATTTCAATATTGTTACCGTATTGATCTTTTAACTCACTAATCTTGTGTTCTTTAGATGAAGAAGTAGTGTAAGAAAACTTATATAAACCGCTTGGAAATATTCGAAAAATGACAACTAATCCATTTTCAGGGGTAGCTTTTCTTTGTTTTTTTTCTTCTCGTTGTTTTAGATATTGTTCTCTTTTAAACTTCTTCCATTCAGTTATTTCGTTGTTGTGGACATCGATGTCTTCTTGACTTATACTTTCAGCAAATTTTTTGATTCTTTCGGATAATTCAAGCATATCTTTTTTGTCCCACATAAAACCGTCCCTACAATATACACTAATACCACCATCTTTCTTAGGGATTAGTTCAACATCTCCTAAATAGTTAGAGTGAGACTTATACCGAGAAGATTCCAAGAGTTTATCCCATAAAGTCCGTAAAGATAATTCGACAGAGTATAATTGTTGATCTAATCGTGCGAAATCGATAGTTTTGGAATCGTGAAACACAATTTTTCCTCGTTGATGTAATTTATCTAAAATAAACATGATTTCTTCGAGAGGTTTTCCTGTCATTTCACTTACACCATCGAAATTGATTTCTCCACTGTCATACCAAATTATGCAAGCATTCAGAATATCAAGCTCATCTTTAGTTAATTCATATTCCTTATATAATTTGGCTAACTTTCGCTGTAAATCATATTCGTTGTAATATAACATTTTTCCCCTGCCTCCCTGAAGATCCAAATTCCGTATTAATCCCAATTAACAACAATTAAAGTTAATATTTTTACAGTTAATTTCGTAAATTCCGCAACCAACTGAAGTTGCTGTTAGCATAGCACTATTTTATCTTAAATCCTCGTTAGCCCCAAGAAGAAAAAAGGATGTCAGCAATACTCGCTCTTCGCGTCCAATCACGTCTCTTTAGCAAATTCCTAGACTTTTGCTTCAGATAGGCTTAATTGTAACACCATATAATCTAAAAAATCCTCCTAATAATTTTACTTATCTGGTTACAGTGTCGTGACCAATTTGTGACCAAAAAATTAAACTCTTGAGTCTATGGATGAAGGTTTCCTTTTAATAGTATGCTCCCATTTCTAAATCAAAAAAGACAGGAGCTTGTACCTTGCTCGCTGTCTTTTGTCTAATTAGAAGGTTTTCCATCATTTAAGTCAAAACATATGGTATGTATAGCAAATAGGAAAGATCCTTAGAAGGAAGTAGAAGTCAAAGTTGACATTGCTCCACCCTTTGACAAAGGATAAATAGGAGGCTTTTATGTAATAGCTTGAAGAGCTAACTGCAGTAATTACGGAAAATAAGGAGGGAGACAGTTGAATAAAAAGTTGCTTGTATATATGACCAAGATTTTAATCGAGTATGCTCAAAGAGGTGAAGTTTTGACGTATGGACAGCTTAGCAAGAAATTAAATAATACGATTTCACCAAAATCACTAAATAATCCATTAGGGACATGTAAATTATCATTTTATTTCAGCACAAAACGCCCATTTTTTTGCACATTCTTTCAGAAAGCCCTCTCCCCTTTTCTGAAGGAATGTGCTAAATTTTTTGTGAATTGTTTCGGACAAAGATTTCCATTCGTTTCAATGAGGGGGAGGAAGTGTGATCCAGTTTCACGACTTTGGCATTGACATTCAAACGTATACGGATCGTGGGAAAGGGAACGATTTTCCCGACGTGAACCAATGCCCCCACTGTTCATCCCGCCGCCCCTTGCATCGTCACGGATACTACCAACGCTATGCGTTGACGGCAGAGGGGGAGTATCACCTTTGGATCGCACGATATCGCTGTCAAGAGTGTCGCAAAACCGTGAGTGTGCTGCCTTCTTTCCTCCTCCCGTATGTTCAATATACACGATCGGTTATTTGGCAAGCGGTCAAAGCATGGTTCGAAACGCCAAGGAAAGGAGCGAAGACCAAACAGGTTGTTTTTCCCACCAAGGAGGTCATCTTGTTTTATGTCCGACGATTTTTACGGAATCTCTCTCGCTTGCATCACGCGGCGGCGAGAAGGTGGGGGATCATCGGCCCTGTAGGGAACGCAAGAACAGAACGGGCGGTTTGGTGGATGCAGACCTTGGAGGGACGGGGGGTGGGCTCGATCATCCAAGACCTGTGGACAAACGAGAGGTGGCATCCGTTTGCGGATCAAATTACTTCCTGATTTTCTACTTAACACCAAAAATGGAGATAGTTGATGTTCCCACAAACCCTTCCTCTCGACGAATCTCGAGCCGTTTCGTAAGATAGGGGGTAGAGGGGACCGGGACGGTCCAACATCACAGGGAGACAGGGAGGAGATCCAGATGGATGAATCGATGAGACACGACATCGCGCTGTTTCGGTACGGGCTGATCGCTCCGTTGGTGAATGGCCAGGTGGAGCCCAAAGCGTATTTGAATGAGGTGGGCGGGCGAGTGCACTCGATTCCCCATCAAGGGGACAAACCCATTGCGGCGAAGACGATTCTGGATTGGTGCGCCCGATACAAAAAAGGGGGCTTCGACGCCTTGAAGCCGAAGCGCCGTTCGGACCGCGGCCGCTCCAGACGTCTGTCCCCCGATGATGAGGATCATATTCTAGCATTGAGGAAGGAACATCCCACCATGCCCGTGACCCTATTCTACGAACAACTCACCAAGCAGGGGGACATTCCCACCACCCTCTCATACTTTACTATATACCGATTGTTGAAAAAACACAACCTGGTGGGAAAAGAAATCTTGCCGATGCCGGAGCGAAAGCGTTTTGCGTATGACCAGATCAATGAGCTATGGCAAGGGGACTTATCCCATGGACCCACGATTCGCGTCCATGGGAAAGCCCAGAAAACGTTTTTGATCGCGTATATCGATGACTGCTCGCGGTTAGTGCCATATGCCCAATTTTTCCCTTCGGAGAAGTTTGACGGGCTGCGGATCGTCACGAAGGAAGCGGTGCTTCGTTGCGGGAAGCCGAAACGCATTTACTCGGACAACGGGAAAATTTATCGGTCCGAGGTGCTGCAGTATGCGTGCGCCGAGATGGGGATTACACTCATCCACACCCAGCCGTATGACCCGCAAAGCAAGGGAAAAATCGAACGGTTCTTCCGCACCGTACAGACACGGTTTTATCCACTGTTGGAGCTGAATCCGCCGAAATCGCTTGACGAGTTGAACGAGCGTTTTTGGAAGTGGCTTGAAGAGGAGTATCATCGAAAACCGCACGCCTCACTGGACGGAAAAACGCCGCATGAGGTGTTTCAATCGCAAGTGCATCTCGTGTCGTTCATCGAAGATGGCGATTGGCTGGATGCGATTTTTCTGAAACGGGAGCACCGCAAGGTGAAAGCCGATGGCACGATCACCCTGAATAAACAGCTATACGAAGTGCCGCCTCGGTTCATTGGGCAATCGATTGAGCTCCGCTATGATGAACGGGGCGTCTATGTGTACGAAGATGGAAGGAAGGTGGCGGAGGCCGTTCGGGTTCGTTTGGAGGACAACGCCTATGTAAAACGCCATCGGTCCCCGTTTGCGGCGATTCCGGCGAAGGAGGGAGAACACGGTGTATAAATCGTTTTACTCCCTTTCGCGGGAGCCGTTTGCGAAAGAAACAGACCCGTCCGAGGCGTATCAAGGGGCGTCATTTCAGGAAGCGTTGCGGGCGCTGGAGTACGTGAAACGAACACGGGGGATCGGGCTGTTGATCGGAGAGCCGGGGGCGGGCAAGACGTTCGCCCTTCGGGCGCTGAAAGAGTCATTGAATCCATCATTGTATCATGTCGTCTACTTTCCGTTATCCACCGGAGGCGTGATGGATTTTTACCGTGGACTGGCCTTGGGATTAGGAGAGGAACCGAAGTACCGCAAGGTAGATCTCTTCCGCCAAATCCAGCAGACGATCGAGCGATTGTATCATGAACGACGGATCACGCCGGTGTTCATTTTGGACGAGATGCATTTAGCAAAGGATGCATTTTTACAGGACATCGCCATCTTGTTCAACTTTGAGATGGATTCGACCAACCCATTTGTCTTGATTTTGGCCGGGCTGCCCCATTTACAGGGGAAGCTGCGGCTCAATCAGCACCACCCTCTCGACCAACGGATCATCATGCGATACCGGATGGGGCCGCTGGAGAGGGAAGAGGTGGCGGGCTACATCGAGCATCGGATGAAACAGGCCGGGGCGAAGCATCCGATCTTCACTCCATCGGCGTTAGAGGCGATTGCCCTGCAGTCGCGGGGATGGCCTCGGGTGATCAACACGTTGGCCACGACGTGCCTGTTATACGGGTATCAGCTGAAAAAGGACGCCATTGACGAAGAAGTGGTGCGCATGGCCGCGGAGGAAATGGGGTATTAGCACGAAAGGGGCCGAATCGGCCTCTTTTGTGCTTTCACTTTTCCATTTTCCATCGGTCCATCAGGCGCGTTGGAAATCTTCATCTGAAAGAGCGTGCAAACGTTCCGAAAGAATGTGCAAAATCCGGAACAATCCGCAAAAATTTTGCACATTATTTCAGAATCCATCTGAAATAATTTGAAAAAGTGATTCTGAAATAATGTGCTAATTTACAGGACAATTTCAAAGGCTTGTATTGACAATGGTTTTCCTCCACTATCGACCATTGTTGTCAACCACGATACGATGTTACCAGGAAAAGGTTATTTTGAATATGTCGGAGGACTGTTGGGGTATAAAAATTTACCTGCAAATCAATGGGAGCAGTTCTATAAGGAGCAAGAACGTGCTGTCTTTGCAGAAAATAATTGGAATAAGTTTCTTACTATATTCTCTGGGGAGACAGCCTCTCAGCCAACTCAACAAAGTAAAACTCCGATAACAACAGAGCTAAATCAAGAAATTGATTTAAATAAGCTAAATCCTAAAACAAAGATTGTTTTAACAGAAGGACCAACTAAGAAGGTTGACCATCAAAATGTTCATTCCTCCATTCAAATTGACTTTGTTGAATTACAAGAAAAGAAAAGAGAAATTGGCCTATTAGGAGAAAAGAGCATTCTTGAATATGAAATAGAGTACCTTAAACATCATGGACGAGCGGATTTAGCTGAAAAAGTTCAACATATTGCTCAAGACCTTGGTGATGGAGCGGGATATGATATTAAATCTTTTCATTTGGATGGCACCGAGAAGTTTATTGAAGTCAAGACAACAGTAAATGGAATTAATACTCCTTTTGAGATAACGTCAAATGAATTGTCTTTCTCAAAAGAATATAGTAACCAGTATTATTTGTATCGTCTTTATGATTTCGATTGGAAAAGCGGCTCTGGTAAGTTGTATGTCGTTAAAGGTGATATTGCTGAACACTTTGAATTACAACCTACACAATTCAAGGTATTATTACGAAACCCACATCCAACCAAACGGCTTTGAAGCACAAGTCGTTGCCAGCGCTTGCGAACCGCTTTTATTTATGTATAAAGAAAAGCTGGATGAATTTATGTGATCTTCTCTGCTGGACCAGATGACAACGATCAGTTGAAAAAGTACCCCCTATCTAAGTGATAAAGAAAAGAATCTCATTGCTCGTTTTAAGAAGCCAATGCCTGAAGATAAGTTGTTTATGTTGATCGTCTGTGACAAATTGTTAACGGGCTATGGTGCTCTTGTTGAGCAAGTTATGTCTAGATAAAACCATTATGCTCCAGGCGATCTCGAGAACCAATCGTAAGTATGAAAAGAAAGACTACGGTTTAATCGTCGGTTACTTTGGGATATCAAGTTTTCTTGAAAAAGCCCTCGGTATCTTCGCCAGACAGGATTACCGAGGGAGACTTTACATCCCATCGATAGTTAAGCTACCCGGACTGCAGAACTGCCATCATGCCATCATGCTATCATGCAATATTTCGACTACGTCAATAAGATGGACATGGACGCCTATGTTCAGGCCCTTGAACCAGAAGGCATACGTCATGAGTTTAATATGACTTTTAAATACTTGGCACAAAGCATGGATATGATGATGCCTAACCTAAAATCTCATATTTCCAAGTGTAGGTAAGAACCAAGTAACTCATTACGGAGCATCTACAGGCTTCAGCTATGGCAATTTTTTGCATGATCCCATCGATATTCTTTCCAATTAGTTTGAGAAACAGGAGGAAGAAGCTAAGAGTAATTAGGCCAAGACTGCTGAGATGGACCATCCCATCAAGTGTATGAAATCAGAGTGAAGAGGCATAAGCCCCCTGTTTATTATACTTCACTCCGATTTTGATGCTGTTATAGTTATTGATTGACTGTAAAGATAAAAATAAACTCATCTCCATTTATGAAAGATGAGCCGTACAATAAATATGATGAATTTAAGTGCAATTAAAAAATGGAAAAAATTCAGGCAAAACGCACCACGCATCATATCTTCGACAACAGAAGAATGACGAAGCTAGGAAAAATTCAACTTTTTAAAACACCTATTATTAACAGAAATAATATTGTAATTCACGAGTGTTGATTATCCAAAATTATACATACGCCTTCCATAAATTTGGGCATACTCAAACAAAGCAGCGGCCATCCCGGATTTCCAATCGAGAGGAAGCTGCCCAGAGAAAAAACGGCGAACGAACGAAATGAAGGAAAGAGAGACGTTCGTCTGTTTTTTGGTTTGATCATACAGCCATCGCAGCAACACATACGCGATGAACGCCGCAAACAGTTGGTTGTATACCGCATTTTCCGTCGTGCCAAACAAGGTCGGGACATTCAGATATTGCTTCACCCAACGGAAAAAGACCTCAACAGCCCAACGTTGTTGGTACATGTCGGCAATGGTTTCCGCAGACGCATGGAAGAGGTTCGTCACGACCCGAATGTCGCGGCCATTCGCATCTCGAAAGATCACCACCCGGTGACGCTTGGTGGAGCGGCATTGTTTCGTCCCCAACTGGCACGTGAAGTCGGCTTGAACCGATGAGGATGTGCTGGAAAGGCGTTTCAAGCTTTTTTTCTGATGAAGTTCGATGTTGTCCTTCATCCGAATGACAAAGAGCTGATGCTGCTCCACAAATCGATCGAGGCGTTCGATTTTGAAATACGCCCGGTCTTCCACCAGCACTTGTTGAGCGTTCGTCAACTGTTCTCCCACTGGGCCATCGTGACGCAGTCCGGTCGTTTCCACCACGTCTGCCGGCAGCGAGGATTCCGGCGAATACGCGACGTGTAGCTTCACTCCGGCGCGTTCGCCGTGATACGGCGCCCATGGCAGGCGGTTTTTCCCGACCGTGACGGTCGTCGAATCCACCACCCGAAGCGGTTTGGGAAACCGAAGCGAACGGCGGGTTTGGCGGTTGCACTTGGAAATGATCAACGCCAACAAGCGTTTCATGATGTCATAGGGAACTTCTTTCGCTTTCTTGGATACAGTTGAATAATGGAATCGCGGCAATCCATACAGAGGTCCCACATCGGCTCCGTGGCGAAAGCTTTTCCATTGATGCATGGCGGCCAGCAGGAAGAAGTGAATCCACTCGCGCAACGTAAAGGTTCGAGACGAATCACGATACCCAACCGCTTCGGCAATCAGTTGAATCTCTTCATCCGAAACAAGTTTTTGCATCAAATTCGGGAGTGTGGTATGCTTGTTCATAGAGAGCACCTCCTGGGTTTGTTTGTGTCGCTACTCACATTCTACAGGAAAGGTGCTCTTTTTTCTATACCCTTTGGATTTTATTGGATAATCAACACGCCTGTAAAAAACCTTTACCATGTATGGTAAAGGTTTTACATACAAATAAAGACCTTTACCAACGGGTAAAGGTCTTGCTAACAACGTTAACGTTGCCAACAAAGCCGGGAGCGGCAAAACTCCGAAATGACGACTTTGTTGTAAAAGCTACTCCCCTTTAGCATGGCTATTCAATTGTTTTGCCTTAATTATAAAATAACATTCGCGAATCTGTCAATTATTATCCTTGCAACGAGTCAGTCAAGACTTTGTGGAGAACATTTTTTCGGTTCACTACGGGCGTTGTCAATCACTAGTTAGCGAACCATTTTCAGGAATTAATATCGTAAGCGCTTTCGGACTCTCATCCCTCATCTTGAGGTGATGATATTGTATTCCATTTTTTTACACCCAACCACCATCCCGGAGCGCCGACAACGCTTGATGGATCGGCGTCCCGGATGACCGCTGCAGACACGGTAGATTCTGACGCACCACATCTGCCCATAACCGTCCGGCCTTCCGTTTGGCCTGTTCGATCCGCTTGGACTTTGTTGAGGCCGAGGCTGCCGTTCGGGTCTCTTCTTCCTCCACCAACTGCCCATTTCTCCGCCAAATCCCGTCGATTCGGGCTGCCATCGCCCTCAGAAACGCCCGAAGCCCTTGGTCTTTCCAGCTGCGGCGGGATTTCACCCGATGCGCAAACCGGCTCATCACGCTCTCGGCGTGGCCCATCGGACGCATGCCGGTCGTCTCCACCCCTTGCTCCGACAGCCACTCCCGGTAGTCCCGGATGCATCCCGGCATCGACTCGATCCGGCGAATCAAGGCGGCCAGCTGTTGTTCTTTGCCTTCGTCCTCCAACGTGCCGACCGCGCTGTTCAGCTCGACCAAAAGTCCTTCTTCGTCTTGTTTCGCCAGCTTCCTCAGCACCTCCCGCCAACGCGGATGGCCGGACAGACACTGACGCAGCTCCCGCGCCACATGAAATCGATCCAGCTGAAAGCAGGCTCGCTTTCCAAAATACTCCCGGCAGGCCGTGATCCACGACGCCGCGTCGCCGTTGATGATCAAAAGGTCCCGGAACGGATCATAGGCATATTCGTTCATCAGCCACTCTTCAAACCGTTCCCACACGTCTCCCGCCCCTTCATGGAGGTAGTGGCGCCGGTTCACGAGCTCGAGCTGCGAACCGTTTCGTTTCCATCCCTCGTGAATCGCCAGGATTTTCTCTTCTTTCGCCCGTTTCCCTTTCCCCTGGCGGGAAATGAACAGCCCATCCGCCTCCACAAACAGCACTCGGCCGTGCCGTTGGGAAACAGGGTGGTGCAGCGAGACAGGGGCCTCCAGCACCAGTTGGCGAATCGCCTCGTGGCTGAGGACCGCATACCCCACGATCGACTCGAGTGTGCGAGCTGCTTTGCGGTAGGAAGAGCACTCCACGGCCAACTCGACCGCCGTTTCCTCGAGGCACGGACTGATCGACTGCGCTCCATCAAAGCCCAGTTCGGCATCCAGCAAGAACGTATACGCCCCCGTTTGTCGATCATAGTAGTCGTTCCGACGGAACGCCACTTCTCCAAACAGCGTTTGGATCGTGGTCGGCCGTTTATCTTTCAGCTGATACCGCCGCTTGTCCCGCGCTTCCGCCAGTTGTTGATCAATCTCCTCCAAAAGGGCGGCCAACAAGACAGCGAACACCTTTTGAAGAGTTCTTACTAATTGCTCCTCCAACTCTTTTAATAGGGGCCATTATGTGGTAAGAAGTTTCATGGACTCCCTCCCTCCTGTTTTATGGATGTTGGTCATCACCATCATAGCAGGGAGAGAGTCCTTTTTACATGAGATTTGTTTTTGGATTGGTGGCCCCGACGAGCGTGGCGAACAAAAATTCGCTATGCTCGTCGGGGATCCTTCCTGAATTTCACCCACAAATATTTTACTCACACTTTGTGTTCGCATAGGCGGCGGGGCAATAAAAAAACACCTCGATCTCCATCGAGATCGAGGTATTTTGTGATGACCTGTGAGGGACTTGAACCCCCGACCCCTTCCCTGTCAAGGAAGTGCTCTCCCACTGAGCTAACAGGTCATATCGCTTTCAAACACATTTTTTATTATATATATGCCTTCCTCGTTTGTCAAACACTTTTTTAAAAAAATTAGTGTTCATCATGAAAAAAGGGAAAGCCCGCGCCTCCCCCTTATCGAAACAACCCGCGCTCAAACGGCTCGAGCAAGAGCGGAATGTACTGGCGGCGGGCGGTTTCGTATTGTTCCATGATCCGGCGGCGGTGTTGTTCCGCGAGGGCGACGGTGTCGATCAAATCTGTTTCAAGCTGCGGGCTCGCGGTCGAGACGACATACCGGTCAAGGCCGAGCAAGGCGGCGAAGTCGAACACTTTAAACCGGTAGCCGAGCATGACGGCCGGGACGCCGGCGGCCAGGGACAACAAATTAGCGTGGAGTTTGAAGTTGACGGTGGCGGCAAGAGGCTGAAGCCGCTCGATGAACTGCCGTTCGTCATATAGTGCGCGGTCGAAGGTGACGCGCTCCGGGCAGTTAATTTTTTTGTACAGCCGCTCGCAGGCGGAGCGGTCGTTCGGCCAGACGATGTACAAGTGAATCCGGTAGCCGGAGGCGATCCACATTTTGGCAGCGCGGGCGAGGGTGTCTTCGACGAGTGTTTCGTGTTGGCCGAATAGGCGATTGTATGTCGTCCCCCAGTTGATGCCGATCGTTTTTTCTTTGTTTGGCGGTTCGGCTGAGGCGGGAGTCTGCAATAACAGCCTTGGATCGCCGATGACGCGGACGTTTGCAGGATAGGCGCCTAACGTTTTTAATACCGCTTCGCTGAGCGGGCCGCGAATGCCGGCAAAGGCGGCCGAGGCGAGGACGGTGCGGAACAGCTCGACGTCGTTGGCGGAAAAGTGGCGGTGAAGCGCTGGCTTAGCGCCTGCACACAAGGCGTCGGTTTCAGCTTCACCGATCCAGTCAATGCCGCTTCCCCATATCCATATTGGTTTTCCAGCTTCGTGCGCCTCTTGCAAAACGGCCATGTAGCCTGGAAGCAAGAGCGAACCGCCGCCGAGCACGACGGCGTCGTACGGGCTCGTATCTTTCCAGTTGACCTTGGGCGTCGATGGGATGATTTGAACGTCCGGGGCGTATTGGCGGGCATAGGAGGCAAAAAGATTCCATAACAGCTCGTCGCCTACGTTTTGAAAGCCGATCCAACCGATATACAACACCTTTTTCATCATGACGATTCCCCTTTCAACAAGGATGCATATACGCCAAGCACTTGGTCGACACACGTTTTGATATGAAACTGCTGTCTCACCCACTCCCGTCCGGCCGTGCCTAGTTGTTCGCGGTATGAGGGGGAGGCAAGCAGCCGTTTTAAGTCTTGGGAAAGAAGATAGCGGCTGCACCCTTGGCGCGAGCCGTGATCGCCAAAGTAACACTCCCATGCTTCGGCATAACCGCTTGGCTCGACAACGCCGAAGTAGCCGTGGTTGCCAGCGGCGAGCACCGGTTTGCCGCATGCCATCGCTTCTAGAGCGACACGGCCGGTGCCGACAACAACGTCAGCGAGTGAGTAATACACAGCCATATCGCTTTGTTCGCCAACGAGATGGAGAAACGACTCGCGGCACGTTTGGTGAATGAGGCGGACAAGGCTCTGCACGTCAGAAAAGCGCGGGCCGTCTCCGACAACGACGGCGTGCAAGTTCGGAAACAGCCGTTTGACATCTTTGCACGCTTTTAAAAACATAAAACAAATGCCAGCTTTCGCCCAGGCGAGGCGGCTGCTATAGACGATGACCAAGGCGTCGTCCGGGATGCCAAGCGTCTGCCGCCCTCCGCGGCCGAGCGGGGCAAACTCGTTCGTGTCAATGCCGTTCGGGATGAGAACCCGTTTGGAAATGAGCGGGACAATATGCCGCTCGACGGGCGGACTGACAGCAATCGCAGCAGAAGCAAGACGGAGCATCTCTTCAAGCTCGGCTGGCGGATAGTACGTGCCATGGGCGGTAAAGACGACCGGGATGCCGCGGCGGCGCGCAGCGGTGGCAGCGAGGATGCCGGATGGCGTCTGGTGGGCATGAACGATCGAGATGTTTTCCTTCTTCATCACCGCCTCAAGCTGCTGAATGAGCTGTTCTTTCCGTTGTTCGTCTATCTCGATCGCTGTTGGAAAATCGATGAAATAAATTGAACAGCCGGCTTCCCTAAAACGATCGGCCAGTGACCCGCCGCGGGCGGCGACGGCCACATGAACGCCGCGGGCGGCCATTTCTTTCGCTAGGCTGAAGGCGTGCGTTTCCGTTCCTCCAAAGTCAAGGCCATCTAGCACCATGAATACGCGCATGATCAGCTCCCTCCTTTCTTATAAAACTGGCGCGAGCGCTGTTGCGGATGGCTGCGGTAGTAGTACAAAATGTCAGGCAAATTTTCCACTTCCAGCTTGGCGTTTAAACATTTGACAATAAACTCATAATCTTCGGCGCCGCGAATCCGCCTTGTCGGCCCGCCGAGTTGGTCAAACACGGCGCCGCGGAACATGATCGTGCCGTGGCAAATGCAATGTTTCCCTTCCGCATAGACGCGGCGGATGTCGCGCCCGTAAGCGAGCCAGTTGGCGGGCGTCTTTCGATCGAAGTGTCCGTCGGGAAAGGCGGCGTAATTCGTGCCGATTAAAGCGATGTGCGGGTGCTCGTTCAAAAATTTCCATTGTTTTTCGAACCGCTCCGGATGGGAAATATCGTCGGCGTCATGGACAGCGATGTACTCACCTTTGCTTAAAAAGTAGCCGACATTGAGCGCCCCGGCAAAACCGACGTTGCGCGGGAGTTTGATATAGACGACCGGGAAGAACGGGGAATGGTCGTTCATCCACCGCTTCACGACTTCTTCGCTCCCATCGTCCGATCCGTCATCGACAATAATCGCTTCAAACTGGCGATATGTTTGATTGAACAGCCCATTTAGGCAGTCCTCAATATAACGGGATGCGTTATAACACGGAATGACGACGCTGATGAAGTCTTTTTTTCGCTCTGGCACCATCATCAATCACCTCATCCACTATATATCCATTTTTTCTCTTAACGGTGAGAGGCAATCGTTGATTTTTTAGGAACACAGTAGAATTGTCCTATCATTTACCTGTCATTCCCCCGACAAAGTTCAACCGTTTTCCCCATGCCCGTGGCTAAAAAAATCGTTCTTTCTTCCTAGGATACGCACCCGTGTCGAATGAAAGAGCGGTGCATAACGTAGTTAACGAATGGAAGAAAAGGAAGGAGGAAGAGGCGTTGGGACATAAACATTTGCGCGAAGCAGTGAAAGAGCTGAAAAAGATCCGCAAATGGCTTGAAAAACTAGATTTGGATGATTCGGCCGTCGAACAAATTGTCTCTCTATTAGAAGCCATCGCCGATCACGGGGAAGATGCCGAACGAATTTTGCGCCGCATTCTTGATGAGGAGCAAGAACAGCGGGACATTTTGGAGGACGAGCGCGAACTGTTGCAAGCCATTTTGACCGAGTTGCGCACAGGGGCGCCACCCGCGGAAGATATTGGCGACGAGCTCGAGGACTTGATTGGGGAGAGAGTAGAAATTACGGTCAATTTCGGCCCGGTGAGCGGCACAGTCATCGCCGTCCGAAACGATTATGCCGTGCTTGAGGATGCGCTCGGGCGTTTCGTTTACATTCCGTTTGCCAGCATTCAAGCCATCACCCGTTTAGAAGGCTGATGAAAAACAATGGATTCGCTCGATTTATGAGAAATCACAAGGAATGAAGTGATGGTGTTGCAAGGTTTTTCAATTTGAGAAACACTGTTGGAGAGCAGTATTTCCCCTTAAATCACCGGCCTTTTAGACTGAAAGGAGCATTCCCGTTAGGAGCTTTTCCGGGGACTTGATCAAAAAAAGCCCTCTTGGTATGATGCAGGGGTGTCAAACACATCACTCACCATACCAAGGAGGACTTCAGATGAATTGTACACAAAACTATAAAATTGATCAAGTCACCGAACAAACGCTTGTCGTGGGCATCGATATCGCGAAACGAACCCACTACGCCTGCTTCGTGGATGACCGGGGGCGTGTGCTTCGCAAATCGTTCCCGATCTTCCAGTCGAAAGAGGGCTTTCGCCAGCTGTATGAAGCGATTCAGGAGGCGATGCAAGCGTTCGGGAAGTCAGAGGTGATCGTCGCGGTGGAGCCGACCGGGCACTACTGGTTGAACCTGGCCTACTTCCTCGAGGAGCACGGGATCCCGTTGGTCATGGTCAACCCGGCGCATGTGTGCCGGTCGAAAGAACTCGATGACAACCTGCCGACGAAACACGACGCCAAAGACGCCCTGGTCATTGCCAGACTGGCAAAAGACGGACGATTCCTCGTTCCCCGGCTGCTGCACGAGATCGAAGCCGATTTGCGCGTGGGGAGCACGCTCAAAGAGAAGCTCCGCAAGGAACAGACGGCGGTGAAAAACGCGATCGTCCGCTGGACGGATCGGTATTTTCCAGAGTTTTGGACCGTGTTTCGTGACTTGGGGAAAACGGCGCTTTCGGTGTTGGAGTGGACGCCGCTTCCGGCTGATATGGCCGGCCGGACGGTGGAGGAGCTTCTTGAGGTGTACCGGCAAAGCGAAGGGATGAAATGCCCGCAGAAGGCCAAAATTCAGGCGTTGATCAACACCGCGAAGGACTCGATTGGGGTGACGGAAGGGACGACGATGGCCCGGTTTGAGATCGCCGCGCTCGTCCGCCGATACCGCCAATTGGAGGCTGAGATCGCCGCGTTGGACGCCGAGTTGAAGGCATTGGTTCAAACGACGATGGAGTATCAATGGCTGAAAACGGTCGACGGGTTGGGAGACGCCACGATTATCGATCTTCTGGCGGAGATCGGCAGCTTCGCCCACTATCGGGACCCGCGTCAATTGGTGAAGTTGGCGGGCCTGACGCTCAAGGAGAACTCCTCCGGCCAGCGCAAAGGGCAAAAGCACATCTCCAAACGGGGACGGAAACGGCTGCGATCGGTGCTGTTTCGGGCGATGATTCCGCTGATTCGGCACAACGAGGCGTTTCGCGAGCTGCATGAGTATTATACGACCCGCCCCGTCAATCCGCTGACCGGAAAGCAGTCCATCGTCGCATTATGCCGGAAGCTGTTGAATGTGCTGTTTGCGATTTGTACGAAGAAACAAGCCTTTGACGCGGAGCGAATGAAACAGGACGTCTTGTCCCAGGTGCAACGGGCGGCCTAAGGCCTCCCCCTGCGAACGGAAGAATCGTTGGACAACCAGATGACACCGGAGAAGCTGGCGTGATTTTATCCATTCGACCTTGAGTCCCCAAAGGAGCTTGGCCGGCCTCCGCCTGATGACGAGACCGAACGAGGGAATGTTGGCGCGAAGACGCCCGGAGACATGGGAGGGTTCGTCCTCATCAGCGACGCGGAGATCCAAAGGGTGCATCGAATACGCTTCCCCCCATGGCAGGAAAATATAACCAGCCGTGGCCGCGAAGCGCACCCTAGGTCTGTAAGATATCCACAAAACTGAAAAAGGATGTAAGGGATTTTGTCGAAAAATATTTTTTGGACACCCCTGAGAGGCCGAAAAGCCTTGATAGATCAACATTTCTAGAGGGAGGGAGGAGACAATGGACTTTGCGACCACATTCGAAGAGCAGCTCCGCCGCCTCATCGGGGAAACGATCCAAGTCGCGACGGACAACAACTTAATAGAGGGACGACTCACCGATGTCGAGGACGGAACGATCGAGCTTAGGGCGGAAGCGGGCGGATACGAGCGGGAAACGCGCACGGTGCTCATTCCGCTGACAGCCGTCAACTTTGTTCGGGAAGTGTAACGAAAAAAACAAAGGTATGCATCCGCCGAAACGATGCATACCTTTGTCGTTACCGCGTCGGAACGACCGATGGATGCTCATTGACAAACGACAACGCCTGCTCAAAATCGGCGATCAAATCGTTGACATCCTCAAGCCCGACGCTCAGCCGCAACAAGCCGTCGGTAATGCCGCGCCGGAGCCTCTCTTCTTTTGGCATCGCCGCATGCGACATTTTCGCTGGGTGCGATAAAATTGACTCGACCGCCCCAAGGCTGACAGCAAACACCGGCAAGCGGACGTTTCGGACGAACGTCCGAGCCGCTTCTTCATCGGCAAGGCGGAACGACAGCACAGCGCCAAACCCGGCCGCCTGATGGCGCTGGATGTCATGGCCTGGGTGGTGCGAAAGCCCTGGATAATACACATCTTCCACTTTCGGATGGCGCGCCAAATACTCAGCGATGGCCAGGGCGGATTCGGACGACTGCTTCAGCCGAACGTGGAGCGTTTTTAATCCCCGCAGCACAAGCCACGCATCTTGGACGCCAAGGACGGCGCCAAACGCGTTTTGCAGTTTGTACAGCTCTTTTCCCAACTCTTCATCTTTCACCACGGCCAATCCGGCGACGACGTCGCTATGGCCGGCTAAAAATTTCGTGGCGCTGTGAAGGACGACATCGACTCCAAGATCAAGCGGCCGCTGCAACGCCGGCGTCATGAACGTATTATCCAAGAATGTCAAACAGCCATGCGCCTTCGCCAACTTGACGACGCCTTGAATGTCGGTCACTTTTAACAATGGATTGGACGGCGTTTCCATATAAATGACTTTCGTGTTCGGCCGGATGTTTTCCGCCACTGCGTTTAAATCGGTCATATCGACAAACGTATATTCAATGCCAAAGCGGCCGAGCACCTCCGTAATCATCCGGTACGTGCCGCCGTAGACGTCTTCGGTCACGAGGACGTGGTCGCCTCGGGACAAGAGCAAAAACGCGGTCGAGATGGCCGCCATGCCGGAGGCGAAGGCGAATCCGCGCACGCCGCCTTCTAACGCCGCAATCGTTTCCTCGAGCGCCTCGCGCGTCGGGTTGCCGGAGCGGCTGTAGTCGTATTTGCCGAACGTGTCGAAATCGAACTGATGGAACGTGGAGGCGTGCTGGATCGGCACGCTCACCGCTCCCGTGTGGCGATCGACTTTCCATTCATTGTGGAGCAGTTTCGTTGAAAACGACCATTCCCGTTCCATCGCTTACACCTCTTTCATGTTTTTCAATGCCTGCGCCAAATCGGCGATCAAATCGTCAGCGTGCTCAATGCCGACCGAGAAACGGAGCAGCCGGTTGCAAATACCGTTTTGGATGCGGATTTCCTCAGGAATGTCCGCATGCGTCTGCGTCGCTGGGTACGTAATAAAGCTTTCGACTCCGCCCAGGCTTTCCGCGAACGTAATGAGGCGCAAGCTTTTTAAAAACCCGTTCACCCACTTTTCATCGGCAATCCGGAACGACAGCATCCCGCCTCTTCCTGGATATAAGACGTCTGTAACATCTTCATGTTCGCGCAAAAAGGCGCTGATGCGCTTGGCGTTTTCTTCATGCTGGCGCATCCTTAGCGCCAGCGTTTTCATCCCGCGAATCAACAGCCATGAATCAAACGGCGACAACACCGCGCCGATGGCGTTCTGATACTCGGCCAGGCGTTGACAGAGCTCCTCGCCCTTGGCGACGACAAGGCCAGCCAACACGTCGTTATGGCCGCCTAAATATTTCGTGGCGCTGTGGATGACAATATCGGCGCCTTGTTCGATCGGGCGTTGAAGCACCGGTGTATAAAACGTGTTGTCAACGATCAACAAAAGCCCATGTCGCTTGGCGAATTCGGAGACGGCGCGGATATCGGTCTCATGCATAAGCGGGTTCGTCGGTGTTTCCAGGAAAATCGCTTTCGTTTTTTCGGTGATACACGCTTCCACCGCAGCGAGATCAGCAAAATCGACGTAATGGAATCCAAGACCATACTTGCGCCAGCCGCGCTCAAACAGGCGGTACGTCCCGCCGTAAAGGTCGGCCGATACGAGAAACTCGTCTCCGCTCTCAAACAAGGCGAGCACCGTCTGAATGGCGGCCATGCCGGAGCTGAACGCATAACCTTGGTCGCCGCCTTCCAGTCTCGCGATCGCTTCTTCGACGATTTTGCGCGTCGGGTTGCCTGTGCGGATATAGTCAAACCCGGTCGACTCCCCGATGCCGGCATGACGATAGGCGGTGGAAAAATAAACTGGCGGGTTGACCGTCCCCGTCACCGTTTCGCTCCGGTTGCCAATTTGCGCTAACAACGTCTCTAGTTTCTCCATCTCATCTCTCTCCTTCTGTTGAAAATTCCATCATGGATCAACGGCCAACCACTTAACGCCCAACGAAGCGCCGCTGTTGGTCAAGCAGCGGCCGAGGGCCTTGATCCTCGACGCCTCTCGGTTGAGGGAGCGGCCGCTTGAGTAAATAAAAAAAGTCTTCTAAGAAGAAGACTTTTCCATACGCACATGGTCATGCTTCTTCTTATCTGCCGAATTGAATGCTCAATTCGCTGGATTTAGCACCTGGCCGCCGGGCGGCTGGTTGCTGAAGCTTCATTGGGCCAGTTCCCTCCGCTTCTCTTGATAAGAACCGCTGCGTATTTAATTTTGTTAATTGTTAATTTAGTGAACTACCCACCACCTACACTTCGCTTAGAGGTGGGGGCTTCAAGCGACTTGTGTGTGTTCGCCGAACGGTAAGCCACACACAAGAACCCTTTACGCTTCCCTTCGTTCCGAAGGTGTCCGTTCTAACCATATTCTATCATATTCGTTGGCTAACGCCAACCGAAATTCATCTCCCACTTTCACTTCGTTTAGAAGTGGGATACTTCTTTTGGAAAAAGATGTTAGAAAATTGTAACGCATTCCGGCCATTTTTGCAAGTCATTTTTTTGCCGGCGCCAATGTTCGGCAAGTTCACGAAAAATTCGAGCCCTTCGTTAACATCTTTTTGCCTAAATATGTTACAATAACAAGTGAACTTGCGCTTTCATGGAGGATGATCATGGCGACAGCAACAGGAACGATGCGCGATTATACGCTTTACAGCAGGGAGCTGCAAGAAGAAATCGGGTTGCTTGTCTACTTGCCAAGCAATTTTTCTCCGTTGCATAAATATTCTTTATTAATCGCGCAAGACGGCAAGGATTATTTTATGTACGGAAAAATCAAAACCGTGATCGAGACGCTCATGGACGAAGGAACGATCGACCGAACGATCGTTGTCGGCATCCCGTACCGGAACGTCAGCGACCGCTACGAGAAATACCACCCGGCCGGTCGAAAAAACGAGGCCTATATCCGCTTTTTAGCCCATGAGCTCGCGCCGTTTTTGGATCGCGAGCTGCCGACGTATCAAATGGGCAAAGGACGAGCGCTGATTGGCGATTCGCTGGGAGGAACCGTGTCGCTTCTAGCCGGGCTGTTGTATCCGCATACATTTGGAAAAATCGCCATGCAGTCTCCTTACATTGACGACTCGGTGCTCGAACGCATCCGCGCGTTCCGCGACCCGTCGCTTCTTTCCCTTTACCATTCCGTCGGCGCAGAAGAAACGGCGGTCAAAACGACGGACGGCCATGTACGCGATTTTATCACCCCGAACCGGGCCGCACGGGACTTATTGATCGAAAAGCGGTTTCCCTACACGTACCATGAATTTGCCGGCGGGCATGCATGGACGTATTGGCAGCCGGATGTGCCCCGGGCGGTATCGGCCATTTTGTCGCTGTAAATAACGGCAAACGAACCATCTGAAGGAGGGAAAGCGGAATGAAGTACGGCATTGTCATTTTTCCGCCAAAGCGGATTCAAGACTTCGCCAACTCGTACCGGAAGCGGTACGACAGCCATTACGCCCTCATCCCGCCGCACATTACATTGAAATACCCGTTTGAGGCGGATGAGGAGCAAATCAAAGAAATGACGAAAGAGCTGCGCCGCATCGCAGCGGAAACGGAGCCGATTCCGATCAAAGTGACGAAATTCAGCTCGTTTTACCCGACAAGCCACATCATTTATTTGAAAGTCGAGCCAAACGACGTGCTGGAACGGTTGCACGAGCAGCTGCACAGCGGCTTGTTTGCCGGGGAGCCGGAATTCGTGTTCGTGCCGCACATTACAATCGGCCGCGATTTGCCGAATGCGGAATACGCTGACGTCTACAGCCAACTGCGGCTGCAAAACGTCCATTTTGAAGAGACGGTCGACCGGTTCCACCTTCTTTACCAGCTCGAGAACGGATCATGGACCGTCTATGAAACCTTTATCGTTGGAGGAAAGGAAACGGGAGAATGAACGTCGCCATTGGAACAACGGAAGACCGCGCGTTGTATGAAGACGCGTTGCGCGTCCGTCGGATTGTATTCATCGAAGAGCAAAACGTGCCGGAAGAAGAAGAAATCGATGCATTTGAACATGAATCGTTCCATCTCGTCCTATACGATGGCGAACAAGCAATCGCAGCCGGCCGGTTTCGCCTGGTCGATGAAGGGGTTGGCAAAGCGGAGCGCATCTGCGTTTTGCCGGCTTACCGCGGCCGCGGCGTCGGCCGGATGGTGATGGAGGCGTTGGAGCAGCTTGCGAAAACAAAAGGGGCGAAAAAAGTGAAGCTGAACGCCCAGACGCACGCAGAACCGTTTTACCAAAAGCTCGGCTATACGACCGTCTCCGGCGTCTTTATGGACGCCGGCATCCCGCACGTCGCCATGGTCAAGCCGCTCGAATGACAGCCGGATAAAAGGGAGCTTTGCGCACGCAAGCTCCCTTTTGCTTACTTTTTGTTGTTCAACATATTGGCGATCGTGTTCAAATCAATTTGTTTGCCGTTATGGACGATCGCCTTGACGATTTGATCCTCAAGTTCTTTTGGCACTTTCCGGTTGGCAATTTGCGCCACCCGCTTCACCACTTGGCGCACCGTTTTTTCATCGCTGAAATTGGCGTTTTGCAGCGAGTTGGCGAGCTCAAAAACGTCTTTCATATTGACACCTGTTTTCTTTTCGATGTTTTTAAAAAATTGCTGATCCATCGTTCCGCCTCCTTCTCCCTGCTATATCGTATGATGCTCCCGCCTCGGCGTGCATCAAATTAGGGAAAGAAAAATACGAGCCGCTCCGTGGCGCCGAAACGGCCCGTATCCCATTCGCTTTTTCCGTTAGGCGACAAATGCCGCGCCGACAATAATCAACAAAATGAACAACACGACAATCAGCACAAAGCCACCGCCATAGCCAAAGCCATAGCCGTAGCCATAATGCGGAAAGCCGTAGCCGCAGAAGCCCATCGTTGTGCACCTCCTTTTCCGTTTACTGTATCGTATTCACCGATGCAACGAAGCGTATGGGCGCAAAGGCCATTTTGTCATCCAAATCGGCGGAACAGCTCGGCAAATTCCCGCTCCTTTTTCGCAAACCATTGCTCGATGTAGTCTAAGTTGCCTTGTACACTTTTTAAAAATCCATTGTTCAATTTTTCGATTTCTTGCAGCTGTTTGTTAAAGTCCTTTCCCCATTGTTCAAACAGGCGGATGAACGTTTCATGCCCTTCTTTGCGTGACGCAACCCAACCTTCGAGCGCCTTTTCCAACTCTTTGCTCACACTTTCCCCCCCTTTCTTACTGTTGTATGCAAAAACGACTGCCCGAGGTGAAGGCGTCCCCGTTCTTTTTTTGCCTCGCCATATGATAAAGTAAAGATGAACGTCAACATGAAAGGGAGGAAACGAATGTGAAACGCATTGAAACAGTTGAGCAATTCGAGGCGGCCATTTCCGGCGATAAGCCAGCGATTATGAAGTTTTACACAACTTGGTGTCCAGACTGCGTGCGCCTGAACATGTTCATCGATGACATCATCCGCGATTACGGGCAGTACGACTGGTTCGAAATCGACCGAGACCAGTTTCCAGATCTTGGTGAGAAGTACCAAGTGCTTGGCATTCCAAGTCTTCTTGTGTTCCGAAACGGGGAAAAAATCGCCCATCTGCATAGCGCCGATGCGAAAACGCCGGAAGAAGTGCGCGCCTTTTTGCAATCGCTGCCGGCTTGATAGCCCTGCCGCGCCTCCCATGGCTCTGCCTAAGGCACGGCATGAAAACCGCCGCCCACGCTTCGGGCGGCGGTTTTCACTCCAGAGCGTATTTGATTGTATTTTCCACACGTGCCCGTACACCCCCAGACGGCAGACTTAGTATTCAATCTCGTCGTAATCTTTCGGCTGGCGCGTCAATTGCGGATTATCAAACATCAATTCAATCGAAATTTCCTCATCGGTCGTCCGCGTTCGCTCCGGACGGCCGTTCGTTTTTAATTGGATTTGGATTTCCTCATCGGTTGTTTTCGTTCGTTTGTTTTCCATTGTTTTTGTCCCCTCAACGTTAGTTTCGCAGCAGCGGCTCGACTTTTTGAATGAGCTCCGTCATTTTTGCCGCCTGTTTTTCATAGAGCACTTTTGCCTCTTGCGAATCGGTTTGCAGTGCGTACAATTCGAAATCAGCTTGCACTTTTTTCATCGCAGCCAACAGCAGCTTTTTCTCTTGCGGTTCCGCCACTTGAATTTTGTCGTCATACAAATCGACCGTCAGCTGCCCATACGAATCCACTTGGGCAAGAAAGACGTTTTCCACTGCCACTCCTTGCTTGTCAAGCTGTTCCTTCAGCCAGCCGCGGCCAAGTCCCATCGTGGCGAGCGGCTCGTCCAAAATCATGCCGTCCATGATAACCGCCTGCGGCTCTTTTTCCCGCGGCGGGTTTGGGAACACGTCGCCGACGGTGAGCGGCTGCTTTTCCCGCTTCAGCAACACGTTCAAGTCGCCGTTCGGCTCAAGCACCGCAAACTCGACGTCGGCGACGCGAAACACATCTTTTTTGCGCAGCTGTTCGAGCAGCTCGTCAACCGTATATTTCTCCCGTTTCAAATTTTCCTCTAAAATTTTGCCGTTTTTAATAAAAACCGTGGAGTTGCCCTCGACAAAATCGCGAAATTTCTTGTTGCGCAGCGAGAGTCGAGCGACAGCCACTGGAAACAGCGACCAAATCAAAATGCTGGTGATGCCTTCTTGCCACGAAATTCCTAAGTCGACCGACATCGTTCCAGCGATATCGCCGACGGTAATGCCGACGATGTATTCAAAAAACGACAATTTTGATAATTGCTTTTTGCCGAGAATGCGGGTGATCACAAACAACCCGATTAAAATGCAAATCGAACGAATGGCGGTTTCTAACCATATAGGCATCGATCATGCTCCTTACTTTCCGTGATATTGCGGCTCCTCGAACTCGAGCCGGCCGATCCGGTCTTTCAGTTCGGCGATGATCTCCTCAGTGGCGAGCATCGCCTCATGAAACGTCCGCTGCGCCGTTTCATCCTGCGACGCAAGTGCGAGCTGCTGCAATCCAGCGTGAATGCCTTTTAGGCTCGCCAATGTTTGTTTCACTTGCGAGGCAACAGTCATCCGCGTCCCTCCTTATCCTTTCGGGCGGAACAAGAGCGCCCCGATAAACCCGAACACAATGGCGGCGGAAATGCCGGCGCTTGTCACTTCAAACATGCCGGTCAACACGCCGACAATGCCGTGTTTTTCTGCTTCTTGCATCGCGCCGTGGACGAGCGCGTTTCCAAAGCTCGTAATCGGAATCGTCGCCCCGGCGCCGGCGAAGTCGATGAGCGGTTCGTACAAATCAAATCCATCCAAAATCGCTCCAGTGACAACGAGAATCGTCAGCGTATGGGCGGGGGTTAGCTTAAAAACATCCAGCAAAATCTGGCCAATGACGCAAATCAACCCACCGACGACAAACGCCCAAAAAAACATGGCCAACACGCTACGCCTCACCTCCATACTCGATCGCCACCGCATGGGCGATGCACGGAATCGTTTCATTTTGCTGGAACGACAATGGCGACAATAACGCACCGGTCGCCACAGCTAAAATGCGCTTCAGCTCGCCGCGCCGCATCCGTTTGAGCAAATGGCCGTAAATGACCACAGCGGAACAAGCCGCCCCGCTCGCCCCGGACAGCACGGGCTGCCCATCGCGGTAAATAAGGAGCCCGCAATCTTGGTAACGCTCCTCATCAATCTCAATGCCGTGCTGACGCAACAAATCTAGGGAAACTTGACGCCCGATTCTCCCTAAGTCGCCGGTGACAATCAAGTCATAGTGCGATGCATCGATTTGCATATCGCGTAAATGCGCTTCAATCGTATCGACCGCCGCCGGCGCCATCGCCCCGCCCATGTTGAACGGATCGGCGATCCCCATATCCACAACGCGGCCGATCGTCGCTGCCGTCACGCGCGGCCCGTCCCCTTTCGGGCTGACGATCGCCACGCCAGCTCCCGTTACCGTCCACTGCGCTGTCGGCGGCTTTTGCCCGCCGTATTCGGTTGGATAGCGGAACTGCTTTTCGACAGCGGTGTTATGGCTTGACGCACCGGTTAAGATATAGTCTGCCCCGCCATAGTTGGCAATAAAAGCGCTGAGCGCAAGCCCTTCCATGGAGGTTGAGCAGGCGCCAAAAATGCCAAGGTGCGGCATGCCGAGCGTGCGGGCGGCAAAACTTGTCGGCGTCATCTGGTTGATCAAATCGCCGGCGATGAGAAACTGCACTTTTTCCTTCTCCAACCCGGCTTTTTCCATCGCCTGAAACGCCGCCTCCTCAAGCAGCACGCGGTGCGCCTTCTCATACGATTCCTCGCCAAGCCATAAATCTTCATGCAAAAGATCGAAATCATCAGCGAGGCGGCCGTTCGCTTCAAACGGCCCGCCGACCGCCGCTGTTGCGATAATCGCCGGCTTGTTGGCAAACACCCATGTTCGGTGCCCTTTGAGCATTACAATCCCCCCCACTGGGTCGCAATCGTTTTGACAAGGGCGATGACGAACGCGGAAAACGTGCCGAACAAAATGACCGAGCCGGCCAGTTTAAACATGTTCGACCCGACGCCGAGCACAAACCCTTCTGTCCGATGCTCAATGGCAGCGGAAATGACGGCGTTGCCAAATCCCGTCACCGGCACAGCGCTTCCCGCCCCAGCGAATTGGGCGATCCGGTCGTAGACGCCGAGGCCGGTTAAAATCATTGACAAAAACACCATCGTCGCCACCGTTGGGTTCCCTGCTGTTTGTTCGGTGAAGTCAAAAAAGTACATGTAAAAATAAGAAATCGCCTGTCCAATCACGCAAATGATGCCGCCGACGAGAAACGCACAGGCGCAGTTGCGGACGATCGGGCGCTTCGTTTCCCGCTCTTTTTCAAATAAGTGATACTCTTGTTGGACTGGAGTCAATTTTTTTCGCTTTTCATTCGCCATAACGACACCTCTTATGTTTGCTCTTTGCTCAGCGCCTTAATGCGCCCGATTTCGCGGTTGACCTTTCGCCCATCCCAATGCCGTTTCCCCATATTCGTTTTTAACTCCTTCGTTTTCCAAAAAATTTTCAAATCACTGGAAGAAATGATGTCATAACCAGGAAACATGTCGCGCAATCGGCTATCGATGTCCTTTTCAATCTTCTTTCGATTCCACCGCTGCAAATGCGGAACTTGATAAGCAACGAGCAACTTCTCCCCAGTGTTGACTGCGACAACATCCCGGACGTCGTCGCGTTGGCGCAAATAGGAGGCGGCCCGCTCGGCCGGCCCTTGGTCAAGCTCGGCGTTCTTCGCCGTCCCGGATGTGTGCGTCCGAAGCAAATTTGCCCCTTGCAGCGATTGCTTTTGTTCGGTTTCCTCTTTTGCGCAGCCGCTGGCCGCGATCACCGCGGCAGCAACGACCAACCACCATGTTTTCATCGCCATCAACCCATTCGTTTTATGTATTTCCGTGAAGCGGGGGAAAAGGTTGGCGTGCTGCCAACCTTCCCGCCCCCAACATAACATCCGCCTCAGCAAATGTTATTGTTGTTTATATTGTGGCTCTTCGTTTTGAATTTCTTGCGCGCGTGAGTTCACTAAATCGATGACGGCTTGCGTTTGTTGAGCAGCTTGTTGGTAAAGCTGTTTAGCGGCTTGGTTTTCCGTTTGCAACGCAAACGTTTCAAAGCTGGCTTGAGCGGCTTTTAATCCCGCTAACGTTTGTTTCACTTGTGTAGCAACAGTCATGACTCATGTCCTCCTTAATGGTGTGGAATTGTTGGTGACAATCATTAGAATGTTTTTTTTGCCGCCGAATTATAACTGTAATTTTCTGTAAAACAACCAGTCATGTTTCCTGCTCCTTTAAGCGCAAAAAGGGCGCCTTTACTCGAGGCGCCCTGATCGTTCATGATTTTTTATCGATTTTATCGAAATAACCGCGGCCGAACGACGGGTTGTTTAAAATGCCGGCCATCACCAAAATGCTTAACAACGCATGATACAGATGTTCGTACTTGCCAAGGTCGATGTCGACGCCAAACGTCTCCAGCGCCAGTACGACAAACGACCCGATCCCGAGCCAAAGCCCGTAGTTTTTAAAACGCTCCACCGTTTCTGTCCCCCACTTGCTCCATGGCTAAATCCATGAGAATGGTCTCCGCTCCCCTTCGTCCCGGTCATGGCCTTCTTCATGATGCTTTTCTTCATCCCGCACATCTTCGACCGCTTCGTCCTCATCGTCCATGCGATGCGGGAACAGCCACGGGTCGCGGATTCGTCCGCGCGGCGCAATCACAACATCATCAGCGTGAATGATCAGCTTGTCGACATGAATGACTTTTGCTTTTTTTCGATCCGACATGCCCTTCCCCCCTTCCTTTCGCCTAGTTGCACTGTTAGACTATGCAAGGAGAGGAAGCGGAGTATAGGCGCTTCTCACGGATTTGTGCTATTTCTTTACGACCGGCGGCCGGCCGCAGCCGCAGCCTCTCGGGCGCCGCACTGGCTGGGTTGTTGAGGTGAGCGCCCAAGCCGTCGGTTTGGGCGAGATTGGTTTCGTCATGGCCTCATCCCTCCAGATGAAAAAAATGTATGGCTACTGCTATTGTATGGCCCTATCGGCCAAGGGTGCGCCTCATTTTTCCTTGCGCTCGTCCGGGTGGGGCACAATCGCGTTTTCTTGGCGCAGCGTACGGAAAAACCAGCTGTCCGGCCGTTCTTCGTCACGTACTCCTCCCGTCTCTCCTTGCAGCTGCTGCAGCTGGCGGCGAAGTTCGTCGTTTTGTTTCATCAGCTGCTTTATTTGCTCATAACGTTGCTTGCTTTGGTAAGCCAGTTCCCTTAACACTACATTTTCTGCCTCTGCTTCTTCGAGCCGGCGCTCCAGCTCAGCAATCCGCTCAGCCAGCCGCCGTTCATCTATCCCTTTTGTTCCTGCCTTCGCCGCTCCCCGTTGTTCTCTCATTCGTCATCTCCCCCTTTATTTCATCGTCCGGCAGACGCCTGCCGACAAAAAATCCGCATCTGTCCCAACACATTTACCTATATCATTCATAGTATACAGTAGTCCCAAACCATTAGGCGTTGGGGAACAAATGAACGATAGGAGGAACGAGAAAATGGGCCATTACCGTCGCGATACGGAAAGGGTATGCATCAGAACACGCAAAATTTATGACTGGGTGACGCGGCAAATCGACGTGCCATTAAAAAGCTTCAGCGGCGATGATTTGGAAACGATTTTCCCATCGGACACTTGTCCGGGAGACGGGACGATTTGCGACTTTTTGGCGGCGCAAAACATGGACCCGCAAAACTTTGCCATTCGTTGTTTCTTGACAGACGCTGCCGGAAATCCGATCGATCCGGTTGTTGACCAGGATGCGTTGATTTGCCAAGAAATCATGCAGCCAAACGGCCGGCAGCCCGTCAACGTCACCCTTCCTTCCGGGGAGACCGTGACATTGCAAAAAGTCAAAGCGCTCGTCAAAGGACACGTCGTTGTGCAAATCGTCAGCCCGACCGGCACGGTGATTTGCCAATCGGCGCCGATTCCGTTTGCCACGGCGCAAACATTCATCTTATGCGCTCCGGAAGGCACGCAGCTCAACTGCCATATTTCCTTCTTTGAATGCGATACAAGCTTAGTTTGCACGGACAACTTCGCCCAACTCGACGTTTCCATCACCTTATGCCTTGAAGTTCAAATGGAAGCTGACGTCAAAATCGAAGTTGAAGCCCGCTTCTGCCAACCGCGCGAAGAACTTGCCGAAGCTGCGCTGTGCCCGACGGCCAAATTCCCGCCGCAATGCCCGGACGTATTCCCAGCAATGTAACGTCCTGCACCGCTCAGGCTGTTGTTCTCAACAACAGCCTTTTTTATATGGCATTTGCCTTCTGTGTATACATAAGATAAAAATGGAAGGGGTGGAAAACGAGTGAAAAATGCGAATGATGATCGGCACCTCCGCCTGCAGCAGCAAATCATTCACTACCGGTCTGAAGCCGCCTCGTGCAGGGAACAGATCAAGCAGCTCGAAGCCGAACTGGAAAAAGAAAAAATGCGCAGCGCCTATCTAAAAGAAAAATTGCGTGAAGCCGAAACAGTCAACGCCGAAATGTACAAGAAAAAGATCGCGTCCTTGGAGCGCCAGCTTTTGTTGTATGAAATCGCGCTCGAAGAGGCAGAGCATCGCGTCTCCGGACCGCAACAAACCGCCGGCGCCGATCCGGACGCTTCCGTGCTGGCGCTGTTTCATTACTCGGTTATGATCCCGACGCACCTTGATGAAGAAGAAATTGTCGTGATTGGCGACTTCATCATCCGCAACAGCGGAACCGCGCCGCTTCACCATCCGGTCGTCTGCCTCCGCATCTCGCCGCCGAAAGCAGCGGTGCTGAGCGGAAAAATTGCGCTCCCCCAAAGCGGGCGCGCCGCACAGGAGGGGCTGGCTGACAGCGGCGCCGAAGGTTGGACGTTCATCCAAGAAAACTGGCGGGAAAAAGTGCGGCAAAACGGCGAATATTGGATTGCCCCGCTCCATGGCGTCCCCATTGAACCAGGTGAAGAACGGCGCTTTTCCCAGTTTGAGATTGCGGTTCGACCGTCCGGCAACGTCCGCTCCCTGACAGTCGACGGCTTCGTATATGGCGCTGAACTGCCCAAAGGCGCCGCCGCGGCCAACCGCATCGCCGTCCAATGGTAAACGGAGCCCGCCCCATCCAATGGAGCGGCTGCTTTTCCCGGCCGGCTTCAGCCGGCCTCGTCTTGTCGGCAGCAACGATCTTTGCTTGACAGCAGCAGCGGGGGCATGATGCTTCAAGTGTCCAAGACCAACCGAAAGACAATCTCCCGCCGGCGGAAGCCGTCGGCCAGCCATCCAGGCGGCAGCTTTCCGCTGCAGCCGGTCCGGATGACGCAAGCTAGCGTCTCTCCCCTTACGAGAGCCACTTGCTGACAACCGTTTCAATCAGCGCCGCCCCGCCGGCGACTGCGAGCAGCACGATCAGCGGCTGGAAAACGGCCGGCCAAGCAACAACCCCAATATAACAAAACGCTGCACACCATATCCCGGTGCACCAGTAGCAACTTAGCAGTTCGCCGATCCAGCGCCGCAATCCGCTGCCCTTCAAAATGAGAAATACTTCTTTTCTTCCGTCCGGAAGCTCCTCCTCCACCCATTCATGGAAAGGCCGGCGAAGCCAGGCGGTGATCGTATCGTATACGATGAGCCTCGTCAGGCGAAAGCTGGCTAAACAAAGAAGAATAAAGGAAAACGGGTCATCCACGTTCCTCTCCCCTTTCCGCTCGCCGCGGCCGCAAAAGGAGGCGTGCGCTTTTTCCGCCTCCTCGGCCCGGCAGCAGGCGAACCTGCTCCGGTGCGGACGTTTACCCAAACGCTCTCCTACGCCAATCATATGATGGAGTATAGGTTTTTAACACAAGAGACAAGAAAGGAGGCGACACAATGTACCGTGTCTTTTTTGAGCGGCGGCCGACCCGCCCCCGCCTTTCCCGCGCCCTGCACGACCAGCTGACGGCGCTCCCGCCCAACACAGAAGTGAACGTGCACACGGTCAAGGAAACATACTACAATGCCGTTTTTCTCGGTTTTGAGCCACAGACCAACACCGTTTCGCTGCTTGTTGACCGCTTTTATGAAGAGGGAGGGCGCACGCTGGCCATCAATGCGGCCGCCATCACCTCGATCGATCTCCCCGCTTCCATGCGTTCCGATTCACAAAAACAGCTCGAGGACGAGGAAGAATAATCAAGAAAAGCCTTGCCGGCCAGCGCCCAAGAGCGCAGTCGGCCTTATTTTTTGCCGCCCCTTTTCGCCATGGCTGGTGCGCCTGTCTATACCAACTCGTTTCCCTTTACATACACTCTTATTAATCGACCATTGGCGCTAGGAGGAACTGATCGTGGCCTCAAAACGATCCCGCCTGTTGTTTGAAGTGTTGCACAGCTACGGCCTGTCGGAAACCGAGGTGGATATCGCCGGCGAGCTAAAAAAGGAAAAAGTATGGCTTCTGCAAAACAAAAAAACGGGTGAGAGGTGCGTACTAAAACGGCTGAATGAGGATAAAACACCTTTCCCGATTTTGCTTCATTCCAAACTGTATGAAACTGGATTTCACGTCCCAAAAATGATCCGGACAAAAACAAAGCAACTTTACGTTCAACGAAAAAACCACTATTACTACTTGATGGAGTACGTTCCCTCAAGCGGAGGCAAGCCCTCATTCCAGCAGCGGATTGAATGGTTGGCCCGTTTTCACAAAGACAGCCTATTCGACGATTGGATCGATCCCCATCCGCCGTCCTTCCCCGAACCGACCGATATACTCAAAGCACACCGGGAAAAGACGGCGGATTTACAGAAGCAGGCAGAGGCTGTTAATAATGGGACCGCTCTTTCTCATATAATGAAACAGATGGCCCAGCTTGCCGCCAAAAGCTATGCGCTGCTTGAAAAAAGCGATTTAGCCGGCTTTTGCCGTGAAGCAGCGAAACGGAAAGCCATTTGCCATGGGGATTATAACAGCAACAATCTTTTATTGGCCGAAAACAATAACGTGATGATGATTGATTTTGACCGCGCTTACTACGGCCTCCCGCTCGATGATTTTCGCTTTTTGCTCATTTCCTTAACAAGAAACCCGAAAAACAACGTGGTCAAAAGACTTCGGTCATTATTTGAAATCTATTTCTCCATTTGTCCGCTCTACGCTTCGTATCAAAGCGTCTACTTAGCTGATGCCATGTTTCCGCATGTGTTTTACAGCGAAATCATCGGCCAAGAGACGCGAAAGCGGGCGACAGGCAGCCAGCCGCCGTTGGACTTGCTCATCCGCCTCGCTGAGCAGGAAAGGAAAAAGTTCGCTTTTTTGTCCGACTTGTCGAAAAGCGAGGGATCAAGAACATGAAACGAACGATCGCCCATTTTATCCATGAAAAAATGAAAATTAACCAACGGTTTATTTACAACCAAATGGTTCGTCTGAAAAAATACCGGCCGATTATTATCGGATCGTTCGCCGATGACGGCAGCCATCCGTTTCCGCTTGTCAATTATTATCATCTTCACGATATTTGCCATTTCGGCCGCTTCGCCAAAAAGCAAAACATCGTCGCCATTCACGCCCATCATGGAAAACACGCCGTTGAAATTCTTCCGCTTTGTGTTGCCCATGGCATCCCCCTTATTGTCAGCATCCGCGGCCGCGACGGGTCGGCGAAATATAACAGCTTCCGGCGCAACCAAAAGCGGTACAGCCTGCTTAAAGAGCACGGAGCGCTCTTTCTTCCCGTTTGCCGTTACCTGGCTGACGAACTCGTTACGTTAGGATTTCCCCCAGAAAAAATCCATGTCCTCTACGGCGGCATTGAGCTTGATTTATTTCCGTACCGTAAACGGACCATTCCAGCAAGCGGGGATATCATCATTCTCTCAATCGGCCGGCTCGTCGAGAAAAAAGGGTTTTTAACGCTCGTGCGCGCCTTTTGGCGCGTGCGGGCGAAACACCCGCGCTGCCGTCTCCGCATCATCGGCGCCGGAAAAGAGGAAGAAAACATCCGCCGGCTTGTCAATGAGCTCGGTCTCGCTCCGTTTGTCGAATTGCCCGGCGCTATGGACGCCGCCGCCATTGCCCAAGAAATGGACCGCGCCCATCTGTTTTGCCTGGCAAGCGAGACAGCTCCGGACGGAGACATCGAAGGCATTCCGAACGTGCTGAAGGAAGCGATGGCGAGCGGGCTGCCCGTTGTCTCAACCAACCATGCCGGCATCCCTGAATTGATCGAACATAGACGCACCGGCTACCTCGCCCCGGAAAAAGACGACAAAGAGCTCGCGAACGGCATCTGCTTTTTCCTCGAACATCCGGAGCAAGTCCCCTTGTTTACCAAACAGGCGCGCAAAGTGATCGAGCAACGGTTTAACCTCGCTAAGCAAATGAAGGAGCAAGAGCAGCTGTATGATTTAATAGCCAAAAAAACCAGGTAATGAATACCTGGTTTTTTCATTTCTCTTTCCAAACCGCCGAAAGAAGCGCCATATAACCGTCGGATGTCCCGATGTCAAACCGCGCTCCAGCGACGATCTTCCCTTCGCATCCTTCCTTGGCCGCTAAGCGGCGGATCGCTTCCGTCAGCTGAATTTCTTCTTCCCCGGAGCTTGGCAGCGCCTCCAAGTGCGAGAAAATGGCCGGCGTGAACACATAGCGGCCGATGACGGCCAAGTCGGATGGCGGATCGGCTTTTGGCTTTTCCACCATATCGTCGATGCGGTACGTCCCATCGGCAAGCGGCTTCCCGCGGATAACCCCGTATTTGTGCAATTCCTCCGGCTTCACCCGATTAAGGCCGACCACGCTTTTTCCACAGCGCTCATAATGCTCGATCAGCTGCCGAATGGCTGGAACGCCGTCATGCAAAACGATGTCGTCAGGCAACAGCACGGCAAACGGTTCGCTCCCGACAAATGACTTGCCAAGCCGGATTGCATCTCCCAATCCTCTCGCGTATGGCTGGCGCGTATAATACAGCCGTCCTGGCGGAACGAACTCATCTTTTAGCAAGTGCGCTTTGTTTTGCCGCTCTAAAAACGCTTCAAGCTCCAAGGAGCGGTCAAAATAGTCGACAATTAAATTTTTCGCCCTCGATACGATCATGAGCAGCTCTTCGATTCCGGAGGCAAACGCCTCTTCGACAATGTATTGGATCGCCGGTTTGGCGCCGATTGGAAACATCTCTTTCGGAATCACTTTCGTCACCGGCAAGCTTCTTGTCCCATATCCGGCCGCGGGGATGATCGCTTTTTTGACCATCGTTGTCCCCCCTTGTCTTCTTTTTATACCTTATCGTATTCGCTTTCGAATGGCAGGGAAGGTTGTCCGGCGAAAATAGGCCACGTCATTTCCAGCGTTTTAGGCGCTTGCCATATGGCAAACAAAGCTTGTCCATTAATACGCTATAAAAGCCGGACATTTCGCGAAGGAGGTCTATAAGTCATGAACATTTGCATCATCGGTGCTGGCTACGTCGGACTGACCACTGCAGCCGTCCTTGCCGAACTGGGGCATGAGGTGCATTGCATCGATCATGACGAACAGAAAATCCGCCTGCTCAATGACGGAAAGATCCCGTTTTATGAGCCAGGATTGGAGGAACTGATCACCAAAAACTCTAATTATTTAACATTCAGCGGCCGCTGGGACTACATCAAACGGGCGTCCGTCATTGTGATTTGCGTCGGCACCCCGCCGCGGCCGGACGGCAGCACCGATTTGCGCTATATTGAAGCCGTGCTCGACCGCCTAGCGGCGACAGTAGAATCGTACAAAACGATCGTCACGAAAAGCACGGTCCCTCCGGGAACAAACGAATGGATGCGGGCGGAGCTCATCGGAAAAGGAACGGCGCCGCATTTGTTTCGCATCGTGTCCAATCCGGAGTTTTTGCGGGAAGGATCAGCCGTTTATGATATGTTTCACCCCGATAAAATCGTCGTCGGGCTCGAACCGGACGATGACCGATCGCTCGCCGTCATTCAAGGAATGTATGCCGGCATCAACGCCCCGTACGTCACAACGAGTTTGACCGGCGCTGAACTGATCAAATACGCCGCCAACGCCTTTCTAGCAATGAAAATCTCATTTATTAACGAAATGGCGCGCATTTGTGACGCGTTTGCCGTCGATGTCAATGACATCGCTCATGGGATCGGCTTGGACCCGCGCATCAGCCCGCATTTTTTGCAGGCCGGCCTCGGCTATGGAGGATCTTGCTTTCCAAAAGATATCAAAGCGCTCGAACATGCAGCGCGTTCACGCCAAGTGGAGCCGCATTTGCTGAAGGCGGTGCAGACCGTCAACACCACCCAACTCGATCTATGTCTTCAGAAGCTGCATGAGCAGCTCGCCCCACTGGCCGGCAAAAAAATCGCCGTGCTTGGCATCGCCTTTAAGCCCAATACGGATGATACGCGGTTTTCCCCCGCCGAAGCGCTCATCCGCCGCTTAAGCGAAAGCGGGTGCACGGTCGCCGCCTATGATCCGAAGGCAACGCTCTCGGAGCCGCTCACCCGCGTCACACAAGTCCAGTCGGTGCACGAAGCGATCCAAGGGGCGGATGGCTTGGTCATCGCCACCGATTGGGACGAATTCCGCACGCTTGACTGGGGGCAAGTGAAAGCGGCGATGAATGGGACGCTCGTGTTTGACGGTCGAAACTGTTTGGATCGCCATGCAGTCGAACAAAGCGGTTTGCGCTACATGGGGGTGGGGCGCCCGTGAACATTCTCGTCACCGGTGCGGCCGGATTTATCGGCTCCCATTTATGTGAAAAATTGCTCGAAGATGGCCAACACCAGGTGATCGGCGTTGACAGCTTCATCGGACCAACGCCGGCGCCGCTCAAGGCGAAAAACATCGCCGGTCTGCAAGCCCATCCGCAGTTTGCGTTAGTTGAAGCCGATTTGCTGACTGCCGATTTGCCGTCCTTGCTGCAAAACGTCGAAGCGGTCTACCACTTAGCCGGCATGCCCGGTGTGCGAACGAGCTGGGGGACGGAGTTTGCCGCCTATGCCGTCCATAACATTTCCGCCACCCAGCGGCTGCTTGAAGCGTGCAAAGACTTGCCGCTTGAGCGATTCATCTATGCTTCGACCTCGTCTGTTTACGGCGAGCAGAGCGGCAGGCTGTCAGAATCTCTCGAACCGCTTCCGCTCTCCCCGTACGGCATTACAAAGCTGACCGGCGAGCATTTATGCCGCGTCTATTTCCGCGAATTCGGCGTGCCGATCGTCATTTTGCGCTATTTCACCGTCTATGGCCCGCGCCAGCGCCCGGACATGTCGTTTCACCGCTTCATCCGCCAGCTGCTCGCTGGACAACCGCTCACCGTGTTCGGCGACGGAACACAATCGCGCGATTTCACCTATATTTCTGACTGCGTTGATGGAACGATCGCCGCGCTCGAGCGGGATGGCGTCATTGGAGAAACGATCAATATCGGCGGAAAAGAACGAGCATCGGTCAATGAGGTGATCCGTCTGCTGGAAACGCTGACGGGAAAACAAGCGATCATTCAGTATACCCCCTCCGCCCGCGGGGAGCCGAAACAAACGTGGGCCAACTTAACGAAAGCGGAGCAGCTGCTCGGGTACAAGCCGGTTGTGACACTTGAGAACGGCCTGCAAAAAGAAATCGAATACATCCGTTCATTGTATGGGGATGAACGTTCATGAACATCGCTTACGTTTGCACAGAAAAACTGCCTGCCCCGGCGGTGCGGGGCGGGGCCATTCAAGTGATGATCGACGGGATTGCCCCCTTGATCGCCCGCCGCCATGATCTGACGATTTTTTCCATTGATGATCCGCTTTTGCCGTCAGAAGAGACAAACGGACGCATCCGCTACATCCGTTTTCCAAAGGCCACTTATGAAACAGACGTAGCCCGTGCGCTTTCGGCGTGCAAGTTTGATGTCGTCCACGTCTTCAACCGGCCCGTTGCGCTCGCCGATTACCACGCCGCGGCGCCGCACAGCGCCTTTGTATTGAGCCTCCATAACGATATGTTTTCGCCTCTGAAAATCACAGCAGAGCAGGCAGAGCGGGCGCTCAACGCCTGCACCTTGCTGACGGCTGTCAGCGAATACATCAAACGGACGGTAACCGGCCGTTACCAAGTCGATCCTCGGAAAGTCAAGGTCATTTATTCCGGAGTCGATCTGGCGCCATACGTTCCTGCCTGGACGGAAGAAGGAAAGCGCATCCGCCGGGCCGAACGGCAAGCGTACGGGCTTGCCGACCAACCAGTCATCCTGTTTCTCGGCCGGCTCAGCAAAACAAAAGGGCCGCATTTGCTTCTGCAATGCTTGCCGTCCCTTTTGGCCCGCCATCCGGAAACAGTGCTCGTCATTGCCGGCGGGAAGTGGTTTAGCGACAACAGCCGAAGCGAATATATCGACTGGCTGCATGAGCTGGCGGCGCCGTTTGTGGAGCACGTCATCTTCACAAACTACATCCCGCACAGTCGCGTTCCGAAACTGTTCTTAATGGCCGACGTGTTTGTGTGCAGCTCGCAATGGCACGAGCCGCTCGCCCGCGTTCATTACGAGGCGATGGCCGCCGGCATTCCGGTCATCACGACCAACCGCGGCGGCAACACTGAAATCGTCCGTCACGGCCAAACTGGGCTTGTCGTTGATGATTATGCGAACGAGCAGGCGTTCGCGGAAGCGATCAGCTATCTGTTTGAACAACAAACACACGCCCGGCGCATGGCTGAAACAGCGCGGGAGAGGGTGGAGGCGAACTTCCAATTTGAACACGTCGCCGGCCGCCTTGAAGCGGTCTATAACGAGGCGCTCGCCGCCCATCAGCGGCAAACCACCGGCCTCTAGCAGCCGGGCGGCCGGAGTCATCACAAAAGGATGCCTGTGATGCGGCATCCTTCTCCTTATCCGATCGTAAATACGTTTCCTTTTTTATGCGTTCCCACTGCTTTCGGCTGGGGAATACGGGCGGAAGAAATGGCGAACGAGACGTCCATCCGTCGCTCGGACGGCTTTTCTCTTTCTTGTTCCGCCGGTTCGTCCTGTTTCGGACGGCTGACGGCAGCCGGCTTCTCCGACGGCTCCGATTGCTCGCCCCGGCCTGCCTTCGCTTGCCGTTTCGGACGTTCGCTTTGGCTTGCCTCCTCTCGCCGTTTTAGACGTTTTTCTTTTTTCGGCGCGGACGAACACGTTTCTTTTTTGTGTTCCACTATTGGCGGCAGCGGGACGACGGCTTCTTGCCATTCCCCTTCTCCGGCCAGCTCGACAAGGACGGGCGGCACGTCAGCGTCTGTTTCCTCTTCCTCCTCTTCCCCTACACCGAGCAATAGCTGATCGAAAAACTCACCGTCTTCTATCCATCCCCATCCCATCGGTCCGGGCGGGGAAAAACGAAACGGCTGCAAGTCGAGTTTCGGAATGTGATCCAACGTTAGGCACCTCCTTCTTTACAGTAGCGATGGCAGCGGCGTACGGCGAAGCGCATCTTGTTTTGTCCGCTCGACCGTAATGGCTGTCTGCAGCTCCCACATATATTTTTCATCTGACCAATTGTCTTTTGCCCCTAAATAATACTTGCGGGCGACGGAGGCAAACAAGTGCGGAAACAACAGCTCCGCCTCAAGCAGCCTGTACTGCTCGTCGGTGAGCGGATGGTTGAGGTGATACGCCTGAAGCAGCCGCGCGGCCAATTCTTCATCCCACACCGCCATCTTTTTCATTACTTTGTGGAGCAGCACTTGAATGTCGCGCACCGGCAAGTCGATGACGACCGCTGGCAGATAGCGCATCATCATCGTCTCTTCCGTTTCGACGAGGTGTGACAAGGAAATGTCTTTATGAATAAACCCTGTCCATCGGTTCGGACCGGCTGTCCATTCGGCGTAGGCATCGCTGTCTAGCTGCTCGACCGCTTCCTCGCCCGCGGCGAGCATCGCACCGACCGTCTCGGAAAACAAGATGGAAAACGGATCATCGACGAACGAAGCCGCCATTTTCTTATAGCCGGACAGCTCTTGCAGTTTCCACGTATACGTCTTTGGCCACTTTCCGAGCCGGTTTCGCTTTTTCGCCTTTGGGCTTGGAGAAAACTGTTGCGAGGCAACGTGGAACAAACCGAGAAATTCAAACGCATGTTCAAGCTGTTCGACATCGTAATAACTCACTTCCTTGCCGCTGACGGCATCATATAGCGCGTACGCCTGCGTTCCGCCGGCGACGCACAGCCCCCCGTTTTTCGTCCGGCATAACGGGGCGATCGGAAACTGCCGCTGTTGCAAATGCCGATGCGCCTCGGCATAAAACAGCATCCGCCCCGGCACCGCCTCCCGTTGCCGCAGCATCTTCTCTCCCTCAGCTGTCGCAACCGTCCAGACCGTTTCCTTCGGCCGCACCGATTGAAGCTCTATTTGTTCAACTTGGTACGGATACAGCTCAAGCACCTTGGCAGCAATCCATGGTGACTGCAACCGCTTTACCCCCTTTCTTCCCCGTAAGCGCGCAACAGCTTTGCGGCCACCGCTTCCCAGCTGAATTCGCGTTCCGCCTTCTGCCGCCCGTATTTGCCCATTTGACTGGCAAAAGCCGGTTCGTCAAGCAGTTTGTTGATGAGTGCGGCGTACGCTTCGGGGTTGCTGAAGTCGTTGACGATGTAGCCGTTTTTGCCGTTCTCAACGACCTCGGGGTTCCCCCCGCGGTTGCTCGTAATGATCGGCAGCCCGGCCGCCATCGCTTCATAATGAACGCGCGCCAGCGGCTCTTGCCACTGGGACGGACAAACGAATAGATCAGCCATCGTGTACAGCTGCGGAATTTGCTCTGGTTTGACGAACTGAATAAACATCGCATTGTTTTCGTACAGCGCTCCGAGCGTATACAAGTAACGGACATAGCTGTTTACCTCATTAGCGCCAAACCATTTCGAGCCGACAAACACGATCACCGCTTCCGGATGCTTTTCGGTGATTGACGGCAGCGCCTCAAGAAGCAAATGGGCGCCTTTCACTTTGCTCAACCGCCCGACAAACAGCACGACTTTTTTCCCCTCGAGCCCGAGCTCGCGGCGGACAGCCGCATTGATTTTCGCTCCTTGCGCCGTCCATTTCGGCTGGAACGTCTTCCCATCGACCCCTGAATAAACAGTCGCCACTTTTCCAGCCGCCTGCGGGAAGCGGTCGCAAATGGTCGCCCCGATATAGTCGCTCACGGTTACAATTTGTTTAACCGTATTAATGCAATCGATCCCTTCGGCATACGAAATTTTATCGTCCCGGAACATTTCATTATGGACGCTCAACACAATGGCGCTGTCTGGCGAAGCTTCGCGGATGTGGCGAATCCAGCGCGGCCGGTTGCATACGTGAATGACGTCATACGCTTCCGTGCGCAAATGGGCGGCTACTTCTTGTACGTATGTCTCTTGGGCGAAGCGACGATAGGCGACCCCGTTTTTGTTCTTCTCCTCATCCGGCAGCTCACGGTCGCGAATCGACAACACCGTGACGTCGTGTTTTCGCGCCATGATCGCCGCTGTTGCATCGAGATAAATTTGTGTCGCCCCTCCCCGGATGGCTGGCACCGGCAGTTTTTCCGTTGCAATCATGGCGATTTTCATGACATTCCCCCATCTTCTCGAAAAGTTCAGGCAAAAGCTTGTTTTTATATCATACGTGTGCTCCTTCCCTACTGTGCATGCCCGTGAAGCAAACGGGCATCCGTCAAACGCCCTTCGAGGTGGAGAACAGGCTGGACGTTCACCCGTTTTTTTCGTCTCGGGATAAACGGCTATGGACAGCAGCCGGCGCCCGCCATACAGTAGAAAAAAAGAGGAAAGCAGGGACTGACGATGGCTGATCAAACCGTCTATTCCACCGCGCCGTCAGCCGCCGCTGAACGGCTCGTCCATATGGCGCGTCTGCTGTTAAAGCAGTGGGACATAGAAGCCAAAGCGATTGACGTCGTGCAAAGCGGGCAAATGGCGCTCGTCTGGAAAGTGCATACCGATGGCGGACCGAAATGCTTAAAGCGCATTCACCGCCCGGAAAAAAAGGCGCTCTTCTCGATTTACGCGCAAGACGCTTTGGCGAAAAAGGGGCTTTATGTCCCGCGCATCATTGAGACACGCGACCACCGCCTATTTAAAAAGTACGGACCGTTTTTGTTTGTGCTGTACGACTGGATCGAAGGAACGCCGTTTGATTTGGCGATCCGCGACGATTTAACCGCCATGATCGGCGCCCTTGCCCATTTTCATGCGCAGTCGTCCGGTTACGAACCGCCGCCGGGCGTGCCGGTGTTCAGCAAACTCGGCAAATGGCCAAAGCATTACATGAAGCGCTGCCGGCAGCTCGAGGCGTGGAAACAGCTCGCCGAGTTGGATCGCGACGATCCGTTTTCCCGCTTGTATTTAGCCGAAATCGACCGCTTTATTGAAAAAGGAGAGGAAGTGTTGCAGCAGCTCCTCGATTCTCATTACGAGGCATGGGTTGAGCAGCTGAAGAAACGGCCGTCGCTTTGCCACCAAGACTATGGGACAGGGAACTCGCTGCGCGGAGAAGACGGAAACGTCTGGATCATCGACCTCGATACAGCTGCCTTTGACTTGCCGATTCGCGATGTCCGCAAAATGATGGCTCCGCTTCTTTTTGAAACAGACCGGCAAGGAAAAGCAAAAGCCGATATGGTGCTCGAGGCTTATGAGGCGGTGCGCCCGCTGGCAACAAAGGAAAAAAAAGTGCTGTTCATCGATCTATTGTTTCCGTACGATTTGTATGAGCTGGCAGTGGAAAAATATATCCGGAACGTGCCCCTCGCCGAGACGGAACTGGCCGAGGCAATGGCATACGAACAGGCCAAATGGGGGGAAATCGAGAGACGGCTCGCTTCGTTGTAGAAAAACGGGCATTCCAGGCCGGCAGACGGCCCCAGGAACGCGGCCGACGCAAGTCGACGCGGCGGGCATGTGCAGCAGCAACCTTTGATGCCCGCCGGCTTCTTCACGTCTTCAACAATGGCAGCCGGACGAAGAGGGTCGCCTGATCGGGAAATGACTTGTTCGAAGTGCCTTTATTGCATAAACCCGATCATCGTCACAGAAAGAAGCTGTGCGCGCCCGATGGCCGTTTCGTTTCCTCGTTCATCGGCGACCGTCAACTCGGTCGCCGTGCATCGTTTCAGCACACCTTCATAGCTTTGTTCTTTCGTGGCAAACTGGCATTTAAGCGGCGGCAAATGGGTGGGCAGCCTCGTTAAAAAAGCGAGCTGCTCATCAAGCGTCATCGCCTGAAACTCCTTTTTAATGAAAAACGCCCTCTGTTCCTCCCCCTCTTCAATCTGTTCGGTGTCATCTGTCGTTTCTTTCTGTTGGGGGCGGTTCGTCCATGTAAACGTTTCTTGCATATGCGCCGCAGCCCGCATGGCCTTTGGCTGCACAATGTAAAGCAACGGCTCGGTTTCTACCACTTTTTGTTTCCGCACGCCAATCCTCCTTCCATGCTTGCCTTCCCTTATATATGTATGCCTTTGATTCCAATAATTGCCCCTCGACGGACAAAAAACAGCCGTCCCATCGGCCGGGACGGCTGCCTCATTCATTTTTAATATCCTAAAATGTGATACCCGGAATCGACATGAATAATTTCTCCGGTGATGCCGCGCGACAAGTCGCTGAACAAAAACAGCGCCGCATCGCCGACTTCTTCCTGCGTCGTCGTCCGGCGGAGCGGAGCGCGTTCTTCGATTTGCTTTAAAATCGAGTTGAAATCGCTCACCCCTTTGGCCGACAGTGTGCGAATCGGTCCAGCGGAAATGGCATTGACGCGGATGCCGTATTTGCCCAAATCGTTCGCCAAATATTTCACGCTCGCATCAAGCGACGCTTTCGCCACACCCATAATGTTGTAGTTTTGCACGACGCGCTCGCCGCCTAAGTACGTAAGAGTGACGATGCTGCCGCCTTCCGTCATCAGCTCTTTCGCTTCACGAGCCACCGCGGTGAGCGAATACGCACTGATGTTATGGGCGAGCAAAAAGCCTTCGCGGCTGACATTCATATACTCACCGCTCAAGTCTTCTTTATTGGCATAGGCGATGCAATGAGCGACGCCGTGGATGACGCCGACTTGTTCTTTGATTTGCGCGAAACATTGAACGATGTCTTCGTCTTTTGCCACATCGCACGGCAGCAGAAGGGAGCGTTCATCCCCAAGCGTATCGACCAGCGCCCGCACCTCTTTTTCAAACCGCTCGCCGGCATACGTAAACACCAACCGAGCGCCGGCAGCATGAAGCGAACGAGCAATCCCCCAGGCGATGCTTCGTTTGTTCGCCACCCCCATCACGACATATGTACGTCCTTCCAATGATAAGACCATTCGTTCATCCTCCCAATTATCATTTATTCTTAGCACCAGGTGTTAATTCTATTATAGGCGATGCGGCAGACAATGTAAATGCGCGCTTTCTTTTTGCCTTTTGGCTCCTTCATGCTGCCGGCGGTTTTTCCCACTTTGCAAAACCGACTCAATTCGCTAATATGGTATATGGTACATTTGAATGGAGAGGATCGTTCCATGGATCATGACCGTTTTTCCCAATCGAAGCTTGATTATCACTTATTATTTCTTTTATTCTTAATGGCCGTGGTGAGCGCCATCGCCATTCACAGCGCGGAGCCGATGCTTCCCGAGAAGCTGCAGAACGTCAACTTCGCTTCCAAGCAGCTGCAATGGTACGTGATCGGCGCCGTTGTGATTGCGTTCACCATGATCGTCGACTATGATCGGCTGTTTCAAATCGCTTGGTATTTGTACGGATTCGGGATGCTGCTGTTGCTCGGACTCGAACTGAACGTTCCGGGCTCCGTGACGATTAAAGGAGCGACAAGCTGGTACAGCCTCCCGGGCGGGAACTTTCAGCCATCCGAGCTGATGAAAATTTTTATGATCATCGTCCTAAGCCGCATCATCGTCAATCATCGGGAAAAATACCCTGAACCCATGATCCGCGATGATTTCAAGCTGCTCGGCAAAATCGCCCTCACCGTGTTGCCGCCGCTCATCTTGTTGGCCAAGCAGCCGGACATGGGCATGTCGATGGTATTTACGGCCATCACCGCCACCTTGGTGCTCGTTTCCGGCATCCGTTGGCGCATCATTTTCGGCATCGTCTTTTCCGGAGTGGCGGCCGTGGCATCCATTGTATTCATATACTTTTATTTTCCGGACTTTTTTCATAAATATATCATTGAAGAAGATTACCAATTAAACCGGTTTTACGGATGGCTCGCACCGTATGAATATTCGACCGACCAAGGGTTTCAGCTCATCCGTTCGTTGATGGCCATCGGCTCGGGGGAGCTGTACGGGAAGGGGCTCGGCAATTTACAAGTGTACTTGCCTGAGGCGCATACCGACTTTATTTTCGGGGTTATTGCCGAACAGTTCGGATTCGTCGGTTCGAGCATCGTCGTTTCGCTCTTTTTCCTGCTTGTTTACCGCATGGTCCATATCGCGCTTGAGAGCAACGATTTGTATGGCAGCTATTTATGCGCCGGCGTCGTCGGCATGATCACGTTCCAAGTGTTCCAAAACATCGGCATGACGATCGGGCTGCTGCCGATCACCGGGCTGCCGCTGCCGTTTATCAGCTACGGAGGAAGCTCGCTCGCCACGTACATGCTGGCGATCGGCCTTGTCTTAAATGTCCATTCGCGGACGCGGAAATTTATGTTCGCGAGCGATGAATAGCCGCTTGCCCATCACCGGCAGGCGGCTTCGTTTTTGCCGGCCGCCACCCATTTTGCGGCTGTCCCGGCGCAATCTCCTCTTTTCTTTCTATTGTCTGACGGACATACTGGTAGTATACCGACCATAGTCAGAAAGGAGAGCATCCTATGGCCATTGACATTATCGGCGATATTCATGGCTGTCGCCGAGAATTTGTTGCGTTGACAGAAAAACTAGGGTATGTATGGAACGAAGGGATTCCCGTTCATCCTGGCGGCCGAAAGCTCGGGTTTGTCGGTGATTTGACCGATCGCGGCCCCGAGTCGCTAAACATGATTGAGATCGTCTCCGCCCTTGTCGAGCGAAAGCTGGCTTACTACGTGCCGGGCAACCATTGCAATAAGCTGTACCGCTTCTTTTTAGGGCGCAACGTGCAAATCGCCCATGGTCTTGAGACGACCGTCGCGGAATATCGCGCCTTGCCCCCGAGCGAACAGGAGATGGTCCGCCGCAAATTTATCCGCCTGTATGAGCAGGCGCCCCTGTACGCCGTTTTGGATGAGGGGCGCCTTGTCATCGCCCACGCCGGCATTCGCCATGATTATATCGGGCGGACGGATCAAAAAGTCAAGACGTTCGTCCTATACGGAGACATCACCGGCGAAACGAACCCGGACGGGACGCCGGTGCGCCGCGACTGGACGAAGCGGTATCGCGGCGACGCATGGGTCGTCTATGGCCATACGCCTGTCAAAACTCCGCGGTTTGTCGGACGAACCGTCAACATTGACACCGGCTGTGTATTCGGCGGTGCGCTCACTGCGTTGCGCTACCCGGAAATGGAGACCGTCTCGGTTCCGTCATCGATGCCATACGTTCCGGAAAAATTCCGTTCGTTCCCGTAACCGGCGCTTCATCCTATTTCGCGCAGGAGACTCCCACTTCAACGACCAAAGGGAGTAAGTGGGAGAGGAATGCGCGTTCCCCTTTTCTTTTGTGTATGATAGAATAAAGGCGTGGAGAAAACCGTTTAATAAAGGCACTCCAATAACTGCTACTCGATGTATGGAGTTGGTTACAGGAAACGTTGTAACCGTAAAACATCGAGCGTAGATCCGTCTGTTGTGTGTGGAAGCCAAGTACTGCCAACAGACACACCGAGAGAATCGGTAACGATGCAGGCATGACCTGCGTCGTTGGGTAGTTGTCAACCTGCCCTGATGCAACCCCAAGTCAAGGAAGGAGGACGAAGTCCGCTTGTACTTCTGGGGAGTTGCAAGCCCCCACTTCAAGCGTTAGCTAAGTGGGGGTAGTTGACGAGCGCACCGTTTCAATGAGATGCGCCATGTCCCCGGGAAGCGGAGCGGCAAATGTCAACCAGCGGCGCGCAAACGGATGGAAAAACGAGAGCTGACGGCTATGGAGCGCCTGGCGGTCGATCATCTCCCGACTCCCGCCATAGAGGTCATCCCCAGCGAGCGGATGGCCAACATAAGCCAAATGGACGCGGATTTGGTGCGTACGTCCGGTTTCAAGCTGCAGCGACACGTGCGTATAGCCGCGAAGCCGCTCGAGCACCCGGAAATGAGTGACCGCCGGCTTGCCGTCCTCCCGCACTTCGCGGGCGATGATGCTGTCTCCCCGGCGGCCGATCGGCGCATCAATCGTCCCTTCGTCATCAACCATGACGCCGTGGCAAATGGCCTCATATGTGCGCGCCACCTTCCCTTTTTGCTGGAGCGTGGACAACAAATGGTGAACGTGGCGGTGCTTGGCAACGAGCACAAGCCCGGACGTGTCGCGGTCCAATCTTGTCACAATATGGACGGTTGAATCGAGCCGCTGCCTTCGGTAATGGTGCAGCAGGCCGTTGGCAAGCGTTCCGCCCGGATGATGGCGCGACGGGATCGTGGCCAACCCGGCCGGTTTGTCAACGACAAGGATGTAATCATCTTCGTACACGATATGAAGCGGCATCTCTTCCGGATCCATCCAATCGCTCGTCCGCTCCGGCGGAAACACAACCGACAGCGTCTCACCGGCACGCAGCACATGGCGGACGGTGACGGGCCGACCGTCAACCAACAGCGCCCCGCCATGGAATTTAATATCGGTAAGCGCCGTCCGCGAAATGCCGTTCTCTTGCAAAAACTGGCGCAGCAGCTTTCCGTCGTGCTGTTCATCGATGGAAAAGGTCATGGTAAACGGCGGCAATGTTCGTCACCTTTCTGATCAAAAATCTCCGTCTTGCTCATCGTGTTCCATCCACTTTCCTTTGGCGCCGCTAAAACGGAATCGGCATCCGCGCCAAAAGACCATCACCTCGCCGCAAACGGGAAGCGTTGCCTAACCAAGGAGGCGGGTTTTCCATCAGTCGGCGATGAACGAATCGCGCACCCGCCGCCAAAACGGAAACGGCCGAAAACGGGCGAAACGCACTTTCTCGTCGGCGACCCGGCATTGAATCGATTTGACTTCTTTATGTACGAGCGACAAATGGTCGACCGTAATTTGAAAATCGATATGGTTGACCGGCTTCAGCAAGCACGTATGGTGCGCCGGCAGCACAAGCGGCGAGCCGATCGTCCGGAAGACGCGGTTGTTGATGGATGCCATCTCCGTCACTTGAATCGCCTCGAGCGACGGGTGCAAAATCGCCCCGCCGAGCGCCTTATTATAGGCCGTGCTCCCGGTCGGCGTGGAAATGCACAGCCCGTCGCCGCGGAACCGCTCAAACAAATCACCGCGAATTTCAACATCCATGACGAGCGTCCCACTCACACATTTCACCGTGCATTCGTTGAGCGCTAAATACTTCGCCTCGCGCCCACCGTTAATGTAACGAATCGTCACCTCAAGCAGCGGGTACTCCACCACTTGATACGGTGTTTTGGCGATGGCAATCACGAGCTTTTCGATTTCTTCCGGCACCCAATCGGCATAAAAGCCGAGATGGCCGGTATGGACGCCGACAAACGCCGTCTTGTCCAACCGATGGCAATAGCGATGGAACGCGTACAACAGCGTTCCATCCCCGCCGACGGAAATGACCAAATCCGGCGCTTCCTCATCATAGCGCAAATCAAAATCAAGCAAATACGTCTTCATCTTCTGCGCGAGGGCGTTCGACACATCATCCCCTTTTGACGTAATGGCGAAGGCCAGCGGCGCATCAGTTCGTTTCATTGTCCTTCCCCTTTTGCTTCTTGTTTTCGTGAAAAGGCGGCCTGCGCTTCTTGAATTTCAACGCGGATTTTCGACATTTCCTCATCGAGGCGGTAGGCAGCCTCCGCCGCGCGCTGCAGCCGGGCTTTAATATCTTCCGGAAAGCGGCCGCTGTATTTGTAGTTCAGAGAGTGTTCGATCGTCGCCCAAAAGTTCATCGCCAGCGTGCGGATTTGAATTTCCGCCAAAATATTTTTCTCGCCGCGGATCGTCTGCACCGGATACCGAATGACGAGGTGGTATGAACGATAGCCGCTTTCTTTCTTTTGCGTGACATAGTCGCGCTCCTCGACGATTGTAAAATCGTTGCGCTGGCGCAGCAGCTCGACGACCGTTTTAATATCGTCGACAAACTGGCACATGATGCGCAGTCCTGCAATATCTTGCATCTCTTCCTCGAGGCGGTCGAGCGGGATGTTTTTCTTTTGCGCCTTGTCTAAAATGCTGGCAACCGGCTTCACGCGTCCGGTGACAAACTCAATCGGCGAGTGCGCTTCAATCATCTCAAACTGGGCGCGAATGCCTCGCAACTTTACTTTCAGCTCTTCGACTGCCTGCTTATACGGGGCTAAAAACAAATCCCAATGGTTTACCATCGTACCACCTGCCTATCTATTTCAATTTCCTGACAGCCTGGGCCAAGAGAAAGCATCCGCACCTTCCCAGCGCCGCTTTGACGGTAAGCGGCCTTTGGCGCGCTCCGCCTCCCCTCACGCCCAAAGGCAGGCAACCGGACGGCTCATCCGGTAAAAAACATCTCTTGTACTGCTCGTTCAAGCGCCTCGCCATAGTTGGCGTTGTCACGAATATTTTCGAGCAAATATGACAATTCATCGTGAAACTGTTCAAGTTCGAGCACTTCTCCCCCGCATTGAAGCAAAACCGGCTCCTTGGCGTCAAGCGCCTCTTTCAGCTCGGGCCACCATGGCTTCGGAACCATGACATATAGAAAGCGATCCTCGGTTTCCAATATATACACAAACGCCAATGCATCTGAGTCAACAAGCATATGGCGCTTCGGCATAACACCGGCGGGCAAAACAAGCGCATCATCAACCTTCAGCCAGAGCCGGCCGTCTTTTCGCTCTGCCCGCTCGACGATCCATTTTTCGTTCATGCTTTCTCTCCTTCCACACCAACCATCCGCCCTTTATTTTACCATATTCAGCCTATGCGGGCGAAATAATTGATATTCGCCGAAAAACAGCTGATAATAGAGGGAGACGATGATCTTTCCCGAGGGAGATTCACGATGCATCAAGAGGTCGAAATCGAATTGAAAAACTTGTTAACGGCAGCGGAATTTGCGGCCGTCCGCGCCGCCTTCCGGTTGGATGATGGCGCTTTCTTCCGCCAGGAAAACCATTACTTTGACACTCCGTCATTCGCCTTAAAAGAACGGGCGGCAGCGCTGCGCATCCGGGCGAAAGAAGGGCGGTTTACGCTGACGCTGAAACAAACGCGGGCGGATGGGGCGCTTCTCGAGACGCACGTGCCGCTCACCCCTTCCGAAGCGGAGGCGCTGCTCACGGGCGTGCCGCTGCACGGAACGATCGCGGCCTTGCTTGCGGAACTGGGCATTGATCCATCCAACGTGCGCCATTTCGGCTCTCTTGTCACCGAACGCGCCCAATGGCCGTACGAAGGCGGTACGCTTTTCCTTGACCGCAACTTCTACTTGCAAAGCGAAGATTACGAACTTGAGTATGAAGTGGATCACGTGGAAGCGGGTGAAAAGCGGTTTTTGCGCCTGCTTGAGGCGCTCGGCATCCCGCGCCGCCCGGCGCCAAACAAAATCGCCCGCTTTTACGCCCGCATGAAAGAAATGGAGGAAAGACGATGACCGTTTCGCCATTAAAGCTGCTTATCGAATGGCAGGCGCTCCATGCGTTCTCACCCGGACGCTCCAGCCTGTTGCCATCGCCGGTGCCATCCTTGTTTTCAAGCTTGCTTGCCGAATCGCTCAGCCGCGGGGAGGAATCGTCTGCCGAGGCGCCTCAAGCTGCCCTAAGCGGTCAGCCCCCGGCGCCCGCCGGCCATCGCAGCGCCCCGCTCGAACATGAAGCGGGTGCTGCAACCAACTCATCTTCTTCCATCGATGCTTTCATCGCGGCGGCAGCGGAAAAATACGACGTTGAACCGCAGCTCATCCGCGCCGTCATTCGCCATGAGTCAAATTTCCGTCCCGATGCGAAAAGCCCGGCTGGAGCGCTTGGACTCATGCAGCTCATGCCAAGCACGGCAAAAATGCTCGGCGTCGATGATCCGCTTGATCCGGCGCAAAACATCGACGGCGGCGTAAAATATTTGCGCCAGCTCCTTGACCGGTACAACGGGAATATCACTCTCGCCTTAGCCGCCTACAACGCCGGGCCCGGGCACGTCGACCGCTATGGGGGCGTGCCGCCATTTGCCGAAACGCGGGCGTATGTCGAACGCGTGTTGAACAGCTACCGTGCATAAATGGCAGGCGAGTCACTTTGTTTGAGATAAACAGCCGCTGTTGATAAAATAGCAATCAAACGACAGCTAAAGGAGCATCCGCGATGGGAGGACAATGGCAAACTCTTTATGAAGCAATCGGCGGAGAAGAGACGATTGCGAAGCTGGTCGAAGCGTTTTACCGCCGCGTGGCCGCGCATCCGGACTTGCGGCCCATTTTCCCTGACGATTTGACGGAAACCGCCCGCAAGCAAAAACAGTTTTTAACACAATATTTAGGCGGCCCCCCTCTTTACACGGCAGAGCATGGACACCCCATGCTGAGGGCGCGCCATCTCCGCTTTGAAATCACGCCGAAGCGGGCGGAAGCATGGCTTGCCTGCATGCGGGCAGCCATGGACGAAATCGGCTTGTCCGGGCCGGCGCGCGAACAGTTTTATCACCGGCTCGTACTCACCGCCCATCATATGGTCAATACCCCAGATCATCTGGACAGAAAGGAGCATACCCTTGAGTGAGAAGTTTGCTGGGAAGACGACATCAACTTGCTACCCTTCCCAGCCGCTAGGCAACACGAACAAACCGCTCGAGCTGTATTTGTTTATCGATCCTTTATGCCCGGAATGCTGGGGGCTTGAACCAGTCATCAAAAAACTGACGATCGAATACGGCCGTTTTTTTACCTTAAGGCACATATTGAGCGGAACATGGGCGACATGGGGCGCGCACAAAGGAACAAAGCCGGAGGCAATGGCCAAAGCATGGGAATGGGCGGCTTGCCGCACCGGCATGTCATGCGACGGCAGCGTTTGGCTCGAAAATCGGATTTCAAGCCCGTTCGCCCCATCGCTCGCCATTAAAGCGGCGGAAATGCAAGGAAAGCGGGCCGGCCTCCGCTTTTTACGCAAGCTGCAAGAACAGCTCTTTCTCGAAAAACAAAATGTCTCTGATTTGTCGGTGCTCGCCGAATGCGCCGCCGAAGCTGGTCTTGACGTCGATGAATTTCTGCGCGATATGCACTCACCGGGAGCGGTAAAAGCGTTCCAATGTGATTTGAAAATCACGTCGGAAATGGATGTCGACGAAATACCGACGCTTGTCTTATTTAATGAAAACATTGAAGATGAAGGCATTAAAATTTCCGGATGCTATCCGTATGACATTTACGTCGAACTGATCGCCGAAATGCTTGGCTTCCATCCCAAGCCGTCTCCTCCCCCTCCACTGGAATCATTTTTAAGCCATTTTAAGTTCGTCGCCACGAAAGAAGTTGCCGTTGTGTACAATTGGACCATCCAAGAAGCGGAAACGGAAATGAAAAAGCTGCAGCTGAAACAAAAGGTCGAGCGGGTGCCTGTCAAGCATGGAACGTTTTGGCGCTATATCGAAAAAGCCCGCCTGTAGCGTGCGACCGACAAGAAAAAGCCCGGCCGAAGCCGGGCTTTTTCTTGTCGTCAAGACAACAAAGGGGATGGGAGAATTTGTTCACGGTCAAACAAAGGGGTATCAGGTTTTGTCTTCCGTTCACATCTTTATCTTACCAAACGCCCGACCGGATTGACAACCCGTTTGCTCGTTTGTTCACATTATTGTCATAATTCCCTTCCCCGTCGCTGTTTGTCATGACTGCATGGACAGCGGACATATATTGAACATAAAAGAACCGAGAAAGAGGCGAACAACGTGAAAAAACGAATCGTTTTATGCGTTTGGGCGGCAGCGGCCATCGCCGCATTTTTCCTTAACCTTTTAGGCCTTATGCGGCTGCTTCCCTTGTGGGCGACGATGCCGCTGTTGTTTTTGACGCTGCTTGGACTCGTGGCGTCTTGGAACCGCCGCCGCCAGTTTAAGGGATTTTCGTCAAAACGGCTGCGGCTGTAGGGAAAATAAGACGATATACGTTTTTCGATATGGATGCAGGCGTGGCGCTGCATCCATTTTATTTCCCAAGCAGCCGCTCCATTTCCTCAAGTTTTTCCGCAAATACTTGGCATGCCTGGCGGATCGGCTCGGCGCTCGTCATATCAACGCCGGCTTTTTTCAGCACTTCGATTGGGTAGTCCGAGCTGCCGGCTTTTAAAAAGTCAATGTACCGTTTCACCGCCGGTTCGCCTTCCTCTAAGATTTGTTTGCTGAGCGCTGTTGCCGCGCTGAAGCCGGTCGCATATTGGTACACATAATAGTTGTAATAAAAATGCGGAATGCGCGACCATTCCAAGCCGATTTCTTGGTCGACCACAATCTCATCGCCAAAATACTTTTTGTTTAAATCATAATAAAGCGAGGTGAGCGTCTCAGCCGTTAACGCTTCGCCCTGTTGCGCCTTCAGGTGGATCAGATGCTCGAATTCCGCAAACATCGTCTGCCGAAAGACAGTGCCGCGGAATCCCTCAAGATAATGGTTCAACAAGTACAACCGTTTCTTCTCATCATCAATCGTTTTCAGCAAGTGATCGTTCAAGAGCGCTTCATTGCACGTTGACGCCACTTCAGCGACGAAAATCGAATAATGGGCGTACGGATACGGCTGCGTTTTGCGCGTATAGTAGCTATGGACCGAGTGGCCAAACTCATGGACGAGCGTAAACAAGTTGTGAACGTTGTCCTGCCAATTGAGCAAAATGTACGGATGGGTGCCATACGCTCCCGACGAATACGCACCGCTCCGCTTCCCTTTGTTCTCGCGCACATCGACCCAACGGTTGTCAAGCCCTTCTTTGACGATCGCTACATACTCCTCGCCGAGCGGCTCCAGCCCGTCAAGCATATATTGCTTCGCTTCCTCGTACGTCACGTCCATTTTCACATCTTGCACAAGCGGCGTGTACAAGTCATACATATGGAGCTCGTCAAGCCCCAACACTTGTTTGCGCAGCCGCACATAGCGATGCAAAAGCGGCAAATGTTCATGAACCGTGGCAATCAAGTTGTCGTACACGCTCTCCGGGATGTTGTTGGCATCGAGCGCCGCTTGGCGCGCCGATTCATAACGGCGGACGCGGGCAAAAAAGTTATGTTTTTTCACCGTTCCGGCAAGCGTGCTGGCAAACGTGTTTTGAAACTTTTCGTACGTATGGTACACCGCATGGAACGCATCGCGGCGGACGCGGCGGTCAGTGCTCTCCAAAAAGCGAATGAACCGGCCGTGCGTCACTTCCACTTCATCGCCGTTTTCGTCCATAATCGCGGGGAACGTCAAATCAGCGTTGTTCAACGCGCTGAACGTATTCGATGTCGCCTGCATCACCTCGGCCGCCTGCGCCAATAACGCTTCCTCCTCCGCCGACAACACATGCGGGCGCTGGCGCGTAATTTCGTCTAACGCGTGCGCATACAAGCGAAGCGGCTCGTATTGTTCCAAAAACGAGCGCAGCACCGCTTCATCGATGGATAAAAGTTCTGGGACGATGAACGCCATGGCGCTCGACGCCTCGCTGTATAAGCCCTTCACGCGGTCATTCAGCCCTTGGTAAAACGAGTTGGTCGTATCCTGGTCATAGCGCATATGGGCGTATGTATACAGCTTGCCGAGGCGCATCGATACTTCATCTTGGTATTGCAGCGCTTCATACAGCACTTGCGGCGATTGCCCAAGCCGTCCTTTGTACTCCCCGAGCTTCGGGATCATCGCTTTCACCTGTTGGAACTCCTGCTCCCAGGCGTCATCAGTCGGAAAAATATCCTCAAGCCGCCACGTTTCTTCCACAGGAATCTCGCTTCGCAGCGGCAGCGACTTTTTCGCTTTCTTTTCCTCCACCGTCATCATTCCTCCTTATCCAAATAATCGATACACGAATTATTATTCACCATTCCGTTCATCTTTTCCTGTTTTCTGCTCATTTTTTCCACTCTCCCGAACTCAAGTGTTGACCAATAGCAGCTAAGCGCCGACGTTTGGTGAATTTGCTCAAGAAGCGCAGCATCTTGATGAATCATCTGATCGACGGTCGACGGAAACGACAGCGGCTTCACCAAATGAAGCTGGTCGCCCTCTTCGCGGCGGAGATAGCCGAGCAGGCTCAACCAATGCAAATACTCGCCGACGGCCTCACGATACGTATCCCGGCCGACAAGCGGCAGCCGGCGCGGAACGAGGCGGCCGGTGCGGATTTTGTCGTCGAGCCACTGAAATAAAGATACTGCCGTTGCCGGCCGTCCGGTCTTTCCAAGAAGAAACAAAAGGACATACGTTTGCCAAATGAACGGCGCCGTCTCCCATAAATACCCCCGCGGCACTGGCCAGCCTGCTTCGGTCGGAAACAGTGACGGAACGATGCCCGCCTGGTAAAAATCAGCACAAATGCGGCGCACGGTTTGGTTCGGATAAAGCGGAAACGTCCGCCGCCATTGTTTTTTTCGTTCGAGCCATCGCTCCCAAAACTCGGATGGAAGCGGCAGCGGGCAGGGGGCCATCCAATCGGGGAACGAAAACGACGAAAGCGGAATCGAATCGACCGCGGCCAATGTTCGCTGCACCGATAGCGGCAACGGGCGAAAAAGACGGATGAAGCGTTTCGTCTCTGGACTGTAGTACCATATATGTGGAACGACTGAATGTGGAGCGCGATGGGCAAACAACCATTGAAACCGGGAGAGCTGCACTTCCCCCGAATATTTTGGCGAACGCCGCAAATGATGGGCTCCTAACACCCACAACGGGCGGATGCCAAGGAGACGGTAGCCGTCATTGCGTTCGCGAAACAGCGATTCATCGATCGTGGAACATTGGTATTCGAGGGCATAAAGGTGTGGGCCATGGCGGAACAATACGTCAGGACGCTGCTTGATGGCGGGCAAATACGGCTCGAGCTTCGCCTCCATGCCTTGGCGAATGAGCCACGCGAACAAGTCTCGCTTCCCAGTTAAGTGACGCTCCGACTCCGGTTCGTGCTCGACCGGGCAGGCCGCCCCTTTTCGATGGGCGAAATGCGGCAAACGGTAGCGGCCCGACCGGAGCACCACTTCTTGACGGCACGCGGGACAAAAAAACGGTTCCTGTCGTTTCAGGCGCATCAGCCCCTCTCGTTCCCATCTTTCCGCCCCGGCAAGCGAAACCGTCCTGCCATCAGCGGCGAGAGCGACAAACAACATGATCACTTCCTTTCCAGTAAAAAATAGTTGTCCGTGAGCGGGAACAGCTGGAATTGTTCTCTGCTGCCCCCCTTCACCGTTCGGTTCTTCCCTTTTATTCGTTGACCATCGCCGGTTTTCCTGCCCAAAGCCAAACTTCGTCGAAAAAAGTCCGCCGATTCGGCGGACTGGCGTTTACAAGCGGTTGGTTACAACAGAGGCGACAACAGCCGGGAGACCGATTCAGCGATACGCACCCGGAACGGGCGCTGTTGAAACTGTTCGTAGTCGATCATGGAAGCGTGGCGAAAATCTTCCAAAAAGTCACGCACCAGTTTCTCGATGCTGTCCGTGTAATACAAAAACGCGTTCACTTCAAAATTCAAATGAAAACTGCGCATATCCATGTTCGCCGTGCCGATCGAGGCGAGCTCGCCATCGACGACGATGACTTTGCTGTGCAAAAACCCTTTCTCATACTCGTAAATTTTCACCCCAGCCTCGAGCAGCTCGGGAAAATACGAGCGAGAAGCGTAAAAAACGATTTTTTTGTCCGGCCGCTTCGGCGCAAGCAACCGCACATCAATGCCGCTTAGCGCTGCCACTTTCAGCGCCGTCAAAATGTCTTCATCCGGCACAAAATACGGCGAAGCCACCCAAATCGACCGTTTCGCTGCTGTGATCATAGCAAAATACAGCTGCTTAATGACCTCCCACTTTTGATCCGGACCGCCGGCGATGAGCTGGACGCCGCCTTGCCCTTCTTCTACAATGAGAGGCGGCGACAAGTAGTCCGGCGTCAAGAGCCGCTCTCCCGTCATATAATACCAATCTTGCAAAAAAATAAGCTGCAACGTCCGGACGGCTTCGCCCCGGATCAACAAATGCGTGTCGCGCCAAAATCCGAAATACTCATTTTTCCCTAAATACTCGTCGCCGATATTCAACCCGCCGACAAAGCCAACACTCCCGTCAATGACGATGATTTTCCGGTGGTTGCGGAAGTTGATTTGGTTGCTTAAAAACGGCAGGCGCACCGGCGAAAACGGGATCATCTCGACTCCAGCCGCGCGCAGCTCCTCGATATAGGCGTTTGACAACTTCCAACTTCCAACGGCGTCGTACAAAAAACGGACGCGCACACCTTGACGCGCCTTTTCTATCAAAACACGCTTCAGTTTTTGTCCGATTTCATCATGACGAACAATATAATATTCCAAGTGGATATGATGCTCCGCTTTCTCCAACTCAGCAAAAATCGCCGCAAACGTCTCGTCGCCGTTGGTCAATACTGCCGTTTGCGATGCCAATGACACAGGGTGTTGGCCAATGCGGTAAGCAAGATGCAACAACGGACGCTGATGGGGCGCCATCGGCAGCCGTTCGACGGCAATCGGCGACGGCTCTTGAAACCTTAACAGCACCGCCTCATCAAAATCGGCTTTCTTTTTATAGCGCCGTTGTTGCCAATAGTTGCGTCCGAACAATAAATAAAACAAAAAGCCAACGATCGGGAAACTGCCTAACACCGCCAGCCAGGCGATCGTTTGTGCCGGCTTTCGGTTTTCAAGCGAAATGACAAAGGCAATAAACACCACTGAACAAGAGATGAGCACGCTGAAAATGCCGAGGAGCTTCCCTTCCCAATAATCGTGCGTCAAAGCCAGCAACAGGCCGACGATGCCAGCAAGAATGGCCACTCTTGATGCGTTTCTCAACCAAACCCCTCCAACTGATGTTCCTCTTTCCCCTTATTCTTTATACTTGACTTCACGGCCAACGGTTTCACGGTTTTCCCTTCTCTTTCCTATCTATATACATGCAACATGAAGAGTTAACTTCTCAGTCATCCTGCACACCCTAAGCGCTGCAGCACTTCCTCCGGACGTTCGTGGATGTAGTTGACAAACCGAGTAATGGCTTGAATGATATCGTTGCGATCCTTGTGAAATACATTGGCAATCACCGTATCTTTCAGCCATTTCCATAAGCGTTCGATCGGGTTCAGCTGTGGCGAATAGGGAGGAAGGTAAATAAAGTGAAAACACTGCCCTTCTTCCCGCAAAAACTCCTTGACCATCTTGGCATGGTGAATGCGGGCGTTATCCAACACCAAGACCATGAGACGGTCTGGATAGCGCTCTTTGAGCATTCTCAAGAAATCCAAGAACGTCGCAGCATTGGCGGCAGTTGTTTGATGAAGCACCGTTTCACCATCATGGACGTTGACCGCGCCAAACAGCGATACGTGGGCATGATGGCCAAACGTCGGCACTTGTTTTTGGCGGCCGACTTCCGACCATGTGGACCGCAAGACATGGTAAGAGCGGATATGGGTTTCATCGATGTACAGAAGAACAGCATCTTCTGTCTCCTTGGTGATCAAGTTTTTTTTTATCAGATCCATTTGTTTTTCAAATTGCTTTTGCTCATCCGGATTTCCTTTCGCCAGTGTGTACGTCGGTCGTGTCCACGACAGCCCTTTGCGGTGCAGGAGTTTTCGCAACGCTTCGCGGGAAATGGAAACACCGAATTGCTTTGCGACATAGGATTGCAGGAGTTTGGTGTTCCACGCCGAAGCGACGTCCCAGCCCAGTTCCGCGGGAGTGGTGGTCAATACAAGCTGTTTGATCTTTTCTTGCTGTTCTTCCGTGAGAAACGGCTCCCGCCCAGGGGCGAAATCCCGATGAAGCAAGAGCTCCAGACCGCCTTCGTTGAACAGCGACACATAATGGGAAACGGTTTGTCGGCACACGTTGACCATGGAGGCCACCTCTTTGCCCAAATAGCCTTCCATGACCAGGCGGACGGCCATCACACGTTGGCGAAGAAGGGTGTTTTTGATTTTCCGTTCCTGTTTGCGAAGTGTCCGAGGTGTCCATCCGTGATCGTTGGTGATTTTGAGACGTTTCATGCAGAATTCCGCTCCTTTTCCATGTTTTTCATTAGGAGCAGTATAACCAGAGTGGGCACCGCTTATGCGAAGGTTAACTTTTCAATGAGCATGTATATAGAAGGGTCGGGAAAGCAGCCATTTTCGAAATCAGTGACCGACGGGTGCGAAAAAGCGTGCTGTTATAAAGCTTCTCCATTTGAAAACAACAGGGTCAACCCGCGTTTTCTGTCCGCCCCCTCCAAGCGCCCCAACAAAGAAAACGCCGATTTCTGGCGGCGAAATCGGCGAATGAACGAAAAGGTTATGGAGCTGGAAAATACCGTTTTACGGTCTCAAGCGCATTGTCGCCCATAATTTCAGTTCCGTATTCCTCAAGGCGGTAAATCGTCAGCTGTGAATCGTTTCCGTATTCCAGAAGAAGGCTGAGCATATTGTCGATATCATGCTCGCTATATTGTTCGGTAAATTGTACGAACAAGTAATAACGCCCTTCAAACTGGAATAAACGGTTCGACAAACTTGAAAAGTCGGCGCGGTGAGCCAAGGAGATGACGTCTTCAATGTCTTTGAACGAAATGATAAATTGAAGCACGTCTTGTGCTTCTTCGTCTCCGGCCGCATTGTTCCGCCCGAAATGGAAGTGATGGCCGAACAGCGATTCGATCTTCTCATCAGCCGAGAGCGAAAACTCGCGCCACTTGTCTTCCGGGAGCGGCAGCTCAAGCTTGCTTCCGTCTTTGGACAGCTGCGCTTTCGTTACAACAACCTCAAGTCCTTTCTCAAGCGCCTGCACTTGAATCCAAAGCGGACCGTCAAGCGAAAAATCACTTTCGCCGTGAACCTCATCCATCATTTCCCAAAACAATTCTTCGCTCCGCTCCCGATTGTACCAAATTTCCTCACGGTCAAAACCGCGTTCCTCTATATCAACATACGAAATGTAAAATTTCACCGTATGGTCGTTGATGCGTTCAATTTCCATCTTCTCCGACTCTCCCTTCTAAACCAACGAGATAAAAAGGGAAGGGATCGTTCCCCTGGACATTCTTCAAAACTTCTATCTTGTACTTTATATTTTATGACAAAAAGCGAAAGAAGGGAAATAAAAAAACGTATTTTTAAAAATTGGTTATGAAACCGGCCATGTCCTACTATAATGGTGATGAACACGGACGGAATGAGGGACGTCTATGGTGGATGAATATCTCGTCTCGATTTTATTAATCATTGGCATCGATGTCATTCTCGGCGGGGACAATGCGGTTGTCATTGCGTTAGCGAGCCGCAACTTGCCGGAACAAAAGCGGAACATCGCCATTGTCCTCGGCACGGCGCTGGCGATCGCCGTCCGCATTTTGCTGACCGCAGCGGTCGTATGGCTGTTGACCATCCCGTTTCTGCAGCTAGCTGGCGGCCTCCTCCTGTTTTGGATCGCCTTGAAGCTCATGGGGCAAAAAGACGAAAAACATGCCGCCATTAAAGCCGAACCGTCGCTTTGGAAAGCCGTCCAGACGATCGTCGCCGCCGATGTCGTTATGGGCATGGACAACGTCATTGCCATCGCCGGAGCATCCCAAGGCCATATGGGGCTTGTCATCTTTGGCTTTCTTTGTTCTGTTCCTATCATCATTTTAGGCAGCAAAATCATCCTTTATGCCATGGAACGGTTTTCGTTTCTGATTTATGCCGGCGGCGCCCTTTTGGCATACACAGCCGGAAACATGATCACTGCCGAAGAGCGGCTGCGTCCGTTTTACGACCCGCGCTGGGAGGCGTTGTTTCCGGTCTTAACGGCCATTCTTGCCGTTTTGCTCGGCTTTGCGGCCAACCGGCGGACGCGCGCCGTGCGCTGACCGGCAAGTGTGAAAAAACTTCTACATGGCAAGCCATGTAGAAGTTTTTCTTACCCGTTTACCAGCCGCTGCGCTTCGCGGAGTTGGTAGGCCCGCACTTTGCGCGGCAAAAAACGGCGGATTTCATCTTCGTTATAACCGACTTGAAGCCGTTTTTCGTCAATGATGATCGGCCGGCGCAAAATGCCTGGGTTTTTCTGAATCAGCTCGTACAAATCTTGCAACGGCAAAGCTTCCAAGTTAATGTTCAACTTTTGGAACACTTTCGAACGGGTCGAAATGATTTCGTCCGTTCCCGTTTCCGTCATCCGCAAAATTTCTTTAATCTCTTCCACCGTGAGCGGCTCAGAGAAAATATTGCGTTCGACATAGGGAATATCGTGCTTCTCGAGCCACGCCTTCGCCTTCCGGCATGACGTGCAGCTCGGTGATGTGTATAGTTTGACCATTTTGATCACTCCTTTTTCACAAGGAATCCCTTGCTTCCCTCGTCCGTCAGACGACAGACGTGCACCGCTATGCCGGTTTGACGTCTGACAGCATAGCGACACGGCCTGGACGCCAGTCTGGCGATCAGCCGCTTTGCCAATCGTTTGCAAATTGAAATGACTTTAACATGATATATTATACAATACATCGGCCAAGAAAGATATAGTTTTTCGATGATAAATGCAATTTTCTTTCTTTCCTCTTCCAAAGTGAAGGCAAATCCTCTACAATCAAAGTAGAAAAGGAAAAGGGAGGAAGAACCGATGGCCGGCTATTTCATCGACTTTGCCATTGCTTCGGCATTGATCGTCGTCCTCACCGCATTGATGGGGAACATCAGCAACACGATCGGAGAGCGGATGTTCGGCCGAAACAAAAGTGGAAAGCATGTCGAGGCCTCCCGCCGCATCCAACAAGGATGGAAAGTCGTCGGAGGAAAAAAATAACGCGCCAAAACAGGCGCATAGGTGGGCGCCGCCTCTTTCACCGTTCGCGTCATGCGGCGGTGAAGGAGCGGCGCTTTTTTCGATTCGGCTAGGCATACATCGCCCGATACCGCTTATATTCTTCCTCTGAACAAAGCACAAAATGGCCAGGCGTAATTTCGCGGAATTCGAGTTCCTCTCCGTCTTTGTAGCCATGTTGCGCCGGGTCGTACATGATCCGCTTGCGCGTCCGCTCCGTTTCCGGATCAGGAAGCGGAATGGCCGACAAGAGCGCCTTCGTGTATGGGTGGATCGGATTGCGGTACAGCTCTTCCGATTCAGCAAGCTCGACCATTTTCCCGAAATACATGACGCCGATCCGGTCGCTGATGTATTTGACCATCGACAAGTCATGGGCAATAAACAAGTACGTCAACCCTTTTTCACGCTGCAGGCGCTTCAATAAGTTCACGACTTGCGCCTGAATGGAAACGTCCAGCGCCGAGATCGGCTCATCGGCGATGATGAATTCCGGCTCGACGGCAAGCGCCCGGGCGATGCCGATCCGCTGGCGCTGACCGCCGGAAAACTCATGCGGGTAGCGGCTGGCATGCTCGCGGTTCAAGCCAACCGTCTCAAGCAATTCATACACGCGTTGCATCCGTTCTTCTTTCGTTTTCGCCAGCCCATGGATGTCGATGCCCTCAGCGATAATATCCGCGACCGTCATCCGCGGATTCAACGACGCATACGGATCTTGGAAAATCATCTGCATTTTCCGATTTAACTCTTTCAGCTCTTTTTTGGATTTTTTGCCGTGCACATTGACGCCGTTAAACAGCACTTCTCCTTCCGTCGCTTCGTACAGCCGGATGATCGTCCGCCCCGTTGTCGACTTGCCGCAGCCCGACTCGCCGACAAGGCCGAACGTTTCCCCTTTATAAATGTCAAACGTGACGCCGTCGACCGCTTTGACGACCTCGCCGCGGCCGGCCGGGAAGTATTGTTTTAAGTTTTTCACTTCAAGCAGCTTTTGCTTAGCCACGCGGCTTCCCTCCTTTCCGGGCGACGATGTCAGCAAACCGTTTCATCCGTTCACGCACGATAGCCGGCGGTTCCACTTTCGGCGCCATTTCATGCAACAGCCATGTCGCCGCATAGTGCGTATCAGACACTTGGAACATCGGCGGCTCGAGCTCATAGTCGATTTTGAGCGCATACGGATTGCGCGGCGCAAACGCATCGCCTTTTGGCGGATTTAACAAATCCGGCGGCGAGCCCGGGATCGAATACAGCTCCGTATCTTTATGATCAAGGCTCGGCATCGAGGCGAGCAATCCCCACGTGTACGGATGTTTCGGATTGTAAAAAATTTCATCCACCGTGCCGATCTCCACGATTTTCCCGGCATACATCACCGCCACTCGATCGGCCATGTTGGCGACAACCCCTAAATCATGGGTGATGAAAATAATCGACATGCCGAGCTTTTTCTGAATGTCTTTCATGAGCTCCAAAATTTGCGCCTGAATCGTCACATCCAGCGCGGTCGTCGGTTCATCGGCGATCAAAATTTTCGGATTGCACGCCAAGGCGATGGCGATGACAACACGCTGGCGCATTCCGCCGGAAAATTGGTGCGGGTATTGCTTCATGCGCAGCTCGGCGTTTTTAATGCCGACCAGCTGCAATAGTTCAATCGCCCGTTTGCGCGCTTCCTCTTTCGACAGCTTTTGATGCTTTAAAATCGCTTCCATAATTTGTTTCCCAATCGTCATCGTCGGATTGAGCGACGTCATCGGATCTTGGAAAATCATTGAAATTTCCGCACCGCGGATCGATTGCATCTCTTTCTCCGACAGCTTGGTCAAGTCTTTGCCTTCAAATAAAATTTCCCCTTGCTTAATCCGGCTCGGCGGTGTCGGCAACAGGCGCATCAACGCTTTTGAAGTCACTGATTTCCCAGACCCTGACTCGCCGACGATTGCCAGCGTTTCTCCCTTATACAAGTCGAACGTGACGCCGCGAACCGCCTGCACTTCACCGGCGTGGATGTCAAAGGAAATATGCAAATCGTTCACCTGCAAAATTTTCTCCATCGGTTTCACCCCTTCCGTCGGTTATTTGCGCATTTTCGGGTCAAGCGCATCGCGGATTCCGTCTGCCACCAAGTTGAAGCTTAAAATGAGCAAGCTGATGACAACGGCCGGAATAATCATCAAATGCGGATATGTTTGGATCGATTTGTATCCATCATTGACAAGCGAGCCAAGCGACGCTTCCGGCGGACGGATGCCAAGGCCGATAAAGCTCAAAAACGCCTCAGTGAAGATGGCCGATGGAATCGTGAACATCGTCGTAATAATGATCGGGCCGATGACGTTCGGGATCAAATGTTTGAAAATGAGCCGTGATGTCGGCGCTCCGAGCGTCCTTGCCGCCAACACGTATTCCATGTTCTTTAATTTCAACACTTGTCCGCGCACGATCCGCGCCATCGTCGTCCAACCGGTAATGACCATCGCCAACGTGATGGAAATGATTCCAGGCTCAAAAATCAAAATGAACAAAATGACCATAATTAAATACGGAATGCCGTTTAAAATTTCGATGATCCGCTGCATCACATTGTCGACGCGGCCGCCATAGTAGCCGGAAATGCCGCCGTACGCAATCCCGATCAATAAGTCGATCAACGCCGCGAGCAAACCAATGTAAAGTGAGATGCGCGTGCCATACCACGTTCTCACCCACAAGTCGCGTCCTAAGTCATCCGTGCCAAACCAATAGTACTCTTTCACGCCGCGCTGTTTATATACATCAACGCCGTTCGCATCCCGGCCGTCAAACGGAAGCCAATGAACATGCTCGAGCACCGGGATTTTCGGCGGAAGTTTCGCATGCCGCAAGTTTTGATCTTTATACGTCCGGTCGCTCGCCATCGGGGCGATGATCGCCATGAGCGTCAAAATGATAATCATCACGAGCCCCACGATCGCTGCCTTGTTTTCCCGAAGGCGAAGCCAAGCATCCTGCCAAAACGTCAAGCTCGGACGATTGATTTTTTCCTGCTCACCGACGTTCGGCGGGGCGGGCTGAAACCATTCCGGTGAAAGTTGTTCGTATTGTTGTTTCGCCATCATTTTTTCCCTCCCGCTAACCGGATGCGTGGGTCGACAACCCCGTACAACACATCAACGATAAAGACGGCCAAAATCAACAAGGCGGAATAAAACAACGTCGTTCCCATAATAACAGGGTAATCGTTCAGTTCAATCGAACGGACAAACTGCTCTCCAAGACCAGGGACAGCAAACAGTTTCTCAATGACAAGCGTTCCCGTCATTAAATTGACGGTCATCGGTCCTAAAATGGTAATGACGGGGATAAGCGAGTTGCGGATGGCGTGCTTGATGATAACCCCCGCCTGGCTGATCCCTTTCGCCCGAGCCGTCAAAATGTAGTCAGAGCTTAACACTTCAAGCATTTCCGTGCGCATAAAGCGGGCGATGCTGGCGATGACCCCGACAGACAGCGCCAATGTCGGGAGAATCGTATATTTGAAGCCTTCCCAAAAGGCGACCGGAAGCCATTGCAGTTTCACAGCGATAAAATATTGCAAAAACCCCCCTAACACAAACGACGGGATCGAGGCGCCCAACACCGCAATGACCGTAGCTGTGTAATCTTCCCAATGATTATGTCGAATCGCCGCGACAATTCCGAGAATCAACCCAACGATCGTCCCAAAAACAATCGCCTGAAACCCGAGCTGGGCCGACGGGCCGATTCGATCGCTGATGAGCTCTGTCACTGGGCGGTTGTCATATTGGAACGATACCCCCAAGTCTCCTTTCAACAAATTCCCTAAATATTGAATGTATTGAACAGGCACGGGCTTATCCAATCCGTACTCTTTTAAAATAAGCGCCTTCTGTTCCGGCGTTAATTTCTCTTGGTTTTGCAGCGGCGAACCAGGCAACAGCTTCATTAAAAAGAACGTCAACGTAGCAATGATAAACAACGTGATAATCATATAAACGAACCGCTGAAGCGTATACCGCGCCATGACCGCACCTCCTCTGCTTTTCTATAATCTTTGTTGTTTTTCGACATTTTTCGCCTTGGCAGGCAAAAGGAGAGTATATGCCTATGCATATACTCTCCTCCGCATCTCTCAAGAGAACGGTTACTCAATATACGCCCATTTCAAGCTGTAGTCGGCGCCAAACGTGTGCGTGACGAAATCTTTGACGTATTCGCGTTGCAAATACGCAGCGCCGCGTTGGTACAGCGGAGCGATCGGCATTCCTTCAAAGACGATTTTTTCTGCTTTCAGCATCGCATCCCAACGAGCTTGTTGATCGTTGGCAAGCGTCGTTTGCGCGTCTTTGATCAGCTTGTCGTACTCAGGATTCGACCAGCCTGTTTCGTTGTGCGGGCTTGTCGACGTCCAAAGCTGCAGGAACGTCATTGGGTCTTGATAGTCCGGACCCCAGCCGGAGAACGACAAATCATATTGCATGTTGCTTTCGAGCTTCAGTTTTTGTGCAAACGGTTGTTGCTTAATGTTGACCGTCAAGCCCGGCAAGTTTTGCTCAAGCTGCGCTTTGACGTACTCGCCGATTTTCTTCGCGCTGTCGCTGTCATAGTTCAGCAGTTCAAGCGTGAATTTGTCTTTGCCCAGCTCTTTTTTCGCTTGCTCCCACAGTTTTTTCGCTTCATCCGGATTGTAATTGACCAAATCGCCATTCACATCGCGGAAGTCTTTGCCATCCGGACCGGTGACGAAGCCTTTCGGAACGGTGAACTTCGCTGGAATCGAACCGTTGTTCAAGAGCGTATCGACCATCGCTTGCGTGTCGATGGCCATCGCAATCGCTTTGCGGGCGTTGACGTTGTTCAACGGTTCTTTTTTCGTGTTCATGCGCAGCCAAAAGAGCGACGGATCCAATTTCGTATGGAAGTTTTTGTCGTTTTTGTACTTATCCACGAACTCCGCCGTCAAGCCGACGCGGTCCGCTTGTTTTGTTTCATACAAGTTGACGGCTGTTGCCGTATCTTTGACGATTTTCACATTGACTTTTTCAAGCTTTACAGCATCTTTGTCCCAATAATTCGGGTTTTTCGTGTACGTCCAGCCTTGTTCATGCTTCCACTCGCTCAACACGAATGGGCCATTGTAAAGCGTCGTATTAGCTTCGAGACCGTATTTGTCGCCTTGCGCTTTCACAAATTTTTCGTTTTGCGGCATAAACGTGCCAAACGCCGTCAAGCCGACGAAATACGGAACCGGGTTTTTCAGCTCGACTTGGAGCGTGTAGTCGTCAAGCGCTTTGACGCCCAGCTGGTCAACTGGCAGTTTGCCGGTGTTGACTTCTTCCGCGTTTTTGATGTCGTACATAATGTACGCATACTCCGCTTTCGTTTTCGGGTCAAGCACCCGTTTCCAAGCAAACACGAAGTCGTGCGCCGTCACCGGATCGCCGTTCGACCATTTGGCGTCTTTGCGAAGCTTGAACGTATACGTTTTGCCGTCTTCGCTCACTTCATAGCTTTCCGCGATCCCTGGCACCGGCTTGTTGTCTTTGCCTAAACGGTACAGCCCTTCCATGACGTTGTTCAAAACAACGAACGACACCGAATCAGTGGCGAGCGCCGAATCAAGCGACGGAATTTCTGAGGAATCAAGCAAGTTCAGCACCTGCTCCTTTTTCTCCGCCGGCTTTTCGCCGCCCTGGCCGCCTTGGGCGTTGTCGTTGTCCTTGCCCCCGCCGCAAGCCGCGAGGAACGTTGACAGCGCGAGAAGCAGGACGAGGAAGAAAGAAAATCGCTTCTTCACTAAAAAACCCCCCTTAAAAATTTATGTAGCGTATTGCAAATCTTCTGAATGATTTGATTTCAGAAGATTGCACTTACATCGCTTATTATATCCTGTGTTAGTATATTTGAAAAGGATTTTTTTATTTTCTTAAATAAAAAAATTTCAAACCACTTAAAAAAAGGTGGGGATCGGATTCATTTACACCTGCATTGTAACGACTTTTACCGCAATTGTAAACAAAAAATTCTGCCCACAGAAAAGAAAACGCTTACAATATAATTTTTTTGCCCCCTCCTCTCAGCTTCGAAGCAAATTTCTCCTGAACTTCCAAGTTTCTTCTATATTTTTCAATATAATTTTGTTAATAATTTTGACAATCTTCCCGCCCGCATGATTTATGATAAAATAAGCAGTGAGAAGGGAAAGGCGGGAACAGACGATATGAAACAAACGGCTGTGCGGACTGGATGGCTCGTCGCCGCGATGCTGGCGGCAAGCGCACTCATCGTAATAGGGCAAGGAGCATGGAGTACGGTGGCCTTTATTAACGTTTCGTTTTTGCTCTCCCTTTTGCCTCTGTCGCTTGGCGGGCTTTTGTTTGTTTATGAACGCGGGTTTTTCAGCGGATTTGCATACGGGTTTCGCCGATTGCGCAGAAGCAGCACGAGGGTGGAGCGGTATCTTGAGGAAGCGGCAGCAGAACATGAATCGGAGGAACAGCCCGGTCCGCGGCGTTTCGCCATCACGTACCCGCTCCTTTTTGCCGGACTCCTTTTGTTTCTCGCGATGATCGCCGCCGGATATGCCTTGCAATAAGGTTGCAACAGCTGAATGTTTTCCGTATAATATAAGGCAAATCTAGAATAACCGAGCGATGAGAAAGAAAAGTACATATGGCGATGCCTTCAGAGAGCTTGTGGACGGTGCGAACAAGCGGCTAGCCATATGGAATGGGCTTTCGAGCTTCCCGCCGAACCGGCGACGCAGTAGGCGGGGACGTTCCCCGCGTTACAGGGGCCATGCGCAAAGCATGGGCTGAGCGATTGCGCTTTTCCGCGCAATAAGTAGGGTGGCACCGCGGTCCTACCGTCCCTATCAGAGGGCTGGCAGGACCTTTTTTATTTTTGGCTTGAGGGAGTGAAGATCGATGAAAACCATTTTTTCCGGCATTCAGCCAAGCGGCGTCATCACCATTGGCAACTACATCGGGGCGCTGCGGCAGTTTGTCGAATTGCAGCATGAATACAACTGCTATTTTTGCATCGTTGACCAACACGCCATTACCGTTTGGCAAGACCCACGCGAACTGCGGCAAAACATCCGCCGCCTTGCCGCTTTGTATTTGGCCGTCGGCATCGACCCGACAAAAGCGACGTTGTTCATCCAGTCAGAAGTGCCGGCGCACGCTCAAGCCGCTTGGATGCTGCAGTGCATCGTTTATATCGGCGAACTTGAGCGGATGACGCAGTTTAAAGACAAGTCAGCCGGCAAAGAGGCGGTCAGCGCCGGGCTGCTCACGTACCCGCCGCTGATGGCCGCTGACATTTTGCTTTATAACACCGACATCGTCCCGGTCGGCGAAGACCAAAAGCAGCATATCGAGCTGACGCGCGATCTGGCGGAACGGTTCAACAAACGGTACGGCGAGCTGTTTACGATCCCTGAGGCGCGCATTCCGAAAGTCGGCGCCCGCATCATGTCGCTTGTCGACCCGACGAAAAAAATGAGCAAATCCGACCCGAACCCAAAAGCATACATCACACTGCTTGACGATGCAAAAACGATCGAGAAGAAGATCAAAAGCGCCGTCACCGACTCGGAAGGAACGATCCGCTACGACAAAGAAGAAAAACCGGGCATTTCAAATTTGCTCAATATTTATTCAACGTTATCCGGCCAATCGATCGAGGAGCTCGAACAGCAATACGAAGGAAAAGGATACGGCGTCTTCAAAGCAGACCTCGCTCAAGTCGTCATCGAAACGCTTCGACCGATTCAAGAGCGGTATCACCATTGGATGGAAAGCGAGGAGCTTGACCGCGTGTTGGATGAAGGGGCGGAAAAAGCGAACCGCGTCGCCTCAGAAATGGTGCGCAAAATGGAGAAAGCGATGGGCCTCGGGCGGCGGTAAGAAGGCGCCATACAAAAAACGGGCGGGCGCATAGCGCCCTGGCCCGTTTTTTAATTCACTTTCGGCTCTTGCTCCATTTCCCAAAGCTTTTCGAAAAACGGCTGGCCTTTAATTAAGTTTTCACATAGCTGCTCGTGCCGTGCAGACCAGCCGTGTTTCGTTTCTTCGTACAGCCGTTCCCACGCTTCCTCAAACGACATTTTTTGAATATCTGCGTACTTTTCCGGGGCCCATTCTGTATACCAGTAGCGCACCTCGGCGCTGTTTTTCGTTGAATGCAGCTGGTCAAGCGCCATAAACAGCAACTGCTTCAGCTGCCGCTCTTTCCGTGTCAATCCGCACATCAACTCCGGCGCCGGCGACAAAATGTGGTACTCTTTTTCGTACTTCGGCAGCGGGTAGGCCCGCTCTTCCGTCTCGGCGGCCATCTCGTACACAAGCTGCTCTTGCCGCGGAATGAGGCGGCTTTTGCGGATCGGAATATGATAGCCGATCGTATCGACGGCCAAAATGCCAGCTCCGTCGGTCACAACGAAACAATAATCGAGCTGAATCCGTTCATGGTTTTTGCGGACATAGGCTTTTTGGTACACATCGTCCAAAAGCGGCTTCGGAAGGTCGGATAAACTGTTTTCAATATATTGGAATAGAGCCGGGGACACTTTTAACAGCGGCACTTGGTCAAGCAACTCAATTTGGTCGTCTTTGCGCCATTCGTGAAAATGGCAGACGTTGTACCCGTTCTCTTCACCTTCAAACCAGTTCACCCAAATGTCGTGCAGGTAAAGCATGTGATACCCCTCACTTCCAGACGTGTTTGTCCATCAGTATAGGCAGAGGGGCAGAATTTTATTCCATTTCGCCCTCTTTTCCCCACTATGAGCCACGGCTTGGAAACGACAAGCTCGCCCACATAAGCAACAAGCCGAGCGGCAATAAATAACATTCCGCCCTTGTCGCGATATAAGCAGCGTATTCACCAAACCCGTGCTCCGGGGTGATGATGTTTAAATAGACGATCATCATCATGCCGCCGACGACCGAAAAACCAAAGCCGACCAAATAAAAAAACAGGCGGACCATCGGGCTTCCCTTCCTTCTTGTCCACGTCCTTTCTTTACGTATATGCCTGTTCGGTGGACAAGATGCCTATCATTGCCCCTGGTCCATCCCGCCTTACCCGCGGCTGTCCAGACCGGCTAAAGCAACCATTTGTTTCGCCTCCATCGCCATCAATTGAGCCAATGAATACCCCCGCTCCAAACAGCGGCGGACGATGGCATAACCGACTGCATAGCCGCCCATGTTCGGATACCACCCAAGGCCGTATAAAATGCGGGAGCTGAGTGGGTGCGAAACAGCGGCATCTTGATTGGGGGCGATGTAGCGGCGCCAAAACCGCTCGATCTCCCTGTCAGTATAATACGACGTCCAGTCGGCGCATTGTTCCGGTCCGACTGTTTCAGCGACGGCATGTTCTGCCAGCCCTTCCATAATCACCGCATCTAACAGCGTCGCCTCTTTGCCGCCATACGACAGCTGCTTCAGCCGGCAAACATGGTTGTACTCATGCGCCACCAATGCCGCGACCTCCTCGTCGCGATGATCGGGCAGCAAAAAGAAAACGAGCTTATCGGCAAACGCCACTCCTCCTTTTCCGCGAAACTCGCGCAAAAGTTTCCGGTTTTCATCATCGGCCGGCAGCAAAAACACCGGAACGTCAGGCCCTTTCCATCTCACCCGCTGTTCGTCATATAAGCGGGCAAGCCGCTCCCAAAGGCCTTTTGCCTTCATCTCCGGCAAAAGGCGAACGGCCTGCCGGGCGCTTCGATACATGCCATATAAGCATAAATAACGATGAATGGCGCGCGCTGGTGCATCGGCAAAAAACGGCGCCAGCCGGGCGCAAACACGGAGCGGATCGCCTTCATCTTGTTCAAGCCAACGATCAGTTGGAGCCAGTCCCATCGTCTTCCCTCCCTTTTTGCTACCTTATGTCAAGGCAACCGGGACGGTGAACGAAAAAAGCCCCGTCCGGAGTGAAGCCCGGCGCCCGTCTTCCAACGGGGCCGGGTTCGTCCGGCCGAGGCTAATGGCCTTCATTGCTATCTATTGCGCATACGCTTTGAAAATCAATGTCGCGTTATGGCCGCCAAATCCAAACGAATTGCTTAACACTGCGCGCACAGTCTGCCGGCGGGCTTCGTTCGGCACATAGTCCAAGTCGCATTCCGGATCCGGCGTTTCATAGTTGATGGTCGGTGGAATGACGCCATCGCGGATCGCCAACACAGAGAAAATGGCTTCCACCGCGCCGGTTGCGCCAAGCAGGTGACCGGTCATCGATTTTGTAGAACTGATCGCAAGCTTATAGGCATGGTCGCCAAACACTTCTTTAATGGCGATCGTCTCATATTTGTCATTGTACTCCGTGCTTGTGCCGTGGGCGTTAATGTAGTCGATGTCCTCCGGCTGCAAGCCGGCATCCTGCAGCGCCAGTCGCATCGCCCGCACGCCGCCTTCACCGCCCGGCGCCGGTGCAGTGATATGATATGCGTCAGCCGTCGCGCCGTAGCCGACAATTTCCGCGTAAATTTTCGCCCCGCGGCGCAACGCATGCTCCAGCTCTTCAAGCACGATAATGCCTGCCCCTTCCCCCATGACAAAGCCATCACGGTTTTTATCAAACGGGCGGCTTGCCGTTTTCGGATCCGGATTGGTCGAAAGGGCCGTATTCGCGCAAAAGCCGGCAAACGACATTTTCGTAATCGGCGCCTCCGTTCCCCCCGCGATCATCACATCCGCATCGCCGCGCTGAATGACCCGAAACGCGTCGCCGATCGAGTTTGCGCCCGTCGCGCAAGCGGTGACCGTGCATGAATTCATTCCTTTCGCCCCAAGGATGATTGAGACTTGCCCCGCAGCCATATCCGGAATCATCATCGGCACGAAAAACGGGCTCACCCGGCGATAGCCGCGCTGCTGGAAAATTTCAAACTGCTGCTCAAACGTCTCCATACCGCCGATGCCAGAGCCGATCCAAACACCGACCCGCTCGGCGTTATGCTCACCGATTTCCAAATTCGCATCTTTCACCGCCATGAGCGCCGCCGCCACGGCGTATTGCGTAAACCGGTCCATCTTCCGCGCTTCGCGGCGGTCCATAAACAACGACGGATCAAAATCTTTCACTTCTGCCGCCACTTTCGCTGGAAAATCGTCTGGATTGACGCGGGTGACAATGTCGATGCCGGACTGGCCGGCGACAATGTTTTTCCACGTCGTTTCTGCGTCATTCCCCAGCGGGGTGACGGCGCCTATTCCGGTCACGACGACTCGTCTTTTTTCCATATTCCTCTGCCTCTCCTTTATTCTGGATAATGATGTTGGGATACAGAACATCAACGGCCCCAACGCAAGGCGATCGCGCCCCATGTCAGCCCGCCGCCGAACCCGACCATGACGATGAGATCACCGTCGCGAATGTTTCCTGCCTCCAGCTCCTCCACGAGCGAAATCGGAATGGAGGCCGCGGATGTGTTTCCATAGCGGCGAATCGTTGTCGAGATTTTTTCCTCCGGCAGCTCGAGCCGCTGTCTCGCCGCCTCCACAATGCGGATGTTCGCTTGATGGGGAATGAGAAAATCGACATCCTCTTTTGTCAGCCCCGCTTTTTCAAGCACCCGCACACTTGACTCTCCCATCTGCCGGACGGCGAACTTGAACACTTCCCGGCCGTTCATCACGATATATTCGTCTTTGTATAAATGTTTTCCTCCTGTTCCGTCAGCACCCAATTCAAATGATAAAATGCCCCGCCCTGGCGACACTGGGCCCATGACAACCGCACCGGCTCCATCGCCAAACAACACCGCCGTATTGCGGTCTGTCCAATCGGTGATTTTTGACAGCTTATCGGCCCCCACTACTAATATATACTTGTAAACCCCCGTGTCAATAAATTGGGCAGCCGTGACCATTCCGTACATAAATCCGGAGCAGGCGGCGCTGAGATCCATTGCCGCGGCGTTGACAGCCCCAAGCCGCTCTTGCAGCATGCAAGCAACTGATGGAAAGGAACGGTCTGGCGTTACGGTAGCAACGACAATGAGATCGATGTCTTTCGCCTCGACACCGGCATCCGCAAGCGCCTTTTCGGCAGCAAAATACGCCATATCGGACGTATCGATGTCATCTGCCGCAATGCGGCGTTCCTCAATCCCGGTGCGCGTCCGAATCCATTCGTCTGATGTATCCATCATTTTCTCCAAGTCGGCGTTGGTCAACACCTTTTCCGGCACATAGCGGCCGACCCCGATAATTCCTGCTCCCATACCATTCATCTCCTTTTTTTCTTCCAAAATAACCGAAAAGCCTCCCAAGTACAGCACAATTGTCAACGTACAATCAGTCCACATAACCAATTATTATTACTTGGTACTAATTTTAACGGAAAGAGCGCATATGCGCAATAGCAAAAGCGCGCCTTCCCGGCCGGAATCCTATTGCTTTCTTCCCGCCCGAAGGCATTTGTCCAAACCAACGTTTTACCTCCGCCATACAATACAATGACAAGCAAACGATGAGGAAAAAAGGAGGACTGATTTTATGGCGAACGTCCCATCATCCCGGCAAAGCCGTGAAGAGCGCGACCGCTTCTCCCGCCTCATGTTCGGCCCCTTTCCTCCAAAACGGACCGGCCGGCGGGACGAACAAACAAAAACGGAGCCGCTCCCGCTGCCAAACATTGATTTGATGAAACTCGTCGAAAACGTCGGTACGCTGACGGACTCGTTGCAGCAGCTGAAACCGCTCATCAAAAAAATCTCCTCGCTCATCGATGGATTGAAAAAATAGCAGACGCAACAACCTCATGCGTCTGCCTTCACTCTTTACGGGAGTTCGTTATATTGGCGAAAAAATTGCCCGATCTGCCAAGCAAGCTGGCGCCGCTTTTCCGGCAGCTGGTAGACGATGCGCACCCGGTGGTTGGTTGTTTTCATCCATTGTTCGTACTTCCGGCTATGCAATGCGGACGGGTATTCGCTCACGCCGGCGAGCTGCCAAATCATCACCGGGACATCGTGCGGGCTAAGGAAAAGAGACGGGACACCCTCCGGCACTTCCTCTTCCTTCAATCCGTAAGCGAGGGCGATTTCTTTTACCATCCGCCGATACACGAATGGGTGGCCCCGCTCGTGTTCAAGCTGGGCGCGCACATCAAGGCAAGGGTTGAGCATGGCGACGGCGCGGATTTGCCTCGGCATGACGCCAAGCAACTGCAGGGCGACGAGCGCGCCCATTCCTTCGGCGACGATATAGATGCGTCGGTTGACGATCTCGCTTTTCAATACCGAGTAGATGAGTTGGCGCGCCAGCCGGACCGCCTTCGGGCTTCCCCAATGCCGGCCGTACAAATGAGATGAAAACACCGTGTACCCTTGTTCAAGCCACTCGTCCAGCCACTGGCGCCGTCTCGGATGCTCGAGCCAAAAACTCGTCTGTTCATTCACGAAATGGTCGCCATCGCCCATTAAAAAAAGGGCAAACCCGTTTGGGCGCTCCGGCACGTGAACGATGCACCATTGTTCATCGAGTTGGAAAAACCGTCGTTGTCCTGCCATCGTTTCCATTCACCCTTGTTTGACGATACATAATTGTACAGTATACGATATGCCGGGCAGAAAAAAACGCCCGGGTATATGCCTAAACGAGCAAATTATGATATGATAGGAAAAGGAATGATGCGAAGATAGGAGGAAATGGGATGCGCTTGTTTTGGACGTTTTTTTGGACGTTTTTGCTTGTGCAAATGGCGACGTACGTCATGGGCTCGATGCAAGGCATCGGCTACAACTTCACAACCGGCGCCTTGCTCGGCGTGATCGTGACCGTTTTAGTCCTTGTCGTCGCCGCTTTGATTCCGGACGAGCCGGCTGGGGATCATCGCCATTGATCATTCTCCTCATAAGACAACGCCTTGGGTTGAAAGTCCCAAGGCGTTGTTTTTGTCATCGAGAAGCCCCATTCCAACACGTATATAGGCGTAAGTCGAGGAGGGATTCCATCTTGATGGGTGTAGGTTGGTGTTTTCTGCAGCCGGCCACGTGCCCCACAATGCTCAATGGGATGGGCTTTATGGGGGCATAAAAACGTTTGACGCTGCCAGCAAGAAGCGCGTCTCTTCCCCCGGCCATCCCCCGCCTCTTCGACTCGTTTCATGCTGACGGGCGAATGACAAGCCGGCCGTTTTCGGCATCGACCGTGACGGTGCTGTAATCTTTCACCCGCCCAGCGATCAGCTCTTTCGCAAGCGGCGTTTCGATCTGCTTTTGCATAAACCGCTTTAAGGGGCGGGCGCCGTAGACCGGATCGAAGCCCGCTTCGGCGATGTATTGCTTCGCCGCTTCGGTCAGCACGAGTTCGATATGCCGATCGGCCAAACGGGCCGACAGCTCGCGGGCGAACTTTTCGATGATGCCTTTCACCTCATTCATCGACAATGGCTTAAATAAGACGATATCGTCGATCCGGTTTAAAAATTCTGGGCGGAAATGGGCGCGCAGTTGGTCAAACACTTGTTTGCGCGTTTCTTCATCGATGTCGCCCTGTTTGTTTTCCAACAACAGCGGCGAGCCAATGTTCGATGTCATAATGACGACCGTGTTTTTAAAGTCGACCGTCCGCCCGTGCGAATCGGTGAGCCGTCCGTCATCGAGCAGCTGCAGCAGGATGTTGAACACGTCCGGATGAGCTTTTTCGATTTCATCGAACAACAGAACGGAATACGGCTTGCGCCGCACCGCCTCGGTCAGCTGGCCGCCTTCCTCATAGCCGACATAGCCGGGCGGCGCCCCGATCAAACGGGAGACAGCATGTTTTTCCATGTATTCGGACATATCGAGGCGAATGAGCTGCTCCTCGCTGTCAAACAGCGCCTCGGCCAGCGCTTTGGCCAGCTCCGTTTTGCCGACGCCGGTCGGTCCAAGGAACAAAAACGAGCCGATCGGACGGTTCGGGTCTTTCATCCCGGCCCGCGCCCGCAAGATGGCGTCGGCGACGAGCTCCACCGCTTCGTCTTGGCCGATGACTCGCTTATGGAGCCATTCATGAAGCCGCAGCAGCTTTTCCCGCTCCCCTTCGACAAGGCGGGTGAGCGGAATGCCTGTCCAGCGCGACACGATTTCGGCAATCTCTTCTTCCGTCACTTCCTCGCGCAGCAATTTTCCTTCCCGTTGCTCGCTGATTTCTTGCTCGAGCTGCCTGAGCTGCTTCTCAAGCTGCGGGATCCGTCCATGACGCAGCTCGGCCGCCCTGTTTAAATCGTAGTCGTTTTCCGCGTCCTCGAGCTCACGCTTCGCCCGCTCAAGTTCCTCGCGCACGCGGCGGACACGGTCAAGCGCCTCTTTTTCTTTTTGCCATTGCGCTTTCATGGCGTTCGCCTTTTCACGCAAATCGGCAAGTTCTTTTTGCAATGCCGCCAGCCGCTCGCGGCTCGCTTCATCCGTCTCTTTGCTTAACGCCGCCTCTTCAATTTCCAGCTGCATGACGCGGCGCATCACTTCATCAAGCTCGGACGGCATTGATTCCATTTCCGTCCGGATCGTTGCGCACGCCTCATCAACGAGATCGATCGCTTTGTCAGGCAAAAAGCGATCCGAGATGTAGCGGTCGGACAACACCGCGGCCGCGACGAGCGCCCGGTCGTGAATTTTCACGCCATGGTGCACTTCATACCGTTCTTTCAATCCGCGCAAAATCGAAATCGTGTCCTCGACACTCGGCTCTTGGACAAGCACTTGTTGGAAGCGGCGCTCGAGCGCCGGGTCTTTTTCGATGTATTGCCGGTACTCATCAAGCGTCGTCGCCCCGATGCAGCGCAACTCGCCGCGGGCAAGCATTGGCTTTAACATATTGCCGGCGTCGATCGTCCCTTCGGCCCGGCCGGCGCCAACGATCGTGTGCAGCTCGTCGATAAACAAGATGATGCGGCCCTCGCTTTTTTTAATTTCGTTCAATACAGCCCTCAGCCGCTCTTCAAACTCACCGCGAAACTTCGCTCCGGCGACGAGCGCGCTCATGTCAAGAGCGAAAATCGTTTTGTCTTTCAACCCGTCCGGGACGTCTTTGCGCACGATGCGCTGGGCGAGCCCCTCGACAATAGCGGTCTTCCCAACGCCCGGCTCACCGATCAGCACCGGGTTGTTTTTCGTCTTCCGCGACAAAATGCGGATGACGCGGCGAATTTCGCTGTCGCGGCCGATGACCGGGTCGATTTTTCCCGCCTTCGCCTCGGCGACAAGATCGCGCCCGTATTTGGCCAACGCTTCATAGGTTGCTTCCGGATGTGGACTCGTCACGCGTTGATTCCCCCTTACCTTTCTCACGGCTTCTACCAGTGCTTCCTCTGTCAAGCCAAACGATGCCAGTTGCCGGGCAACCGGCTCGGCGCCATGAGACAGCGCGAGCAGCACATGTTCGACCGATATGTACTCATCTTGCATTCGCTTCGCTTCGTTTTCCGCCCCCTCAAGCAGCCGCGCCAAGGCAGGCGCAACGTACATCTGTCCCTCTCCCGCTCCGTGCACTTCCGGCTTTTGGCGAAGCCGGTCTTGCAGCCAGCGGATCGCCTGAGCGCGGTCGGCGCCGCAAAGGGCAAACAGCCGCGGCGCCAAGCCATCTTCTTGCTCGAGGAGCGCCAGCAGAAGATGTTCGACATCAAGCTGTTGATGATGCCGCTCTTTGGCGAGCGACTGCGCCGCCATAAGCGCCTCTTGCAGTTTTTCCGTCAAACGGCTTGCGTCCATGCCGTCCCCTCCATTTGACCTTCTTTGACCATAAATCATTATAGCGGATCGCAAAGCGCACGGCAAATGAAAAGCCACTCCATGCTTGGAATGGCTTTTGTTCTGCTTCACGGTTTGCGCAAATACGTCCAATGCCGGTTATGGTTCGACGTTTCTGGAAACGTATCGCCGGCTTTCAGTTTCAGCTTTTTCGGGTGCTTTACATTGTCTCCCGTTTCGCCGATTTCAATATACACGCCGTTGTTCGGCGCTTTATCGCCTGGTTTGAAATGGCGCGGTTGGCCCATTTGTTTCATCCCCCTTGCTTCGATTGCATTTGTTAGCATTCCCGGTTTCGCCGCTGTTCATAAGAAGGGAAATGATGGGGCCGCCGCACACGGAGCGTCAAGCCTTCACAATAAAAACGTTTTTTCTCATGAAAATCCTTTTCCTTGCAAAGAACAAAAAAGGAACTCCCGAAACGGGAATTCCTTTCTCCTATAGGATCGACACTAAAATCGCTTTTTGGGCATGAAGCCGGTTGCCGGCCTGCTCAAAGACGACCGAGTTCGGACCGTCCATGACGCCGGCCGTCACTTCTTCGCCGCGGTGGGCCGGCAGACAATGCAAAAAGAGATAATCCGGTTTTGCCGCTTTGACGAGCTCTTCGTTGACTTGATACGGCTGAAACACTTGCAGCCGCTCAGCACTTTCGCTTTCTTGGCCCATGCTCGTCCAGACATCCGTATAAATCGCATCCGCCCCCGCCACCGCCACAAGCGGGTCGTGCGTCACCGTGACGGCGGCGCCTGTCTGTTCACCGATCCGGCACGCCGCCTCGACATATTCTTTCTTTGGCTCATAGCCCGGCGGACAGGCGATGGCGACATCCATGCCGACTTTCGCCGCGGCCACAAGCAAGGCGTTGGCGACGTTGTTGCCGTCGCCGACATAGGCGAGCTTGACGCCTTGGAACGTTTTCTTCACTTCATAAATCGTCAGCAAATCCGCCAACGCCTGGCACGGATGATCGTCGTCCGTCAGGCCGTTGATGACCGGAACGGACGCATATTCGGCCAACTCCTCGACTTTTTGATGGGCAAATGTGCGAATCATCATGACATCGACGTATTGCGACAAGACGCGGGCCGTATCGGCGATCGTTTCGCCGCGGCCAAGCTGCAAATCGTTTCCGTTTAAATACATCGCCTGGCCGCCAAGCTGAATCATGCCGACTTCAAACGACACGCGCGTGCGCGTTGACGGCTTTTCAAAAATCATCGCCATTGTTTTCCCGGAAAGCGGCGTATACGATACACCGGCTTTTTGTTTCGCTTTTAAATCAGTTGCTAACGCCAGCAAGTCCAAAATTTCTTCTGTCGAGAAATCAAGAAGCGTTAAAAAATCTCTCCCTTTTAATGAGATCACTGCATTCATGCGATCACCGCCTGTTCTGCCTGTTTTTTCTTTTCCAACCAGCCATGGATCGGCTGCACATCAAGATGATCGACATCGAGCGCCTGCAAGAAGAGCTTCAATGTCTCACGTTCCGTGAAGACGAGCAATTGTCGGGACAACGCAGTCATTCGTTTGTTCGCTTCGCCTTCCTCTTTGCCCAAGTCGATCACCGCGAGCGCCGTGTCGCGCTTCACCCAATCGGCAAACGGGACATCTGACACGATCACAAGCTGTTTCGCTTCGATTTCCGCGACCAGCGTCTCATCGATGCCGCCAATCACATACATTTCATTGGCGTTTGCTTTCTTTCGCAAGTACGCGTAAAACGCTTTGTACGCCGCTTCTTCCTTCGTCGCAGCGATGCTGATGCCTTCGCCGGTCGATTTCATCTCTGGCCCAACCACCGGGTCAACCCCCGGCAGCTTATGGGTCGAAAAGACCGGATACTTTAACACGGCGTACGGCATGACCGCCAAGCCGCGCGCTTTTTCGTCCACGATGTCGACAAGCGATTTCCCAAGCAATAATTTTGTCGCAATTTGCGCCAGCGGCACGCCGGTCGTTTTGCTGACGATCGGCACCGTCCGGCTCGCGCGCGGGTTCACTTCCAGGACATATACATTGCCGTCCGCAATGACATATTGAATGTTCATAATTCCTTTAAAGCCGAGTTTTTTCGCAATCCGGCCCGCATAGTCGATGATTTTCGCTTTTTCTTCACCTGTGAGCGTCTGCGCCGGCAGCCAAGCATAGCTGTCACCGGAGTGGACGCCGGCTTTTTCGACGTGTTCAATGATGACCGGCAACACGATGTCTGTTCCATCCGTCACGATGTCCGCTTCTGCCTCTTTCCCGTCCAAATACGCATCAATCAAAATCGGATAGGTCAACTCGCCTTGCTCGATCAAAGCAGCGAGCTGCGCCTCGCTATGGACGATAAACATGCCGCGGCCCCCGATGACATACGACGGACGAAGCAGCACCGGGCAGCCGATCTCAGCCGCTTTGGCGGCGAGCTCCTCGGCATTGTTCGCCACCAAGCCCGGTACGTGCGGGATGTCAAGCTCCTCAAGCAACTGGTAAAAACGATCGCGGTCCTCGAGCTGGTCAATCATATCGTACGTGACGCCAAGCAGCGGCACACCTGCTTCTTCGAGTCCTTTGACCAAATTGATCGCCGTCTGACCGCCAAATTGAACGATGACATGCTTGATTTGTTCCGCTTCGATAACATCGAGGACGCTCTCAAGCGTCAGCGGTTCAAAGTACAGACGGTCGGCGACGGCAAAGTCGGTGCTCACCGTTTCCGGATTGTTGTTGATCATCACCGTTTCATAGCCCTCTTTTTGCAAGGCGAACACGCTATGAACGGAGCTGTAGTCAAACTCAATGCCTTGGCCGATGCGGATCGGTCCAGCTCCAATGATCAGCACTTTCTCTTTGCCGCTCGGTTGTTTTCGCTCGTCTTCGCCGAAATAAGTCGAGTAGTAATAATCCGTTTCTGAATGAAATTCGGCCGCGCACGTGTCGACCATTTTGTATGACGGCACGATGCCAAGTTCCTTCCGCTTGTTGCGCACGTCAAGCTCCGTCACGCCCCACGTTTCAGCTAAAAAGGCGTCGCTACATCCTTTTTCTTTCAAGAAACGGAACGTTTGCTCCTCAATCGTGTCCAACGTTGCAGCCGCTGCCCGTTTTTCAAGGGCGACAAGCCGCTCGAACGAGCAAAGGAAAAAGCGGTCGATTTTCGTCCATTTGTGAATGGCTTCAACCGCCACCCCGCGGCGGAGCAGTTCCAAAATCGCGAAAAAGCGGCGGTCGTCTTTGTCGACAAGCAGCTGTTTCAGCTCATCATTCGTTTTCACCGAAAGCTCCGGCAACAACAGTCCGTTGTTTTTGCCTTCGAGCGACTGCACCGCTTTTTGAAACGCCCGCTCCATGTTACGGTCGATCGCCATCACTTCCCCGGTCGCCTTCATTTGCGTGCCGAGCTTCCGATCCGCGTGCGGAAACTTGTCAAACGGCAAGCGCGGAAACTTGACGACGACATAGTCCAAGGCCGGTTCAAAGCTGGCGTACGTCGTTTTCGTCACCGGATTGACGAGTTCCGCGAGCGTATAGCCGACCGCCAGCTTCGCCGCAATGCGGGCGATCGGGTAGCCGGTCGCTTTCGAGGCGAGCGCTGACGAGCGGCTGACGCGCGGGTTGACTTCGATTAAGTAATATTGTTTGCTGTTCGGGTCAAGGGCGAACTGAATGTTGCAGCCGCCGATGATCCCTAATGCGGAAATGATCTTCACCGCCGACGAACGGAGCATTTGGTACTCCTCATCGGTCAACGTCTGCGACGGTGCGACGACGATCGAATCGCCCGTGTGGATGCCGACTGGATCGACGTTTTCCATATTGCAAACCGTGATGCACGTATTCGATTGGTCGCGCATCACTTCATATTCAATTTCCTTAAATCCGGCGACGCTCCGTTCGATCAAACATTGATGAATCGGGCTTTCGTTCAATCCTTTTTCTACGAGCGCGAGAAACTGCTCCATGTTTTCGGCAATGCCGCCGCCCGTCCCGCCGAGCGTATACGCAGGACGAATAATGATCGGAAAACCGATTTGTTCGGCGAACGCGACCGCTTCCTCGACGCTTGTAACAATTTCGCTTTCCGGCACCGGTTCGCCAAGCTCGTGCATTAACGCGCGGAACGCTTCGCGGTCTTCCCCGCGCTTGATCGCTTCAATCGGTGTTCCGAGCAGTCTCACCCCATACTTTTCAAGCACGCCGGCTTCATGCAGCTGAAACGCCAAATTGAGCCCTGTCTGGCCGCCGAACGTGGCGAGCAGCCCGTCCGGGCGTTCTTTGGCAATAATCGCTTCGACCGCATCGACGGTGAGCGGTTCAAAATACACGGCATCGGCATGAACTTCATCGGTCATGATCGTCGCCGGATTGTTGTTCACTAAAATGACGCGATATCCTTCTTCCTTTAAGGCGATGCACGCTTGTGTGCCGGAATAATCAAACTCGGCGGCCTGGCCGATGACGATCGGCCCCGACCCGATCAGGAGAATCGACTGAAGCGAAGAATCTTTAGGCATACACGTTCTCTCCCTTGAACACGGTTTGCAAAAATTCGTCGAAAATATAGCCGGTATCGTGCGGCCCCGGATGCGCCTCCGGATGGTATTGCACGGACAAAATCGGTTTATGGCGATGGACGATGCCCTCGACCGAACCGTCGTTGACGTTGATGAAACGAATGTCAAACGGTTTGCCCACCAAACTGCCTTCTTTGACGACATAACTATGGTTTTGTGATGTCATCATCACGTTTTGCTTCCCGGCGTCCCACACCGGTTGATTGGCGCCGCGATGCCCGAAGCGGAGTTTTTCCGTATCCGCCCCGTACGCCAAGGCAACGAGCTGATGGCCAAGGCAAATCGCAAGCGTCGGATACCGGTCGATCAGCTGACGGATAGCGGGAAGCTGATGGCGTAACTGTTTCGGATCGCCTGGGCCGTTCGAGAGGACAAGCCCGTCCGGTTTCAGCGCGTCAATCGCTTCCGGCGTCGTATCATGCGGCACAACCGTCACCCGGCAGCCGCGCGCAAGAAGCGACTGCAAAATCGATTTTTTATAGCCGAAATCGACGAGCACCAAATGCGGGCCGCCTTCGCCGTATGTTTCGATCGTTTTCGTTGACACCGCGCGCACTGGAAACGCCGCTTCCTCATCAGCAACTGCTGGAATCGGCGACAAACTTAATTCCGCCATCATCGTCCCAGCGGTGCGGATTTCTTTCACAAGGGCGCGCGTGTCCACATGCGTGAGAAGCGGAATGTTCCAATGCTGCAAGTATTCTGCCAAGCTGTATTTCGCCCCGTAATGAAATCCTGTGCCGCTCGCTTCGTAGACGACGACCGCTTCGACGTGCGGCCGCTTGCTTTCAAAATCGTCTTCATTAATGCCATAATTGCCGATCAGCGGGTACGTAAAAACGATGATTTGGTTTTTATACGACGGGTCGGTCAACACTTCTTGATAACCGGTCATGCCGGTGAAAAAAACGATCTCCCCGCTCACCTTTTCTTCAAGCGGAGCGGCGAGCTCGCCGCTGAACGTTTTTCCGCTCGCCACATGCAAATACGCTTTCATTGGCGCCACCTCATCGTTTGAGTTTTTATAACCGTTCAAGAATTTTTATGCATGAACAGGAATAAAAATTAAGCCGTCGGCCGTCCGTTTACAAGACGGCTGAGGCGTTGGCGTTGTTCAACACGTTTATCAAAATGTCCACCGCTTCATCGATTTCCGCTTTCGTCACGACAAGCGGCGGCAACAGGCGGATCACCTTCGGCCCTGCCGAGAGGACAAGCAAGCCGTTTTCATGAATCAATGGCAACAGCGGTGCGACGTCCGTTTGGCACTCGACCCCGACAAGCAGCCCGAGCCCGCGCACGTCCTTGACGATGTCAAGCGAAGCGAGCGCGTCATGGAGGCGTGCAAGCAAATAGCGGCCTTTCTCCTGCACTTCTTGCAAAAATACCGGATCGAACACAACTTCTAACGTCGCCTTGGCAGCGGCCATCGCGATCGGGTTGCCGCCAAACGTCGACCCGTGCACGCCAGGCCCAAACGACTCTTTCAAAAACGCTTTGCCGATCATCGCCCCAACCGGAATGCCGCTTCCAAGTCCTTTCGCCACGGTGATGATGTCGGGCTCCACGCCGAAATGCTGGTACGCAAACGGCTTCCCGGTCCGGCCGATGCCGGTTTGCACTTCGTCGATGATCAAAAGCGCCCCGTACTGTTGACACAGCTCCGACGCTATTTGCAAAAACGCCGGATCCACCGGGCGGACGCCGCCTTCCCCTTGGACGACCTCAAGCATCACCGCGGCCACTTCTTCGTTCATTGCCTGCTTGAGAGCGTCGACATCATTCAGCGGCAAGTGAATGAATTCCGGAAGCAGCGGACCAAAACCGCTATGCACTTTCTCCTGCCCGGTCGCGGCCATGGTCGCGAACGTCCGGCCGTGAAACGATTGGGAAAACGTGATCACTTTGTGTCGTCCGGTATGTTTGCGCGCCAGCTTCAGCGCCGCTTCGTTCGCCTCGGCTCCGCTATTGCAGAAAAAGACGCAGTCGCCGGCGCTGTGGGCGACAAGCAAGGACGCGACCTCTTCTTGAATGGGAATCGTAAACAAGTTCGATACGTGCCAATATTGATTCAGCTGCTTTTCAATCGCCTTTTGGACGTGCGGATGGCGATGGCCGAGATTGCAGACGGCAATGCCGGAGACAAAGTCGAGATATTGTTTTCCGTTTACATCGGTCACAACCGTCCCTTCCGCGGCTTGGACGGCGATCTTCCAACGGTTGTATGTCGGAAACAGCGCGCTCATAAATATACCCCCACTTCTTTGCGAATCGTTGTGCCGTGCCATGTTCCGTTCTGGTAAAACGTCGCTTTGCCGCTGACGATCATCACCTCGGGCAGCGCATCGGACAGGGCGGAGAGCGCCGCTTTCACTTTCGGAATCATCCCGCCCGTGATGACGCCGTCTTCGATCAGTCGTTCAATCGTTTCCGCCGTCGCCTCGGCCACGAGCGCGCCGTCTCGCAAAATGCCGGGCACGTTCGTCACAAACGCGAGCTGGCTGGCGCCAATGGCGGCCGCGACCGCCCCAGCCGCTGTGTCGGCGTTAATGTTGTATGTTTGCCCGTTTTGGTCGATGCCAAGCGGCGAAACGACCGGAATGTAGCCCGCCTCAAGCAGCGTGCGCAAAAGACGGGAGCGAACCGTTTTCACACGGCCGACATAGCCAAGTTTAGCAAAGTCAATCGGTTCAGCTTCGAGCAGCCCCCCGTCCACGCCGGAAACGCCGACCGCCGGCAAGCCGTTCTGCCTGAGCATCGCCACAAGCTGTTTGTTCACTTTGCCGGAGAGCACCATTTCCACAACGGCCAGCACCTCTTTCGTCGTTTTCCGCAAGCCGTTGACAAACTCGCTCGGCACCGCCAGTTTTTTCAACATTTGCCCGATTTCCGGCCCGCCGCCGTGGACGATGACGACATCCATCCCTTGTTCCCGCATCATGTTCACGCTGGCAAAAAAGGCGGGAGACAGCTCATCGAGCACGCTGCCGCCGCATTTGATGACGACCGTTTTCCCCATCGTTCTCTCTCCTTACGTCCGATAGCTGGCGTTGATTTTCACATAATCGTACGTCAAGTCGCAGCCCCACGCGACGCCGAAGCCATCGCCTATATGCAAATCGACCTCAATGACGACCGTCTCTTGTTGCAAATACGCCGTCGCTTCTTCTTCCGAGAACGGCTGCGGCTCGCTTCCTTTCAGCATCACCATCGGCCCGATCGCGACATCAACATTGTCCGGATCAACGTCAGCGTCCGCATAGCCGATCGCGCCGATGATCCGCCCCCAGTTGGCATCCGCGCCGTAAACGGCCGTTTTCACTAAGTTGGAGCCAACGATTTGCTTCGCGACTTTTTTCGCCTCATCGTCCGTTTTCGCACCGCGCACGCGCACTTCAATGAGCTTCGTCGCCCCCTCGCCGTCTTTGGCGATTTGCTTCGCCAAATCTTCGCACGTTTTCCGCAGCGCCTCGTAAAAGTGTTCCCAGTCCGGATGATTCGGCGTCAACTCATCATTTCCAGCAAGACCGCTTGCCATCACAACGACCATATCATTTGTCGACGTATCGCCGTCGACCGTAATTTGGTTAAACGAAACGTCCGTAATCGACCGCAGCGCCGCGTGCAGCACCGGCGACGAAACATTGGCATCCGTCGTGATGAATGCGAGCATCGTCGCCATGTTCGGATGGATCATCCCCGATCCTTTCGCCGCCCCGCCGACGGTGACCGTTTTCCCATCGACGGTCGTTTGGTAACAGGCGCGCTTCATCACCGTATCCGTCGTTAAAATCGCCGTTTGAAACGCCTCAGCATCCGCCATCGTCGCCCCTGGAACAAGCTTTTCGATGCCCGCGCGAATTTTTTCCATCGGCAAATATTCCCCGATCACGCCCGTTGAAGCGACGGCCACACGATGCGGCGCCAGGCCAAACTGTTTCGCGCACAGCTCGCGCATTTCATAGGCGTCCTTGAGCCCCTGCTCGCCGGTGCAGGCGTTCGCGCAGGCGCTGTTGACGATGACCGCCTGCAATTTTTGTTCTACAGCGAGGCTCGCCTGCGTCACTTTGAGCGGCGCCGCCTGGAAATGGTTTTGCGTATACACCGCCGCCGCCGAAGCGGGCACGTCGCATAGAATAACCCCTAAATCGTTTTTCGAATAGCGCAGCCCGGCATTCACCCCGGCCGCTTGAAATCCTTTCGGCGTGACGACTGTTCCATCGGCGACCGCCGTCACTTGCCCCGTTTGTTTTGTGATCGTCATCGTTTTTCCCCTTCCCTCACGGATAGATCGGCAAGGATTGGAGGCCCTCGGCCTCATCCCACCCCATCATCAAATTGAAGTTTTGCACCGCCTGCCCGGCCGCACCTTTCATTAAGTTATCGATCACCGACACGACCGTCATCCGTCCCGTCCGTTCATCGTAGGCGAGGCCGATGTCGCAATAATTTGAGCCGTACACTTCTTTCGTCGTCGGAAATTGCCCGACCTTGCGAACGCGGATAAACGGCGAACCTTCATAACTTGTTTTATATAAATCTACCAAGTCGTTTGGCGAAATCGGTTGTTTCGCCTTCGCATAGATCGTCGCCATAATGCCCCGTGTCATCGGAATCAAATGGGTGCTGAACGTAATCGGCTCCATCGCTTCATTCCACGTTTGCAGCGTTTGCTCAATTTCCGGAATGTGCTGATGGACGTTCACTTTATAAATTTTCACGTTTTCGTTCACTTCGGAAAAGTGCGTCCCGAGCCCTGCTTTTCGTCCTGCGCCTGATACGCCAGACTTGGCGTCAACGATGATCGAGTCTTCCTTAATCAATCCTTCTTTGACAAGCGGCGCCAAGCCAAGCAGCGTCGCCGTCGGATAACAGCCCGGGTTGGATAGGAGCACGGCCTCGCGCACCGCCTCCCGATTCCACTCGGTCAGCCCGTATACCGCCTTTTGCAAATATTCCGCCGGCGCCGCCTGCCGTCCGTACCATTGTTCGTACACCGTTCCGTCTTTCAAACGGAAATCCCCGGATAAATCGATCACTTTCACTCCCCGATCCACGAGCGCCGGCGCCCACTCCCCCGACACCCCGGGCGGCGTGGCGAAAAAGACCGCATCGTAACGGGAAAGCGCCTCGATTTCAAGTTTATGCAACACCGCACCATCGACCGAACCGACGTGCGGGAAACTTTCCGATACATGAACCCCGTCCTGCGACGACGAGAACACGTCGCACTGGCTCACGTGCGGATGCCCGTATAGCAAGCGGAACAGCTCCGCGCCGCTGTATCCCGTCGCCCCGATGATTGCCACTTTCATGACGTTCCCCCTCACCCGTATGCCTCATGTAGTTCTCATTATAATACTGTATAAAAATAAAATCAAATGTATATTTAATAATTTTTGAGGATTTTTTTCTTGCCCCTCCCTCCGTCTATGGGAAACGAATACCGATTTGTCCCGGCAGCCAAGGTGCATCCTTGACTCCATCGCCCTCATGTTCTCGGGATGCAAAGACTTTCACAAACGATTCCACCGATGTTCAACAAGTTTTCAATCTTTCCACTATCCTTATATTGACTTCCCTCTTTTTTCCTGTACACTTTTATATAGCGATACATTTTACGTAAGGTTGTGATCAGATGAACGAGATGGAATCTCGTGAATGGCAGAAGTGGCTTACATCGCTTGGGCGCGATCTTCGCCTTGAGAAGGGAACGTACTTGTTTCAAGAAGGGGAAAAAGCAGACGATATTTACTATATCCAATCGGGGAAAATCCAAATCAGCAAAATGGACATGGACGGACAGGAGCTCGCGCTGCGCATTTGCAGCGAGGGCGATTTGATCGGCGAGCTGACACTGTTTTGTCCTGGGGCCCGCTACATGCTGACGGCGAAAGTGCTGGAAGACGGCGTCGTTTCCGCCATTAAGCGCGAGACGCTCGAACAAGAACTTGCCAACAATCCGACGCTGGCGATCGAGTTGATGAAATGGATGAGCCTCCATTTCCGCAAAACGCAGACGAAATTCCGCGACTTGATTTTACACGGCAAAAAAGGAGCGCTCTATTCAACGCTCATCCGTTTATGCAACAGCTACGGCATCATGAAAGAAGACGGCATTTTGATCGACGTGCCGCTGACGAACCAAGAGCTCGCCAACTTTTGCGGCACCGCCCGTGAAGTCGTCAACCGCATGCTCGGCGACTTGCGGAAAAAAGGCGTCATCTCCGTGGAAAAAGGAAAAATTTGCGTCCACAACTTGCAATATTTGCGTGACGAAATCGCCTGCGAAGGCTGCCCGCCCGAGCTGTGCCGCATTGACTGACGGGCGGGTGCGGCGAAAAAGGAGCTGACCCAAAAGAGCGGTAATGTTCCTATTTAGGGCGACATGGAAAAACAGGCCACCACGAAAAACCCGGTAAAACCAAGGGTTTCAGAGGTGGTCTCTTTCACATAATTGGGTTAAATTTCACCAAAAAGGGGGCTTTTGAGTCAGCCCCTTTTGCTCTTTTCGGAGCAATCATTCACACCGCACCTTACTTCACCATATCCCGATCCATCCAACTCAGACGGCCATCGTCTCCAGTGAACTACCCACCACCTACGCTTCGCTGAGAGGTGGGGGCTTCAAGCGACTTGTGTGCGTTCGCCGAACGGTAAGCCACACACAAGAACCCTTTACGCTTCCCTTCGTTCGGAAGGTGTCCGTTCTAACCATATTCTATCCTGAAAACACCATTTAAGACAAAAAACGGAGCCCACCTAGCCTTCGGAATCGGATTCCAAAGGAAGGTATTTCAGTATATATATGGTTAATAAGTGCTGTGCACTCGTTTTTTCTAGTTTCACTTCGTACCCTAACCCCTCTAATCGTTTCACCGTTTGACGCACGATGCTCGCTTCTCGCTGCCGATCCCAGTAGTCGGCTCCCAACTCTCTATACGGTTCCTTTCGAGTTAAGATGTAATAGATCATTTCTAAAATCGTTCTCCCGACCGCGACACTCGCTCGATTCGCTCCTCTTCGTTTGGCGATCCGATGATACTTGGCCGATAGGTACGTGTTCTTCGTTCGGGCGGCGGCACGGGCGCATTCCACGAGGCACGACCTCAGCTTCTTGTTCCCTTTCCTCGTTCGACCTGACAACCGTTTCCCTGCACTCTCATGATTCCCGGGAGCCATTCCGGCCCATGAGGCCAAGTGCGCGGCGGTAGGGAACCGGCTCATATCCGTCCCGATTTCCGCTACAATTTGTTCCGCGCTTTGCCGCCCCACTCCCGGGATCGTATCGATGAGCTCCAGCGCTTCATGAAAAGGGCTCGTTCGTTCCTCGATTTCCCGATCCAACCGGGCAATCGCTTCATCTAAATACTCCACATGACGCCATTGCTCGGCCAGCATCATGCGTTGATGCGGCCCCATCACTCCTTTCAATGCGCGCCGGAGCTCTTCCGTTTTTTGTTTCAGCCGCCCTTTGGCGAGCTGGGCGAGGGCCGCCGGATCGTCCTTTCCTTCGATAAGGGCGCGAATGATGAGCCGGGCCGACATCCCGTTGATGTCGGATACGACCGAAGAAAGCTTGATATTGGCTCCTTCCAGCACTTTTTGGATGCGGTTGAGCTCCCGTGCCCGTTCCTCGATCAAACTGCGCCGATAACGGACCAGTTCCCGGAGCTCCCGCTGAGCCCGATGAGGGATGTAACTCCATACCCATCAAGTTAAGAATTTTGGTCTTTGTGCATCGTCAAAAACATGGTATCCTTTCTAACGAACACTCCACGTTAGAAAGGATTTTTTTCATGGAAAAACAAATGAAAGCATGGATTCAAACCATTCGTCAACTCTTTTCTCCCGAAGAATTAACCCGTCTCGCACGGAAAACAGGCTTTATCCGGCGGCAGCGTTCGTTAACGGCGGAAGCCTTTCTGACTCTCTGTGCATGGGGAGATGGCTCACTGGCCAAACAGTCGCTTCAGCGGTTGTGTGCGGCCTTGACGCTCTGGCATGGCTGTTCCCTTTCAAGCGAAGGCTTGAATCAGCGTTTTACCGATCGGGCCGTGGCATTTTTGCGAGAAGTGTTTTTCCTTCTCCTCCTGCATCAACGTCCATTGCTTTTGTCAGCCATGGAGACCTATCGAACTTGTTTTACCCGCCTGCGGATTTTGGACTCAACCAGCTTTTTGGTTCCCGCTGACTATGGGGAAGACTATCGAGGTTCCGTTTCGTCGGGGGTGAAAATTCAGTTTGAATATGACTTGTTATCCGGCGCCTGCCTTCAGCTATGCGTTCAATCGGCCAATGACTCGGACGCTCGTTTTGCCTATCATGCCCAGCATACGATTTTACCGAATGACCTATGGATTCGGGATTTGGGCTTTTTCTCCGTTGCCGCACTGGCCGAGATCGACGCCCGCGGAGCGTATTATATGACTCGGCTCCGTTCCGATATGAAAGTGTATATCAAGGAGAATGGCCAGTGGAAGGAATGGGATTGGGAATCCCTTGGGAATCAATTAGAGGAAGGGGAATCAGTGGAAATGGAACATGTGTACATCGGACATGAACGCTTGTATGTTCCACGGTTGGTTTTCCGCCGTCTGACGGCGGAAGAATGGCAAAAACGGATGGCGTATGTGCGGAAAAAGGAAAAAAGAAAAGGGAAGGCGCTGGCACGCCAAACCCTCGAACAAAAGAAATACCACATCTTACTGACGAATTTACCACAAGAGTCGTTTGATGGTCAACAGGTTTATGAGCTCTATTCCCTGCGCTGGCAAATTGAATTGTTGTTTAAAGCCTGGAAATCCGTATTTGATTTGGAGAAAGTCAAGGAGATGAAAAAAGAACGTTTCGAATGCCATTTATACGGGACGTTGATTGCCATTTTGGTCACCCAGACGTTTCTGTTTCAAGCTCGGATGTATTGGCATCAAAAGGAAGACATTGAAATCAGTGAACGGAAAGCGCTCGATCTTCTCCAATCGTATTGGCACCAGTTGCTTTTGCGTTCGCATATGGCGGAAATCAACCTTTTCTCTCTCCTTTCCCTGTTACGAAAACATGCCAAGAAAGGTCGAAGGAAAGGGGAAGAAACGGCATCAGATATCTTAACGAAATTAGAGATATGGTAGAATTAGATATGGATATAAATACCAAATACCCCTCTTCTGGAGGGGTATTTGGTATGCCCAATAATGGATGTGATCCCCATCATTCACTGCGGGGATGAACACGAGTATCGTCTTAAAAATTTTATACCGCTAAACTTGACGGGTATGGGAGCGCCACCCTTTCTCGTGCCGGGAAGACGCTGAACAAGCCTTGGCGTCCCTCAAGACGTCCCTTCGCCCACGGTTTCATCAGGTCAAGGCCGCGGTCGAAGAGATCGTACGCCCGAAAAAACGGCGCTTACGGCCGAAAAACTCACATTTCGCACCCTCCCAACGAAAATCGGGAGGATTTTTTGTGTCCATCGTCGAATGAATCCTTGACATACAAGGAAAGTGAAGGAGTTTTTCTCTCATGAACGTTCAAGTCAAAAAGGTCTATCGTAATGATTATTTGAATATAATAAGTGCCCTATTCAAGAAACTGGGCCTGCCCCAATTGATTGACCATCTCGTTCCCGTTGATCCACAGTGCCAGACTCGAGTCAGCGATGCCGTTCAGGCCATCATCTACAATATGTTTGACGGCCGGCAAGCCCTCGTTCACGTGGAACGATGGGCTCAGGAGATCGATCTAGAGAAACTCATCCGTCCCGGTCTCCATCCTTCCTGGTTGAACGACGATGCGTTGGCTCGTCATCTCGATCGCCTGTATGAGGCTGGCATTCACAACGTCATCAGCACTTGCTTGATTCATATTTATCGAAAAGAAGGCCTTTCCCTCCGAGCCTTTCACGCCGATACGACGGACAAGACGGTTTACGGCGCGTATGAATCGGCCTCGTTAGAGGCCTTACAAATCACACATGGCTACAACCGTCATCATCGTTGGCAAAAACAGATCGGTTTCGGACTGGTCGGCAACGAGGACGGCATCCCGTTTTACGGCGATGTGCACGATGGCAACCTGCCCGATAAAACATGGAATCCCGAGGTGCTGTCTCGTGTCCATGAACAGCTGAAGCAGGCCAAAATCGAAGACGAATGGATTTACGTGGCCGATTCCGCCGCGATGACAAAAGACACTCTGGCGCAAACCAAAGCGGCCAACGCCTTTTTGATCACCCGAGGCCCTTCGTCGCTTCGGATCGTGAAACGGGCATTAGCGGAGGCCGATTCGCCTCACATCCCGTGGAGCGAACCCTTTACCCTGGCGGAGAGAAACGGCGCCACGTACCGGGTATGGGAAACATCCTCCACCTATGAAGGCCACCCCGTTCGGCTGATCGTCGTCGAATCGAGTGCGCTCGACCAGCGAAAAGGAAAGACGCTTGAAAAAGAACGAACCAAAGAAGCGGAGCTTCTTCGCGAGGAACAAGCCCGTTGGGAGCGTCACCCCTTCTCCTGCCGGGAAGATGCCGAACAAGCCTTGGCGTCCCTCAAGGCGTCCCTTCGCCCCCGGTTTCATCGGGTTGAGGCCGCGGTCGAAGAGATCGTACGCCTGAAAAAACGGCGCGGACGGCCGAAAAAAGGGGCGGAACCCGAGGTGGAGACGCTGTATTTCTTGCACCTTGACGTCGAATTCGACCAAGACGCGTGGGAACAGGCGAGACGGAAAGCGTCCCGGTTTGTCCTTGTCACGACCGTTCCGAAGGAATGGAAGGGCCAACCCATGGATGCTCAAGAGATCTTGAAGCTGTATAAAGGGCAGATCTCGGTGGAAATGAACTTCGCTTTTTTGAAAGACCCGTTTTTCACGGATGAGATCTATGTCAAAAAGCCAGAACGAGTTGCGGTATTGGGCTATTTGTTTCTCTTGGCCTTGGCCATTTACCGCGTCTTTCAGCGCCGGGTGCGTCAGTTTATTACTCCAGAACACCCGTTGAAGGGTCCTGGAGGCCGCAAGCTGACCCGGCCGACGGGACAGGCGATTTTTCAGCTGTTTCAATATGTGAACGTCGTCCTGTTCAAGCTGCCGGATGGGCGCATCCAACGCTCACTGGATCGCTCTCTTACCCCTGATCAGCGAAGGATTCTGCAGGGATTGGGCATGGATGAGAGCATCTACGTGTAACGTCATACGGAACGCCCAGCGATGGTAAAAAAAGGATTGCCATCGCTCGTTGTGTTGGTCAAAAAGTTATTCTGAAAAACTAAATAAAAAATCCTTTGTTTTGACCTTGTTAGGGTGCGAAATGTGAGGAAAAAAGAGGCGGAACCCGAGATGGAGACGCGGTATCTCTTGCGCCTTGACGTCGAATTCGACCAAAACGCGTGGGAACAGGCAAGACGGAAAGCGTCCCGGTTTGTCCTCGTCACGACCGTTCCGGAGGAATGGAAGGGCCAACAAATGGATGCCCAAGAGATCTTGAAGCTATATAAAGGGCAGATCTCGGTGGAAATGAACTTCGCTTTTTTGAAAGACCCTTTTTTCACGGATGAGATTTACGTCAAAAAACCAGAACGGGTCGCAGTATTAGGCTATTTGTTTCTGTTGGCCTTGGTTATTTACCGCGTTTTTCAGCGCCGAGTGCGTCAGTTTATTACTCCAGAACACCCGTTGAAGGGTCCTCTGGAGGCCGCAAGCTGACCCGGCCGACGGGACAGGCGATTTTTCAGCTGTTTCAATATGTGAACGTCGTCCTGTTCAAGCTGCCGGATGGGCGCATCCAACGCTCACTGGATCGCTCCCTTACCCCTGATCAGCGAAGGATTCTGCAGGGATTGGGCATGGATGAGAGCATCTACGTGTAACGTGATACGGAACGACCAGCGATGGTAAAAAAGGATTGCCATCGCTCGTTGTGTTGGTCAAAAAGTTATTCTGAAAAACTAAATAAAAAATCCTTTGTTTTGACCTTGTTAGGGTGCGAAATGTGAGTTTTAAAGAAATTTGGGATATGGTAGTGTGGGTTATGGATATAAATGCCAAATAACCCTCTTCTTGAGGGCTATTTGGCATGCCCAGCATTTGGTTTTCTCTTCATCCTTTGATTGATTTTTCGAACATGCGTATCATCCTAAAAAATTTTATACCGCTAACTTGACGGGTATGGGGATTTCTCCCTTTCCAACAGGATACTGATATTCCGTATCCTGTTGGAAGAAACCAGTCCCTTATCTAATTCCGTATCCTTTTCAGAGATACCCTATATCTTAACACAAATTAACGATTATTTTTGAATTTCAGCTCAATCTCACGTAAAATGAAAGTGCCCTCACGTGGAACCCTCTTCCTCAAAATATCGGGTTTGTCCACTTTCATTTGACGAGGGCTCCAAGCAAAGGGCTATTTTACGATCTATTTGTTTTCAGCATCACTCGTAACAACATATCCTTTTGTAACTTCTTCTAAATTTCTAGCCATTTCTTGGAGTACGCTTGATGATGCATCTAAATTTCGGGCAGTATGTACTTGTTCCTCAACAGTCGCATTTAACTCTTGTGTTCCAGCCGAAATTTGTTGAGCAGCACTTGCGATGGAATCAATAGCTCGATTTAATTGCTCTATTGCTGAAGCTTCCTGCTCCACAGCACCTGCAATATTTGTGGTATTGGCGTTAATTTCTTCGGTAACAGACATGATAACGGAGAGGGCTGATTTTGCTTTATCAGCTAAATTTTGACTCTCTATCACTTCATCTCTAACTTTATCGATTTCAGATACGGCTTCATCTGTACTTTTCTTATTTCGACTAACAATTTCAATAATATTTTTTGCAGCTTTTGCACTTTCTTCAGCTAGTTTTCTAACTTCTTCAGCTACAACGGCAAAACCTTTCCCATGCTCACCGGCACGGGCAGCTTCAATCGCTGCATTTAATGCAAGTAAATTGGTTTGATCACTAATATTCGTAATTACACTCACAAGTTGTGTAATTTCGTTAGATTCGTCACTGAGTCTTGAAATCGTATTTTTTAATTTTTCGGAGGCGGACGCAACCAATGTTAGTCGTTGAACAACATGATCAACTGCGTCAACACCTTCTTGTGAAGTTTTTAGCGATGCTTCCGTGACAGAATTCGCTTGTTGTGTGGAAGCATTGATTTCCTCAATAGCAGCGTTTATCTCTTCAATCGTTGCTTGAATTTCTTCAATATGAGCACTTTGCTCTTGAACACTTGCGGAGCTCTGCTGGATGGCTGCAGATAATTCTTCTGTTGCTTTCATAGATAGATTTACAGATTCAGATAATGAATTAGAAAAATTAGCCAATTCGTTTGAGTCGTTTTGAAGTTTTATAATGAGATTTCGTAAACTTTCAGTCATATTATTTATTGTTCTAGCCAGCACTTCAAGATCGCCTTTCGCTTCGACTTGAACTGTTTGGCTTACATCACCATCTATAATAGCCTGCGCACGTTCGGTGAGTTGGGAAATCGGTTTTACTAAAAAATAATGGAGAATACCAAAGGACACAAGAATTGACACCACAGATGATGTAGCTAAAGAAACCATCGTATTGTCTTTAAGAAAGTAATTCAAAACATATGAAATCATTTCAGAACCGATCAGCGTAAGCAAAATAACCCAACTTGAATATGACATTTTTAATTTCATTTAATCCTTCCATCCCTTCTAACTTTTAAGATATGTGTCTATTTTCTCGACATACTCTTCCTTTTCAAGTTAGAAAATCAAGTCGGATTTAATAGATTTAATATATAAATGGACTTAACTCTTCTCTTCGGTTAGAACTACGAAGTAACTAGACTTTCTTTCATTTCTTTTAGTTGTTCTAACTGAATAACAACATCACTGCTTAATAATTTCTCTATATCTAGTAGAATCAAAATACGATTTTCTAAATTGGCTATTCCTGCTAAGAACTCAATGCTATTGCCATTAACCGTCGGAGTAGGCTGAATTTGCTCCTCTTGAATATCAAGTACTTCATTAGCTGCATCAACAATTAAACCTACATCTGTGTCATTAATTGTTACGACTACTAATCGAGTTTGATCAGTATAGGAGGTGGATTCCATCGATAAACGTTCTCGAAGGTCAACTACTGGAATCACATTTCCTCGAAGATTTGTAATTCCTTTGACACCTTTGACACAAGAAATAGTTTTTGGTATTTTTGTAATATTTTGTAATCTTTCAATAGAACGAATCTGATGAATATTGATTCCAAAATATTCATTAGATAATCTGATAACCACACATTTCATCTTAATCTTTACACTCTCCCTCTATGTTGTCTTGTATGAATTCTTTCACGTTAAAATTATAATATGGAGAACTAATATAATCGAAATAGCGCTATATTCCTATTTCTTATCCTTAATCGTCTTTTTTTGTTAATTAATTACTTATAATTACTGTAGATGAGCAAATTCACTGACATAAATTGACAACTAAACAAAAAAGGAGACATGAACCGGACTCCTTGGGTAAAATAGATGTGTTCAAAACCCATTCACACAAGGAGGTTCATGTCTCATGAATAGATTAGCACATCACCAAGGAATCCACAAGTTTTTCTTCACGCTGGGGTTGACGCTGCAGCTTTCCAAACCGGTCATCAAGCATCTCATTCATATTGTCGATGCCTTGACCACCAAGGGATTCTCGGGAACATTGACTGATATTCATTACTGGAGCTTTCATCCGAATCATCGAACGACGCTCAGTCACTTTTTCACGAAAAGCCCTTGGAACGAGGAAAGGCTGCTTGGGAAGCTTCAAGAGTGGATCCTTTCCCAGGTCGAACGACTGGCCAAACGGAAGAATCAACCCCTTTTTGTTTCGATTGATGATACGATTTGCCAAAAAACGAAGCCTTCGTCACGGGCTGTGCACGCCATTCAAGGGTGCGACTGGCACTACTCGCATAAAGATCATCAATCGGTCTGGGGGCATTCGCTCGTTTGGCTGATGGTGCACACCTTCACGCAGGCGTTCCCATTTGCGTTCCGCCTGTATGACAAGAAAGCGGGAAAAAGCAAGATCGACCTGGCGATCGAGATGCTTTCCTCGCTCAAGGTGAAGCGGGCTCAGCCGGTGTATGTGCTCATGGATTCGTGGTATCCGTCCAAAAAGCTCATTGAAGCCTGCTTGAAACAGGGATTCCATGTCATCGCGATGCTCAAGACGAACCGGATTCTCTACCCGAAAGGCATCGCCATCCAAGCCAAGCAGTTCGCCCGCTATATCGAGTCCAAAGACACCCGCCTCGTCACGGTGGGGCAGGAGCGTTATCGCGTGTATCGCTATGAGGGGGCCATCCATGGCCTCGATGACGCGGTGGTGCTGCTGGCTTGGAAGGCGGATCAGCCGATGGCGCCGGAACATCTTCATTGCATCTTGAGCACCGACCGGGAACTCGGGGACGAAGACATCTTGCGTTACTACGCCCAGCGCTGGACGATCGAGTGCTTTTTCCGGCAGGCGAAAGATCAACTGAAGCTGGATGGATACCGCGTTCGCCACATTCGGGCGGTGAAACGGTATTGGGCGGTGGTGCTGTTGGCCTGCGTGTACAGCATCGCCGAATCCCGACAAAACCTCTCCACCGGGCTGGAGCTTCTTCGGTCGCGGAAAGACCACAGCGTCGTCGAGTTCATTTATGACGCTGCAAAGCAAGATATTCCCATTGATGTGATCAAAAAACAGCTCCGTATCGCGTAAGGGGTACCCTGTTTGTCTCTCTAACCATGGAAATTATTGTAATGAAAAATGCTCATCTACAGTTATAATTATTATCTTTTTCTCAGTTTTATATTACTATTTAATCCCCTTTTGCTTCTAGTTTATAAAAATAATAGATTAAGTGAACTACCCACCACCTACGCTTCGCTTAGAGGTGGGGGCTTCAAGCGACTTGTGTGTGTTCGCTGAACGGTAAGCCACACACAAGAACCCTTTACGCTTCCCTTCGTTCCGAAGGTGTCCGTTCTAGCCATATTCTATCATATTCGTTGGCTAACGCCAACCGAAATTCATCTCCCACTTTCACTGGTGCTGGCGCACCTTCACGTTTAGAAGTAGGAGACTTCTTTCGGAGGGAAGTTAAACAATAAAACTAACACTAGGTTATAATGTTCCCAAACATCTTTATACAAAATTCATGATGTGTAACTATTCACCCCAGTGCTAGTGTATAAAAAAGCCCAGCACAAATAGGGCATTTCGGTCATAGAAAATGCCCTAGGTAGCGGAAAGAACTCGATCGATCGTTTCGCCTGCCAACAGAAGACATAACGAATCCCACACGTTTTTTTCGTGTTTCGTCAGTGTGGAAACGATGCTTCTTGCGATGCAAAACGACTGCGCGAATGTTTCTTCGCGAAACGTACCCGAAATGTTCTCTTTGACTTTGACCATGCGAAGATCGCGTTCGGCTTGGTTGTTATCAAAGGGAACATGTACTTCACGTAAGAAACGCAGCGCTTCTTCCTTTCGTTTTTGAAGGCGTCGAACAAAAGCGAGTGCTTTTTTCGGAAGAGGCGTCATCGTTTCTAATCGGTGTTGTGCTCTTTCTAGGATGCGATCATACACTCGTTCCCACCGTCTCGCTTCTTCTGTTTTTTGCAAGCAAAAAATGCAGAGAAGTGCAAGAAAAAATACATAGGCTTGCCAGCTCAAGACTTAAGGTTCCAGACCGGAGGCAGAGGACGGCTGGATCGCGGAGAGAGCGTTCCGCAGTCGATAGCTCTCTCCCGTAAAGGCCAAGATGTGGGCGTGGTGAACCAAGCGATCCACCAACGCTGCCGTCAAACGGTTGTCCCTAAACACCCGATTCCACTGTCCAAATTCTAGATTCGATGTCACCATGACGCTTTTTCGCTCGTAACAGTCGGCGATAATATGAAACAACAGTTCCGATCCTTGCTTTTGAAACGGCACATAGCCGAGTTCATCCAAAATCAACAGTTCGCATGGGTCGAGGCTTCGTTTCAGCCGTCCGAGCGTGCCGTTTTTCAACGCCTCTTCCAGCTGGGCGACAAGATCCGCGACGCGGAAAAACCGAACCTCATGGCCTTGTTGGCACGCCTGAATGCCAAGTGCTGTGGCGAGATGGGTTTTCCCCGTTCCAGGTGAACCTAAAAGCAGAACGTTTTGCTTTCGCTCCAAAAAGCGAAGGTCACACAGTTCCTCCCTCGATGTCGTGGCTGGCCAATGGATATGACCCGACCATTCGTAATCCTTCAGCCATTTCAACTCCCGAAACTTGGCTTTCTTGATCAGCCGAGCCTGTTTCGCTTCTTGGCGGCACGACAGTTCCAGCGCCAATACATCCCGCAAAAACTGTTCTTTCGTTTCGAATCTCACCTCCTCGAATCGATCTGCGATATAGGCCAAATGCAGCGCTTTACAAATCTCTTTCACCTCTGCTCTCATCTCTGGACACCCCCTTCCCGAGCGGGATGAAGACGTTGATCATACACCGTTAAATCCGTTTCATAGTCGATTAGAACGGAAGGGGTGTATGATTCTTCCCACTTGTCCGGGTAATAGGAGTGCTTCGCTTCCATCAACACGCCGATTTCATGAGGAGCCAAGTCCCATCGCTGACTCTCCTCGAGCCACTGGGCGATTTCGTAAAGCGTGTGCCGATCCAACAGCGCTCGCAGTCCTTTCAAACGGGCCACCACCTGGGGCGGGGGGCCAGCCAGATACGTTCGGATCGCCTCCGGCAAGTACGTCCGGTAGCGGGAATGTCCGACAACCCGGGGTTTGGTCTCCCACTCAGCGAAAATCTCTTTCCAAGGGATTTCGCGTTTCACGTTCGTATACGGCCTGGGCGCTTCAAGATGGACGTCTCCATCGGAAGAGAACACAACGAAACGATTCCATTCTTTCTTCACCAACACCCGGTTGGGGACGGACAGGCCATGGACGACGAACGCCTTCCCATCCACCATCACTTCTCCGTACTTATTCACGTAAGCGTGATCGAGGGAGAAGATCGGAAGATCTTGTTCCGGCAACGCCAACAGCTCCGGTTGCTCTTCCTGCCATAGTTCCTCGATCCACCGCCCCTTTTCATAATGAGGACGGTTTCGGTCCTCGACCATCTTGCGATGCAGCCACTCCACCAGCTCCGGATCCGACTCCATCAATGGAGCGGGGATGAAACAAAGGTTGCGAGTGTAATAGACTTTTCGCTCCGCATTTCCTTTCTCATGTCCACTGTATGGATTGCACACTTGTACATCAAACCGATAGTAGAGTTGAAATTTCTCAAAAGCCTCGGTGAATCGGCGTTCTCCCCCTTTTCGAATCGACACAATGGCCGCGGACAAATTGTCAATGCGCAATGCCTTTGGCACTCCCCCAGCCTGACGAAACAGCTGCGTCAACCCATGGAGGAAGCATTCACTGTTTTCCGCCGGCAGCGGATAAGCAAACGCAGCGTTGCTATAGGGAAAGCTCATGATCAAAACCGATCGCTCTTCTTCCTTCCCCTCCTTCGTCACAACCGTCATCTTCCCGAAATCCACCTGCGCCTCGCCTGGCGGGTGCTCCAGTCGTTCATAGCGCTGTTCTTTCTCGAGCTTGAGCTGCGGTCTTCGTTTTTGCACGTACGCGCAAACGGTGCGATACGAGCCTTGAAATCCATGGTCACGACAAAGCGCTTCAAACATCGTCTTGTTCGTTCGCCGTTGTTTTCTCGGCAGCTTGGCATCCTCCTCCAACCAGTCATCAATGATTTGCCCGTACCCTTCTTCCTCAATCATCCCCTTTTTGCGTTTGATGGTTGGTTGGACAGAAATGTCTCCATCTGCGTATTTCTTGACCGTTCTCCAGTTATATCCCGTTTCACGGGAAATTTCCGCAATCGATAACCCTTTCTTTTCACGCAGTTTTCTGATACGATTAATTTCGGGCATTGCCAGCATCCTTTCGCTCCTCCACTGTTTGGTTATGTGTTCACAACTTCCACAGTAGAGGAAATGTTAGAGGCTGGCAAGCCTTTTTTCTTTGCCTTCAGCTCTGCACTTTTCGTTGCAGAACTCTGTATTTTTATTTTGCAATAAACACGCAAACCCAGCGTTAACCGCAAACCAGAAGAAATGCCCATCCGGATCCACCAACATTACTGGGTTGTTGTTCGCGTGCGTATAGCCGTTCTGTGTCAAGATGTCATCCGCATCGCCTGGGTCGGGGTCGAGCGACAAGAACACGCCATGCGTTGGATGATAGTACCGGGCGATCAGATAGTACAGACCCGTTTCTTGGTCATATTGGTACCCCGCATATCGGTATGGATTTTCGTCCGCCAATGCGCCGGATTGGGAAAGAATGTTCCCCCACGCATCGTATTGATAGCGGGCAACAATGTTTCCTTGTTCATCCGTCAGGGCGATCACGTCGCCATGGGCGTTATAGTGGTAAAAATACGTGGCGTTGCCTTTTTTCATGGCAAGGAGTTGCCCATTTTCTCCGTATATATATGATCTTACCACATTTCCACTCGCATCGGTTTCGTACAGAACGTTTAGGCTGTCGCCTTGGTAATGATAGTTCGTAACGACGCCATTGACAGTCTTTTGAATGCGCCGGCCGTCTTCATCGTATTGGTACGTCACAAACGGCGTGCTTTCGCCTTTTCTTGTGATGGAGACGAGCTGATCCGCTTCGTTCCATTCATATTGATACTGACCGTCTTCCAATCGGTTGCCGTTGGCATCATATGTGATCGATTCGTTTCCAAAACGAATGAGCTGATTGGCAGCGTTATAATCGGCATTGGTCGTCGTCGACTGCCCATCCTTTGTTTTCACGACTTTCGTCCGGTTGCCAAATCCGTCATACGTATACTCGATCTTCGTTCCGTCTGGCAGCTGTTCTTCCACTAGTTGATCGAGCGCGTCGTAGTGATAAACGATCGTCTCTCTCGTTGGGTACTCAATTTTTGTCCGGTTGCCGTTTTCATCGTAACGGTACGTTTCCGATACAATTTCTGTTCCGTCCGCCGTACCGACCGAAAGACTTTCCACGAGGCCGCGGTCATCATACCTAAAGGTCGAGCCGGCTCCATTTTCTGTCGTGAAGGTGCGAACGTTTCCTCTCTCGTCATAGTCAAAGCGGTACGTATACGTTCCGTCTTGGACGACTGTATTTTGATCCAAGGCATTGTATTGGTATGTGACTGTTTGGCTAAACGATCCATGGGAGAACATAAACTGTTGTAATTTATCCGATGTCGTCGGATAGGTCCACTTTTGTAATCCTCCGCGGTCGGATTGTTCAATGACACGATTCGCGGAATCAAATTTTCTTGTCTTGGTCGTACCGTCTTTTACATATTGTACAGAAAGTTCGTTTCCGTTTTTGTCGTAACTAAATTCGTAATACGGAACGTTGTTGTAAGAAATCGTTTTGACCCTTTCCGTTCCGTCATACGTCCATTGAATCGTGTTTCCTTTCGGCAAAACCGTTTTGATTTTATTTCCATTGGCATCATATTCATTCGTTGTCACATCATGGAGCGGACCAACGGTTTTCACGAGTTTGCCGGCCGCATCATAAGAATAGGCAAATGTTTGAGACTGGCCGTCGCTGGTTCGAATGACTTTTGAAGTCATATTGCCATTTAAGTCATAATCGTAGTTGACGGAAGTGCCGTTCGCTAACAACAGCTGTTTTAAGCGATCCGATAAATCATACGTGTACTCTTTTTTGTTTCCTTTCTTATCGTACTCGCTTAATAGATTCCCAACGGCATCATAATTCTTTTTCGCCACATAGCCTTCTTCATCCACTTCTTCCGTGACGTAATTTCCGCTGGCATCGTACTTGTTTTTCGTCACCACGTTTCCTTCCATGAGCCGGATCGCGTCAAACCATACCGTTCCCGTGTAATTGCCGCGGAAGACAGCGGATATGTCGATTTTATCAATTGGCTTGGAAGGTTGAATCGAAACGGCGGCACGGTTCCAATCTTGATTGCCAGCAGGGAAATCCGCAGTATACGTTTGGGTCGTTCCATCCACAAAGTATACTTTAGCCGTAATGGAATAATCGCTTGGGCTCACTGTGCCACTGGCTTTGACATCCTGCGCTTTCGATACACCGGTGAGCGTAAGATTAATTGGTGCATCACCAGATGTTTGGCCAACGATGATGGTCTGCTTATACTCACTTGCCGATTGCGTGGTGCTTGTTCTAGATATTTTTAGTGAGTACCCTCCATCAAATGATTGCGTAGAATCTACGCTTCCTCCTGTTCCACTCCAATTCGTGGTGGTTCCTTCAAAACTACTATTTACAACTGGGTTGTAGCTGGAAGAAACCTGCGCTTCTTCCAATTGAACATTATCAAACCAGGCTTCTCCGGAAGCATCTGGAGACTTATGATCGACCTCTAAATAGACGCGAATTTTGGCTGCATTCGAAGGAGTAGTAAATGTAACTTGCCGCTCTGTCCAAGGTCTTGTGCCTGTAAGTTGGCTATAACGATGATCCGCCCAAGAAATCGTTTGATTTTGACTATTCAGGAATTGAACATTGAAAAAGGCATTGGCTTTGGTTAAATTCGTTTTGATCTTCCCGCTTAACGTATAGGTGGTATTCGGTTTCACCGCGATTTCTTGGGTAGCCGCTACATAGCCAAGTTCTGTGTTAGGAGAAGTAGAGTCGGCGACGATTTTTAATGTTTTTCTCCCTGTCAATCCATTATAGACATTCGTGTCTTCCTGTAATTGCCCAGTATCATAATGACTGAGCAGATTCCAAGCTGTGATTCCTTGTTCAAAGCCGCTATTAGAGAGCAAATTCGTGGCACTGCCTAATGTATCGCTTTCTTCAATGATATTCCCATAGGCATCATACTTCGATACAGAAGACGTTTTTCCGGATTGATCCGTTTCGGATACAGGATTTAAGCCATCATAGGCAATCGTGGTTGTATCGCCTTCCGTATCTGTCATGGAGATGACATCATTATTTTTGTTATACTCGTATGTTTCCGTACCATAACTATCTTTCGCCGTTAACACATTCCCCTTGGCGTCATACGTATATGATTCAGTAGGATTCGCTGCATTTTGATCATTCGGATCCCGTGATTCTACTAGATTATTTCCCTCATAAACATAGCTTGTCGTAATGTTTAAACCATCTACGTCTTCGATAATTTGAATTGGGTTCGCTGCTTCATTAAATTTATACTGAATTTTACGGCCATTCGGTTGCGTTACGACAAGTTGTCGTTTTGTTTGGTCATAGTTCATCGTATAGATGCGGTTTTCAGGATCAATCGCTTGGCTTAGCCTGTCGCCATGATAAATGAACTGATTAACGACCGGTTTTGCTTCCGTATGTGTCGGTTCCAATACTTTCTCTAATCGACCAAGTTCATTATATTGGTATCTCGTTACTTCCCCGCCCGTCTGGGTTACTTTTGTTAACAAGTCGTTGTTATACTCATACGTGATTGTCCGGTTCATTGGGGCGGTAATTTTCTGGATTCTTCCGCTTGCGTTATACTCCATACTCAGTTTTCTGCCTGATGCATCGGTAATCGACACTAGCTTTCCGTTAGAATAACTGTAGGTAGTGGCATTCCCATGTCCATCTACGATTTTCGTTAACTTGCCGTCACTTTTTTGAAAGTGGATTTTCGTTTGATCTTTTGTCGTCAGGATATATTCATCGGTTGTTTCGCTTAACTCCAAGTAAACACCTGTCGGGGCTTTATACGTGCCGTCGGATAATTTCGTGAATATATGGAGTGTGCCATCTTCATCCGTAAATCTTGCTTCATTTCCTTGGGCAACGATGTTCATTTCCGCATCGCTATGCCATCCTTTTCCAAACAATCCAACCGATGTGGATAAACTATTGTAAGTTCTTGTGATTTCAAGCCCCGGTCCTCTTCCGGAAATCGAAACATCGTCTTCGTCTATAATCAGATTGCCGGTAGCGGCATTCACGCTGCCATACGGAACATCAATGATGGACCAGTACTCTTCTTTTCCTAAATACTCATTCGCCTCCGGAATTTTCACCGTCAAGGCATTGCTGGAAAATACCGTTTCTCCATCCGCATTGTATGCACTGAGTCGGAAGTAGTAATGGGTGCTTGTGGCGTATTTTGTCCCCATTTTCTCATACATGGGGGAAGGATCTTTCGGAAGTTCCAATCCTTTTCCATCATGATGCAACGTTAAGGTGCTGGAATCCCCCTGTTGGATTTCCTCCGGAGTTGGCCAAATTCCTTTGTTTTGTGTCGTCCAATGGTCCACGTCTCCTACATCAAATGCTTCATAGTAAAGTCCATTGAAAATCCACACTTTATACCCTGTCGCTCCAGGAATCTTATCCCAGTTTAACATGACATAGCCAGAGTTGCTCCCCGATTGATTGCTGTAAGCAAATCCGGAAGGCGCTGATGGCACTGGCAAATCTGGAATACGAGGCATATACGCGTCAGAAAAGACGGTTTCCCCTTGAGAGTTATAGGCACTGACCCGAATCCAGTAGTTGGCAGCCGTTGCGTATTTGGTTCCTGCATTGGCATAGACCGGAGACGGGTCAACAGCTAATTCTGTGCCAAGACCATCGTTTACATGCAACTTATATCTACCTGCATGAATTTCCGTGGATGTTGGCCAATACTTTTTGTTTTTCGTTGTCCAAGAAGTGACGTTCCCGACATCTAACGATTCATAGTAGGAACCGTTAAAAATCCAAATTTTATACCCCGTCGCTCCACTCACAGGATTCCATTTGAAATCGATATATCCTGTTCCATTTCCGTTTGTATAACTTACCCCCGTCGGAGCAGATGGTTTTGCCAAATTCGGAATGGTCGGCATATACGCGCCTGACATGGCGCTTTCGCCTTGAGGAAAAATCGCACTGACTCGGAACCAGTAGTTCTTGCTATTCGGATAACTTCCTCCTGAATTTCGATACACCGGGGAAGGATCGACAGCAAGCTCCGTCCCTAACTGATCTTGGTGCAAGTCGTATCTTCCAGCGCTAATTTCAGAAGGGGTCGGCCAGATTTTTTTCCCCTTTGTACTCCAGGAAGTGACATTGCCTACATCAAACGCTTCATATGATTTCCCGTTATAAATCCAAACTTTATAACCCGTAGCACCAGGAACCGGATCCCATGATAAATTGATATATCCTGTGCCATCCCCATTACTGAAGGCCGTTCCTGTCGGCGTATTGGGAACGGGTATCGTATACGTAACAGACAAATATGGTTTATAACTGCTATTCGTGGTGGAGACAACCTTTTTCCAATACGTTTGTCCATTACCATTCGTATGAAGTTTAAATCCGTAATTTGGCTTTGTCCCGGATGCCCTTTCTTTTACCGTATTCGTTACATCAAATTGCGCCCATTGGTCTCTTGCGACATCAACCTTGCCAATGTTGGTGGAGGAAGGTTTATTATTCCACGTTAACGTGCTCGCGGACCATGGACCGTTGACAACATCTAGCCATAGACCTGTTGGTGTTGTTGCATAATACGAATGGGTGACATATACATTGAATGTGGCACTCGTCACATTCATATTCTTGATGCTCGATAGATCTTGATTCAAAAAGCCATAGCAAGTGCCTGTTGTTCCATCATAATACCCCACCTTTAAAACGTATTGTCCCTGCGCCGAATCCCACTTACTTGATGAGGAACTATAGTTGGTTGTGGGATAGGCGCTCATCACAAATGCATCGGCAGACACCTGAATGGAAGTGCTCGGATCAATATAAACAGGGTATACACGTTTAGGATCCTTCAGCCACTCCGGGTCGGCTTTGACCGTTAAAATATATCCTTGATCATCCTGTTGTAATTCATACGTTACATTCTCTGAGCGCTGCACCTCGCCAGAGCGTTCATCGACATTCGAATCCACCATAAACGGCTTCGGCAGTTCAAACACCTTTTCATGTTCTTGATTTGTCAATAAAATGGAGCCATCGTCTTGAATGTCTGCTTGCAAATCCGTTTTCAGGCGGAATTTGAAAATATGATAGCCAGCAAACGAATGAAGAACCAAATCTTCTTTTGTTGACTCGTTAAATGCAATATTTTGCAGGTCTATGCTCGGAAAAATGTTTTTGTGAAGAATTTTGTTGTCTTTTTTCTTATAGACGGCGGCAACATCCTTCGCTTTTATCGATTGTACGTCATTACCTGCCGCCTCTAAAATAGAATAGGAAATCGAATATCCACTGTAATGGAAATTGGCGCATTCTCCATCGACCATCTTTTTATAAAAGTTTGTCTCCAAAATGGTATTCTCTGTTTCAACGTAATTCGTATTATTGGTGCTATCCGTTAGACTAGAAGATACTTCCTCAAATATTTTTTGTCCTTTTTCTTCACATGAATAGGCTCAAAGTAAATCTTCTTGGTAAACGTGCCATCGCCGTTGTAGTAAACCTTTGTATTCTCAGTTCTTTCCTCTATGATTTCCCCTGGCTTGAGATCACGTTTCAGAGCTTCCGGCACCTTTGGCGGCCCCTCTTTTGGCGCCACACGGTCAACCCCTGATCGGATCGTTTCGGCAAGTCCCTTTGTCGGGACGCTTGACATCATCAAAGCCCATACGACCATCCAAACCAACCATCGTCGCAAACGAATGTTTCTCATATGCTCTCCTTCCCGATTTCCATTACTTTTACAATCAAATTGTATCTTTCCTGCTCCCTGCCATCCATCATTTTCGACAGACAAAGTTCGACATGACTTTGGGATGGAACGTATACAACCCTATAACGAATGGTGAAATGCTGCCCTTCTTTTCATTTGAGAACGAGCATGGAAGAAGAGGAGGTGAGCCTTTGAAACGATCCTTTGCAAAACCGTTACAAGGAATTCATGCCCATTTCACATCATGCTTGTGCAATGAAAAAGCAATCCCGCCTAACCAAACGAAAAACCCCAAACGGTCATGGATGCCTCCCGTTTGGGGTTCGCTCAAGAATAGAGCACGATCATCGCGATGAAAAAGTACGCCGCGTTGGCGATTTCCAAAATGCCCAGTTTCATGATCGGCAGCGACTTGCCATATAAATAGACGGCGCGGATGACGCTCGGTGCATAGGCCAAGACGGCGAACGGCTCGCCGATGGCGATGAGGCCGACGATCAACAGGGCGTGGTAGCCCCATGACAGCCATTTGTACCGCTCGTTTTTCTTTTCGCGAATCATCGTTTTTACGTAAAACGTGCTGCCGATGAAAAAGAGGAAGGAAAACAGGGCGAGTTCAAACGCTTCGATCGTCAACGCCCCGCGTCCGGCGTAAAAGGCGGCGAGGCCGCCGATGCAAAACGCCGCGATGGCGGCTACATCATTCCAAAAGGCGCGATCGTTCTTTTTCTTGCTGTAGTACGTGTTCACCAAGAAAAACGGCACCATGGCGAGCCCGAAGTAGAAAAGCGCCGGCTGTTGCCAAAGAGAGACGGCAAGCGCCGCGGCGGCGATGGCGCCATAGCGGGCGGCGGCGGGCACGTACGGCTCTTTCCGCTTCGTTTTCACCGCCATCAAGAGCGGATACGTCGCCAAATAGAGCGCAAGCCAGGCGACAAAGAGCGGCGCGTGAATCCACGAAAGCCCACCGGCGTACGCCCCGAGCCAAAACGGGATGATGAGCATCGCCCAGGCGCCGTGTTGTTTTGGCATCACCCATTTGCTTTTGTTCGCCATCCGTCTCATCCTCCGCTTACCGGTGGAATAAAGGCGACCGTGTCGCCGGCATGAAGCGGCGAGTCGTCGCGGACATACTCCTCGTTGACCGCTGTCATGACGCGCCCGAGCGAGATGCCGTAGCGCTCTTCCACTTCGTCTTTCAGTTTTTTCACCGTTTCCGGAACATTCGGCCACATCACTTCCCGCTCGCCGATTTGCTCGCCCAAATGGGCGAAAAACAATAGACGGATCATTCCTCTTTCACCTCCGGTTTTCCGGACGGATACGCCGTTGTTTCAAGCTGGTCGCCCACCCAGGCGCTTCCGTCCTCCCATTGCTCTTTTTTCCAAATCGGCACGATTTGCTTGATCCGCTCAATGGCATAGCGGTTCGCCTCATACGCTTCGGCGCGGTGCGGCGAGGAAACCGCGATGACGACGGCGATGTCGCCGATCTTAAGCCGCCCGATCCGGTGGGTGATGGCGGTTTTCGCCCCTGGCCATTTCTCCGCAATTTCCGCCCCGATTTGCGCGAGCATTTTCTCGGCCATCGACACGTACGCCTCATATTGCAAAAAGAGCGTCCGCTTGCCGTTCGTCCATTCGCGCACCGTCCCGGCAAAGACAGCAACCGCCCCCGCTTCCGGGCGCATCACTTTTTTCATCACATCCTCGACCGAAATCGGCCTATCGGTAATGACAAACAACGGTTCTGTCATGTTCGTGTTCTCACCTCGTTCATGAGCCATGGAATATATTCGTCATCATCGGCCAGCGAAAACACCGGGTGCGCTAGCGGCCCTTCGAGCGGCACCCAGGCGATGACGGCGCGAATGTCGGCGAGGTGCTGAAGCGACGTCCAATCTTCCTCGGAACGGACAAGCACGACTTTCGGGTGCCGTTCTTGTTTGTAGCCCTCCACCAACACAAGATCAAGCTGAAGCGGCGCATAAAGCGCCAACACATCATCCAACCGCCACAACGGGCGGCGGAGATGAAGCTGCAAAAGCCCGTCTCCTTCCACCGCCGTTGCCACCGCCCCAGCCCGCTCGTGGCGGACGGAATCGACGCCTTCCGGCCGTGCCGGCTCGCCGCCATGGCCGTGATGCTTCACCGTTCCGACGCGCCATCCTTCCCGGACCGCGGCCGCCACCCATTTTTCCATCAGCGTCGTTTTGCCGCTATGTTTATAGCCGACGACTTGCCAGACGTTCATTCGCTTGACCCCTCATCGTCATCCAAAAGCCATACGTCCACCTCATCGCCAACCGCAAACCCTCTCGTTCCGCCCGGCAGCACCATCAAGGCGTTCGCGAACGCTAGCGAGGTGACGATGTTCGACTTGTCCATGCCGACCGGCTTCACGACAAGCCGACCGTCAACCGCCTCGACCCGGCTGCGCACGAAGCGGGTGAACGGGTTCGGCTTCGGAAAATCGGCGCCGAGCGTGGCCTTCACTTTTTTCAAATACGGCTTGGGGGAAAACAAGCGCGTCCGCACGACCGGGCGGACAAACAGTTCATAGCCGACGTAGCACGCCGACGGGTTGCCCGACAAACCGAACAGCAGCTTGCCATTCCACTCCGCGACGGTCGTCACGCTTCCCGGGCGCATGGCGATTTTGTTAAACAAGACGTTCGCTCCGAGCCGCTTGTAAATGGCGGGCAAATAATCGAAATCCCCGACCGAGACGCCGCCGGTCGTAATGAGCATGTCCACTTGATCGAGCGCCTGGCGCACAGCGTGAAAACACGCATCGAGGTCGTCGGCCAGCTGGCCGAAATAAATCGGCTCGGCGCCGCTTTTGAACACCTGCGCCTCGATCATGTAGGCGTTGCTGTTGCGGATTTTTCCCGGCACAAGCGGTTCAGAGACGTCGAGCAGTTCGCTTCCAGTCGCAAAAATGCCAATCCGCGGCTTTTTCGCCACCTTCACTTCGGCGTAGCCGAACGTCGCCAAGAGCGCCGCCACCCCGGGATTGATGCGCGTTCCTTTTTCGACAAGCGGCTGCCCTTTTTTCGCATCTTCCCCTTGAAACGAAATGTTGTCGCCAGGGCGGAACGGGCGTTTAATGGCCATATACGTTTTTCCATCCCGCTCGTACTGTTTGGCGAGCTCCAACATGACGACCGCATCGCATCCTTGGGGAATTTGCGCCCCGGTCATCAAGCGCACCGCTTGAAACGGGCCGACGGGCTGCTTCGCCACTTGCCCGGCGCCGATCGTTTCAATGACTTCAAACTCGACCGGATGGTCAAGTCCCGCTCCTTCCGAGTCGGCGGCGCGAATGGCAAATCCGTCATACGGCGAGCGGTCAAACGGCGGCACGTCATGGTCAGCACGCAAATCTTCGGCCAAATAGCGGCCATACGACTGGCGAAGCGGCACTGTTTCCTCTTCTCCCACTCCGGCATAACGCATCACCCGATCGATCGCTTCCGATACAGGAATCGGGGTTCGTCTTTCGACCATCTCTCTCTCTCCTTTCGATCATACGGCTGGCGGCAACCATATCGTTCTTTCAACGTTGTTGCCATTGTTGCAGCTGTTTTATGCCTTCTGCCAACTTTTCATCAACGACGCTCGCATCGGCAATATGCCGCAAAATCATCTCCCGCGTTTCGCCAAACAAAGCGGCGGACTGTTCGAGCTCTTTCCTCACTTTATCCGCATAGCGGTATTGTTCCTGAATATAGTTTAGCACGTCTTGGGCTCGATTTTCGACTTGATCGATCAGCTCCATCATCGCCGACCATTTGCGAGCTGTATGGATGCTCATTTGGACAACCGTTTCGATCAAAGATGAAATGGCTTCCGTTTGCTCTAGCGACCGCTCGATTTCCTGCTGCACGGCATCGGTTAGCTGGTGAATCGTTTCCGTGCTGTCCGCCGTATGCTCAGCCAATTTCCTCACTTCAGCGGCGACGACGGAAAACCCTTTGCCATGCTCCCCGGCGCGAGCGGCTTCGATCGAGGCGTTTAACGCGATCAAATTCGTCTGGCCAGCGATTTCTTTGATCACTTTCACAATTTGTTCAATTTCTTGCGAGCGGCCGCGCAACCGATGCATCGCGGCCGATGTCGTTTCCATCTCACTGCCGAGCCGCCCCATCGCCTGCTCCATTTCTTCCGACATGCGGATACCTTCTTTTGCGGCTGCGACCATCTGGCCCGCTGTCTCCGCCAACGCGTTCCCTTGTTCGCACAGACGGTCGGAAATCGCATATGATGACTTGCTGAGCGTACTGACATTATCGACTTTTTCTTTCGTTCGATCAACGAGTTGGCCTAATACATGGTGTTGCCCGTTGACCACTTCATGCTGGTGAACGATGTCCTGCAACTCCCCAAGCAAACCGGCCACCGTCTCATGAATGGCTTCCTTTTGTCTCGTGAGCTCGTCTTTCATCTCAGCGAGTTGCCGCTCCAGTTCTGTTTTTTCCTCCTTCCACTGCCTTCCCTTCACCAACGCCCACATATCCGTCTCCCCTTTTCCTTCTCTTGATTGGCTTCTGTTGTCAACACGTTGTATGTTATCCGCTGAACATGTCCGTTCTCAGTCATGAAAGCAGACACCGCCTCCGCAAAGAGTCAGCAGAAGTCTGCTTTTTTATTGTACGATAAAGAGGAAAAGTACTGTTGTGACGTTTATCACATGCATCGATGTCTACTTTTTTTTACGTATGTGAGATCCGTCACAACACCTTCGCGAAAAACACGGTATGCTGAATCTGTAGCGATTGGATCAATGGAGGGATGATGAATGGAACAGCGGTTTACTGAACAATCATTGATTGGCGATATTGTCACTCAATTTCCGAAAGCGGCTGATTTGTTTAAAGCGCGGCGCATCGATTTTTGCTGCGGCGGACAGCGTCCGTTAAAAGAAGCGATCGAAGAGCTCGGACTTGATGGCGAAGCGCTTCTTCGCGAGCTGAACACCCTTTACGCGGAAGCGCAAAACAAACCGGCCGGAAACTGGGGCGAAGCGCCGCTAGCCGACTTGGTCGATCATATCATCAACACGCACCACCGCTATTTGAACGAGGAACTGCCGCAGCTCAGCCCGTATGTCACGAAAGTATTGCGCGTGCACGGCATGCACCATCCGCATCTTTCCCGCGTGCATAAACTGTTTCATGAGTTAAAAACAGAACTCGAGCAGCATCTCATTAAAGAGGAAACGGGAGCGTTCCCGCTCATTTTGCAATTTGCCGACAACCCATCGCCGGAGAACCGGGAGGCGGTCGAGCGAGCCGTCCGCGAACTGGTCAATGAACATGACGCAGCCGGCGATTTGATGAAAGAAATTCGTGAAATCACAAACGACTTCACCCCGCCAGAAGACGCGTGCGGCACGTATCGCCTCGTCTACAACCGGCTGGCCGCGCTTGAAGACGATTTGTTTACCCACATCCATTTGGAAAACAACATCCTCTTCCCGCGCGTGTTGGCGGCGGTGAAGGCATAAGCAAGCAAACCCTTCCCCCATTTCTAAGGTAAAGGCAGGCGCATTGAACGATAACGATAAAGAACAGGGCCGCTCTTCGCTGGAAAGAGCGGCCCTGCTTCTTTGTTACCCACCGATATACGACATTTCAATTTTCGTCCGTTGTTTCGCCGTTTCTTCCGTCCGTTCTTCTGAATAGCGATCTGTCCGCTGGTTCCAAACCGCGGTGATCAACGACTTCAGTTCCTCTTTCGTCGCCCCAGCTCTCAGATTGTCTTTCAACGATACGCCCTTCGAGGCAAACAAACACGTATACAGCTTCCCGTCCGCAGAAATGCGCGCCCGCGTGCAGCTACGGCAAAACGTTTCTGTCACTGAGGCGATAAAGCCGACTTCCACCTCCGTGCCGACGTAGCGATAGCGGCTCGCCACTTCGCCGAAGTACGCTTTTTCAACCGGTTCGAGCGGATGCATGGCGTTGATTTGTTCATACATCTCTTTTTTCGTCACAACATGGGAGTAATCCCAGCCGTTCGTTGTACCGACGTCCATAAATTCAATGAGGCGGAGCGGAATGCCTTGTTCTTTGAAATAGGCCGCCATCGGCACGATTTGCGAGTCGTTCCACCCTTTTTTGACGACCATGTTCACCTTGACGCCGAGCCCTGCCGCCCGGGCGGCTTCGATGCCTTTTAACACCGGGGCGACGCCGACGCCGATGCCGTTCATTTTGCGGAAAATGTCATCATCCAACGCATCCAAGCTGACGTTGACGCGCTTTAGCCCGGCTGCTTTCAGCCGCTGCGCCCATTTCACTAAATGGACGCCGTTGGTCGTCAAGCCGATATCGCGCAGGCTGGGAATCGCAGACAACCGCGCAATGAGCGCGTCTAGATCGCGCCTTAAGAGCGGTTCGCCGCCCGTCAAGCGGATTTTTTCGACGCCAAGCTCGACAAAGCATTCCGAAAGAAGCGCCATTTCCTCGACCGTCAACAGCTCGCCTTCCGCCAAAAAGCGAAAATTCGGCCCGAACACTTCGGCCGGCATGCAATAGACGCAGCGAAAATTGCATTGGTCGATCACTGATAACCGCAAGTCGCGAAGCGGGCGGGACAGGCGGTCCATGACGTTCGTTCGGTTGCGCTCGCTCATCGCGCTCCCTCCTTTCTGTTTCGTTCGCCTCATGATGTTGCCAGGCGGCTTTGTTTATTCTCGTAAACGACCGAGTTTCGTCGCAAAGACCAATAAACTGAATGACAATCCGATCGTGACCGCCACCCATGCCCACGCTAACTCCATTCGCCCCGATTCCATGGCCATATAGACGGCGGTCGGGATCGTTTGCGTTTTTCCTGGAATATTGCCGGCAAACATGAGTGTTGCGCCAAACTCCCCGAGGCTGCGGGCAAACGACAGCACCGCTCCAGATAATAGTGCGTGTCTGGCAAGCGGCAGCGAAATATGCCAAAAGACTTGGCGCTCATTCGCCCCATCGATGCGCGCCGCTCCTTCAATGGTTGGATCGACCGCTTCGAGCCCGGTTTTGGCCGCCTGATACATGAGCGGGAATGACACGACCACGGCGGCCATCACCGCGGCACCGGGCGTAAACAGTACGGTCGTATGAAACGACGCCTCGATCCACTGGCCGATGGGGCTATGTCGGCCAAACAAGACGACGAGCAAAAAACCGACGACCGACGGCGGCAACACGAGCGGCAACATAAACACCGTCTCTACCACCGTCTTGCCGCGAAACCGGCGGCGCGCCATCCGCTTCGCCGCCGCTGTCCCTAAGACCGCGACAATCAAGCCGGCGAGGAGCGATACTTTGATCGATAACCAAACCGGTGACCAAAACGATGTCATAGGTCAGCCTCTCTTTGTTCCATCTCCATCCTACTATACGAAAACGAGCAGGCAAACGCTGTGACACTGCTCACATTGATTGTATCATATGGGAGGGGAAATCCGGGTTAGAAAAATTTGTGACAACCTGCACAAAAAAAGTGACAAACGGTGATTTTTTTCACTCTGTCCTTACTGTGATGTTTTTTACAATAGAAGCAGCCGAACAAATGGAGGTGTCAATCATGGAACGGCAAAGCCAACTAGTGGAGAAACGCGATTTTTCCCTCTTGCGCTCGTGGCTGCAATCGTCGAAAAAAGTGATTCCGCTTCGCAAACATTCGTTTTTGTTTCAAGAAGGGATGCCGGCCAATGAGCTGTATTTGATTCTTTCCGGTAAAGTGCAAGTAAGCAAAATTGGCCCGGACGGAAAAGAAATGTGTTTCCGCATTTGTGGAAGCGGGGAAATTGTCGGCGAGCTGACGCTGTTTACGAACGACCCGCGCTATTTATTGACCGCCAAAGTGATTGAACCGGGCGAGGCAGCGGTGATGAATAAAAACGAACTCGAAGAGCAGTTGCTGATCAATCCCACCCTTACCCTTGAATATATGCGCTGGATGAGCAAGCATGCCCGGCGGACGCAGACGAAGTTTCGCGACTTGATGATGAACGGCAAAAAAGGGGCGCTCTATTCGACGCTCATTCGCCTATGCAACAGCTATGGCGTCCCGCTTGAAGATGGGAGTATTTTCATTGATGTGACGTTAAAAAACCAAGACTTAGCCAACTTTTGCGGCACGACACGCGAGAGCGTCAATCGGATGCTCAACGCCTTAAAACAGGAAGGGATTATCTCGATGAAGCGGGGGAAAATTACGGTTCATGATTTAAACTATTTGAAAGCGGAAATCCAATGTGAAGATTGCCCGGCGGATATTTGCTGCATTGAGTGAGCAAAACGCCAAGGACAACAAAACGGATCGAGCCGTCTCAGGACACTGATGAAAAAAGCGCCCGGCCGGCCGTTGTTCGCGGCCTGCCGGACGCTCTTTTTTTCTTGTCGGTTGTGATGCGAATCACTTCTGTTTCTTTTCACCGCCGTATAATGCGTTTTCCCTTTGTCAATTTCAATGTCGGTGATTTGCGCCGTCATTTCAACGCGGACGTCATGCGGTCCGATCCGCTCCATTTTCAACGGCACCGGTGCTTGGTTCAATCCTTTATGCGCCGCTAACATGTTCGTAGCAGACTGTTGCGTAGTTGCCGCTGTTCCGTTTTTATTTTCCGCCTTTGCCTCTCCTCCTCCCCCGTTGCTGCATGCGGCCAGAAGCGATGCAACCAACGCAACTGACAACAACGTAGACACATTTCGTTTCACTGTTTTCTCCCCCTTCAGTTGATTTGATTTACACCTTCAGCGTACGCCATTTCGGCTTCCCCTCTAGTGATTTGTATCACCAAGGAACACGCATATTTGAAGGGTTTGTGAAACGTTGAACAATATGTTTATCGCTACTGTAAAAACGATAAAGAGCGTGCCCACGTTGGCTAACGGAAAACGGGCATTTCGTTTTCCGAATCGTCATCAGTCCCCCCTTCAGTCCATCATGCCTAGTGAACAATAAAAAGAGGCCAAAAGCGGATACTTTTGACCTCTTTCGATGGTTACGATGCGTACCGTTTCGCCGATTCGCCGGCTTTTTTGCCGAAGACGATTCGATTCAATAAGAAGCAGATCAAGGTAAACAGGCTGAGAAGCATAAACCCGAGCACGTAAGAACCAGTCACATCTTTGATGATGCCCATTAAAATCGGCGGGAAAAAGCCGCCCAGTCCGCCCCAGGCGCCGACAAGGCCGGTGACGGCGCCCGTTTCGGCTGGGAACAGCTGCGGCACGAGTTTGAACACCGCACCGTTGCCCAGCCCAGACATCACGGCCACAAACAAACAAGCCGCTGTCATCACCCAAATGTTTTCCATTCCAAATACGATCGTCAAGGCGCCGATTGTCATTCCAGCGTAGACGAACGTCAACACCCGTTCAGCTCCGATTTTATCGCCAAGATAGCCGCCGACTGGCCGCGCAAGCGTAGCGAGTACAGTAAACCCAGCCGCGCGCATCCCAGCATCCACTGGCGTCAACCCATACAAGTCAACAAGGAGCGACGGCAAGTAAATGCCAAAGGCGACAAATGCTCCGAATGTGACGAAGTAAAACAGCGACAACGTCCACGTATGTTTGTATTTCAACACCGACAGCGATTCGCGCATCGTTTTTTGTTGTTTTGGCTTCGGCATATCCGGTGTGAAAAACCAAACGAGAATAAGCATGACGACAACGGGGATGATCATTCCCCAAAACGCCCACGAAACGCCGAAAGCGGCAGCGATCGATGGAACCGAAAAACTGGCGACCGCTGTGCCGAAGTTGCCCATCGCGTTAATCCCGAGCGCTGTTCCTTGCTTTTCCGGCGGAGTCAAGCGCGACACGAACGTTACCGAGATCGCGAACGACGTCCCGGCCATACCGATGAAAAACGCCCAAAACAGAAGCATCGCATACGAATCCGCAAACCCTGCGCCGATGAGCGGAACGATTAAAAACAGGAGCAGCAGCGAAAACAGCCTTCGTCCGCCGATCCGGTCCGTCCAAATGCCAAGCGGCAAACGCATGATCGAGCCGAGCAGCACCGGAATGGCGACTAAAATGCTTTTTTGCGTCGATGTCAGCCCGTACATTTCTTGAAACGTGCTCGCCAGCGGCGAAAAGACGGCCCAAACCGCGAATGAAAACGTCATGGCCAATGTTGTGATCGGCAGCAGCGCCTTTTGTTTATTCATGAAAAGCCCCTCCCAAACTTTCAAAATTTGTGACGTTGTTTGTACTTCCATCATACGCAGGAGAAGGAAACGGATTTGTGAGGTTGATCACATTCTTGCCTGTTGTCACCATTTTGCCACAAGCGTTGTCACGGTTTTGTCACATCCAAAAAAAAGAAAAAGCCCGTCCCCAAAAGGAACGGACACGATTTGGCAGAACGTTTTTCACATACGAACGATAAGAAACGCTGTTGGGCGCACACATCTCTTCCGCCCCGTCTACGGCAAACAACTTGTTTTCTCACCCACTCGCCCGTATCTCCTGCCTCATAAACAACCAGTACGCGACCGCAAAGCAGATGAGGGTGGCGGCAATGAGCGCGGTCGCCTGCGGCCAAATGAGCAGCAAACTTTGCGAGAACGGCAAGGGGGCCGCAACAGCGCCGGCCGTTTGCTCCACCGTGACGATCCCTAGCGTTCGGACGTCCGGCGAAAGCAAGGCGGTTGTTGATTCATTGAACAAGTAGCTCGGCGACAATCTCATGAGACCAAGCACCAACTCTTGACGGCCGACCGCCTGCTCGACGGACGTAATGGCGTCAGACTGCAAAAACGATTTCGCAAACACTTCCACGATCATCGAGTAGAAAAGATTGAAAAACAGCCAAACGGCCATCGACGACAACGCGGATGTCGCCGCCTGGCGGAAGACGACGGAAAACAAAATGCCGAGATTCAGCCAAAAGGCGATATACACAAGACATAACAACAAAAAGCAAACCATGCGGGCAAACTCTTCGAAAGTAGGCGGAATCCCCAAGACCAAAATGCCCAACGCCATCACGAGCAGGCCGAGCGAAAGAAACAAAACAGCATTCAACAACAGCGCAGCGACAAACTTGCCGTTGATCACATAATCGCGCGGAATCGGCTGGGCCATGAGCCGGCTTAACGTCCCCCGATTCCGCTCCGAATTGATGGCGTCAAATCCAAGGGCGATGCCGAGCAGCGGCCCGAGAAAGCTGACAAACGTCAGAAACGAAGGCAACGTTCCGTCCGAGACGGTGAATAATTTTAGAAACAAGTAGGCGCCTTTCGCGATTTCCTTGGCCTCTTCCGAGGAATCCAACGCGTCCCGGATTGTCGTCATCGCCGTATACAGCGAGCCGAAGCAAGTAAGCAAGATGAGGGCGATTAAAATGATCATGCGCCAACTCGTCAAATAATCGGCCAGTTCTTTTTTGACAATGGCCGAAAAGGCGCTGTTTGCCCCTCTTGCTCGTTTCTTCTCATCAAGCGCACCCACCTTCAGCCGTTCGCTCCATCTTTTCACATATGAAAAAACATCGTTTGCCCATCGCTCTTCCTTACTGGCCTTCACGTACATCCCTCCCTTCAAAATAGCGGTGATAAATCTCATCAAGTCCAAAATCCCGCCGGCTGAGATGGAACAGCGAAGATCCTGATTCGATGATCGTCTGGCTGATGGCGGCGCTCACATCCGTTTGGCAATACACATCCCATCCATCTTCCGTTTGCTCCACTTTATTGACGCCCGGAATCGCCTCGATTTTGGACCGTAAGGAAGCGTCAAGCGGCGAAGCAACCACATGGATGACATAGGCATCCTGCAAAAACAGCTGTTGCGCCAGGCGTTCGATATTCCCTTCGGCCAACAATCGGCCGCCCACGAACAAGCCGACTCGGTCGCAAATTTTCTGCACATGGTGCAATTGGTGCGAGGACAGCAGGACCGTGATGCCTTCATGGCGGCTCAAATCGCGGATCAGCCGAAGCAGCTCGCGCACTCCCTCAGGGTCGATGCCCAACGTCGGCTCATCCAAAATGATCACTTCCGGGCGCTTCATCAACACATCGGCCAAGCCGAGCCGCTGCCTCATTCCCCGCGAGTATGTCCCCGCTTTCTTGCGGGCCGCATCCGTCAAGTCCACCTTCTCGAGCAGCTCCCACGCCCGCTTTTCCGCCTCGGCGCGGGGAATGCCGTTTAACGCTGCCGTATACAACAAGTTCTCCAAGCCTGTCATGTGATGGTAAAAGCCGACATCATCCGGCAAGTACCCGACTTTCCGTTTAACGTCAATGGGATTTCGCACTGGATCGATCCCGCATACCCTAACCATGCCGGACGTCGGCTCGGTGAGCCCGAGCATCATCAAAATCGTCGTCGTCTTTCCGGCCCCGTTCGGGCCAAGGAGGCCAAAAATTTCCCCTTTTTGAATGGAAAGCGACAAATGGTCAACCGCCCGATGGTCGCCATACGTTTTGCACAAGTTGTCAAGCTCGATGACAGCGGGTGCTGCCATGCTTACCTCCTCCCGTATGTTTTGATCAAATAGTATAGCCCTCCGGCCACCCCGAGAATGATCAACACCGCCACCACTCCCCAAACGGTCGACGTTTTGACCGAGACGCGGAACGCCGCCTCCGCCGACGTTTCCGCCGTTTGCGCCTGGAAGTTGACAACATAATCCCCAGCGATCGCTTCATCCGACGCTTTCACTTTCGCCTTGACTGTTTTGGAATCGCCCGGGTTCAGCTGGGCGATCGTGCTTTGATCGAATTCCACTTCCCAATCAGGCGGAGCGTCAGCCGTCATATTGATGTTCAAAAGTGGAGCGCTTCCGGTGTTTTTGACGACAAGATCGATCACCCGTTCATGCCCCGCCGTCACATCGGTGCTTAAGTTTCCTGACGGCGTCGTCAGTTTGAGCGCATACGTGCCCGTAATGACCGCTTCTAACGTCAGCTCAGCCGACGTATCGCTCGTTTGCGCTTTGATCGGGATTTTGTACGTGCCCGCTTTCACATTTTCCGGCGGTTTGACCTCTACGGTAATGTCTCTTGATTCATTCGGCTCGAGTTTCACCGACGTAACGGAATTGCCTTCCGATTTAAACGTGACTTGCCAACCTTTTTCCGCCGCCGAACTTAACGCGTAATTTTGCGTCTTGGCAGTTCGATTTTTCAGCGTGACATCATACGTGAAGCTCGAATCCGCGTGCCCCTCGAGGTTCGTTTGTTCCGACGTCAGTTCCGTTTTAAACGATCCTTGTTCCGTCACGCGGACAAGCAGCGGCAATTTCGATGAACCACTGTCCCCTTTCGCGACGAGCCAAAAGCGGTAATCCCCCTTGTCGACATCCAGCGGCACGGTCACTTCCAACGTGACCTCTTCTTCTTTTCCGCCTCGGACGGACAGCTGCTCAATCGTTCTCCCCTCAGCGGTAATCGAAGTCGACCATCCTTTCGGCAGGTGGTCAAACGAGAAGGTGACGTTTTCAATGTTGGAACCGTTGTTGATGACATTGACCGTATAGTCGATTGTTTCCCCCGGCGTCACGGAAAGCCCGGTGTATGGCGTGAAGAGAACAACACCGCTTGCCGCCGATGCCGGGCGGATCGGAAGAAGAAGCGAAAAGAGAGTCAAGATCATGGCGAACATCATGATGATCCTGCTTTGCACGACATTCACTCCCTCCTTCTGTTTTCACTTCGTATACGCCAGAAATGGATCAATGGATTTGTTTTGCAGGAGAAAAATTCAGTTGTAGAATAGATGCAGAGCAACCATTCCAAGCATGCGTCGGGAGGTGGGCAAGATGGAAGACCGACGGAAAGACCTCGAACTGCTCGAGAAGATCGCCGAAGGCTCGCGCGCCGCCTTTGACCGTTTTTACGAAAAATACGCTCCGATGGTCTATCATATCGCTCTTCGGATCGTCGGCGACGAGGTGGAGGCGGAAGATGTCAGCCACGATGTGTTTCTCGAAATCTTGCAAAAACCGCATCAATTCGACCCGAAACGGGGAAGCGTTCAAGCCTTTCTTGCGGTGAAAACGAAAAGCCGGTCGCTCGACCGCCTGCGCAAGAAACGGGACCTTTTAGTGAGCCGCCTTGAGGAAGCAGCTTTAACAGAAAAGGGGGCGGAATTTGATTTTCTCCGCCAACTGGAACAACAAGTCATCCTCGATGCGTTAACCCATCTCCCCGAGGAGCAGCGGCAAGCCATCATTCACTTTTACTTTCATGGGGAAACACAGCGGGAAATCGCCGCCGCGATGAACAAACCGTTAGGCTCCGTCAAGTCGCTCATCCGCTACGGCTTGCGCAATTTGCGGAAACAAAAAGAGCTGTTCCACTGGATGGGGGCTGGCAGAGGTGAAGAACAGCATGAAGCATAGCCATATTTCGGAAGCAAAAATCGTGGACTGGCTGTTAGGCATGCTGCCAGAGCAAGAAAAAGAAGACGTGTCCAACCATCTAAAGCAGTGCCTTGAATGCCAACGCTTGCTTGAAGCGTGGAAAAACATCGGGCTTAAGGAGGAAGCCCAATATGAAGCACCTCCCCTTTCTCATAAAGAGCGAATTTGGGCCCAAGCAGAAGCGCAAAGACAAACAGCGCGCGCGCAGCGAAAGGTCCGCATCGCTTCGGGATGGATCGGCGCCGCTTTGGCCGTTTTCCTTTTCACCTTGCGCCTTTCCGCTCCCAGCGACGGACCAGCCGCTTCCCATGACCGATCGGATGAGCCATATCGATACCAGATTGTCGAACAACATACCGACATTCCGATTGAGCGAATCATCCATAATCCCAAAACGAAACAAATTCCGATTGAGCCATCGGCGCTCTTTCAACAGATGGACGGCACGATTTGGCTCAATGACGATACGAAGGAAATGTTGATGGAAATTGAAGGGCTGCCGCCGTTTGCGGCCCGCGATTATCAATTGTGGATCATTTACACCAACAACGAGGTCAAAGGGGAACTGTTGACGATCCGCCACGGAGCGGCGCGCATTTTGATCACCGGCGAGGATGTCAAACAGTTCAAGCAAATTAAAGCGAGCCTCGAACCAAAAGGGGGAAGCGCGGCGCCGACCGGGCCCGAGACCTTTATAGTCGAGTTGAACCACGAATGATCTTTCAACAAAAATGGGGAAGGGCGCCTGCTCCTCCCCCGTATGTTTTGAACACACATCCAACATCCGCCGCATGCGCCCGGGCAACCGTCTCACGAACGCCGTAGCGCCGTCATTTTAAGCGGCCGTTTTTCACCGCCCTCTTACCGTTGGCTTCGCTCTTTTGTCCGCAGCGCCTTTGGAATGTAAACACAATACGGCTCGCTTTCCAAATAGTCGCCCGTTACAGCGTAAGCGCGTGAACGAGAGCCGCCGCACACATATCGGAACTCGCAGACGCCGCATTTTCCTTTATATTTGTCCGGATTGCGCAAGTCTTGGAAAATCGGCGAGTGTCGGTAAATGTCCGCCAGCGGCGTTCCCCTGATGTTCCCGGCTTTGACTGGCAGCAGCCCGCTTGGGTAGACATCGCCGATATGGGAGATAAAAACAAAGCCGTTGCCGTCGTTTACTCCTTTCGGCGCGCGGCCGAGCCCGTCGACTTGTCCGGTCAACCCTTGGTTCAACACATCTTCGTAACGGATGCCGCCTTTTGTCGTTTTTCCTTCGCGTATTTTCGCCTGCAGCACAACGCGGCGGTAATGCTGGCCGGCTGTCGTTTTAATGTCAAACGGGACGCGCTTGCTCGTTTCATACAACCAGCGGAACACCCGCTCATGCTCGATGGGGGAAATCATGTCCTCCTCCTTCCCCCTGCCTGTCGGCACAAGGAAAAAGACGCTCCAAAGGACGCATTTCAGCTTCTCAACCAATTCCGCCATTTCATCAAGCACATGAACGTTGTATCGCGAAATGACGGTGTTGATTTGCACGGGAATGTCGAGCTCATGCAAGTATTGAATCGCACGGATCGTCAAATCAAACGAGCCGCTCACGCCGCGGAAATGGTCGTGAATCTCGGCGTTCGGCCCGTCAAGGCTGAACGCCCAGCGCGACAGACCGACCTCTTTTGCTTTGCGGATCGCCTCTTTCGTCACGTTCGGCGTCGCGCTCGGCGTCATGGACACGCGCAATCCTTTATCGATCGCATATTTCGCTAAATCGTACACATCCGGGCGCATGAGCGGATCGCCGCCCGTAAAGACGAGCATCGGCTGATCCATCTCGTAAATCTCATCGATCAGTTTTTTCCCTTCCTCAAACGTCAATTCGCGCGGATCGCGATGGTATTGCGCTTCGGCGCGGCAATGAAGGCACTTGAGTTGACAAGCTCTCGTCAATTCCCAAATCACAATAAACGGATTTTCATTAAAATCGCGCATTGCGGCCCCCTCCTTGGCCTCCATTGTACCGCAACATTCAGGCGCGTTATGTGATATCGATCACATCCACAGCAAAGCCACAATAGAGGGCGATCGTACCATGGGCGAAGATGACAGCCATCTGAACAGGCGGTATAATATATTGACCCGCCATACGCCCAAAAAGTAAAGCAAGGATGGCTCTTCTGATTGAAAAAAGTGTATGCTGTGTCTGCTTCGGCCACAATTCCCCCTTCACCGGTACTCTTCCTCCGTATTGACATTGCGCCATACGGTTTCATCCGCGGCAAGCTGTTGGGCGTCAACATAGCGGACGCGGGCGCGGTCAAGGAGCGAGATCATCCGACGTTCGCCGGCGTCAAGCAGCTCGGCGATCACGGAGCGAAGCCGACGGTGGTATAAGGCGACCAATGGCTCTGGGCGGCCGCCATGGAGCGGGACGATGGCGTCAAACATCGGATCGATATAGGAAGCAAGCCGCTCTGTCACTTCCCGCCGCATGTACGGCATGTCGCACGGCAAGACGAACACCCAATCCGCTCGGCTCTGTTCCATAACGGTGTAAAGGCCGGCCAGCGGCCCACAGCCGCGGCAGCGCTCGACATCGAGCAGCACCGGGATATCCGTTTGGCGGCGGAATTCATCGACAAGCGACGGGTGGCTGACGATATACAATTCATCCGCGATCGGATCGAGCGCCGCGACCGACCAAGTGAAAAACGGGGCGCCTTCGTGCAGCGCAAACGCCTTCGGCCGCCCGAACCGGCGCGACTGGCCGCCGGCGAGCACCGCTCCGGCAATGGCTCGTTTCATCTCTATCCCCTCTTTCCGAACATCATCTGTCCCTACCGTACCATACGAACCGGCGAAAAAAAAGATTTCCGCCTGTCGACGGAAATCCCTATGGAGCGGATGATTTATTTTTTGCCGATCGCCACCCGCCATACGTCCGGCCCTTCCTCTAAGTACTCCCACGTAAACTGATCCGGACGCTCCATCATGAATTGGTATTGCAGCGGACGCGGGTCATGGTCATTCGTCAGCTCCATTACTTCCCCCGGCTTCAAACTGTCAAACAGCCGAAAAATTGCCGGATGGCGATCCCGCGGCGGATAGTCCGGGGCGTGGATTTTGGCGGCAAATTGGTTCATAACATTGGCCTCCTTTGTAGTATAATGAATTATATACTTTATCATAACCGCTTGAACCTTGGGGGGTAGTGACGAGCGTCACAGCCCGAAGGTGAACATGTTCAATCCCCATGAAAGGAGAAATGGCGGTTGGAAGAGCTTGTTGGCTTTTGCGCGCAATGCGGCAAGCCGATCCATTGTCTGCATGGGTTTTTAAACGGCGTCGTCAGCCGAGAAACAGAGACGTTGTACTGCTTTCCATGCTATGACAAGCAAAAGGAAATGGAACACACCACGCCGGACAAATGCCACAAGTGATTGAAAACGCTCACAAACGAAGGGAGCTGACCCAAAAATCCGCTAAAAAGCGGACTTTTGGAGCCAGCTCTTTCTTTATTAAGTAAGCCGTGTATTGATCATGAATGATTCTGAATCAAACCCTTTTATTTATAAGGAAATTCAATTTTCGTCAAAACAATGCCGCTGCCGGGATTAACATGACCGTACAGGCTAAAACGCACTCCTTTTCCTGGACGGATACAAAGCGACAATGACACAAAACGTTATTTTCAAATTTCTACGAATCATTTATAATATGAATGGGAAACGATGATCCTCGTTTGTTCTGCGCTACAATCCCATCCCTTTCCTCAACCACTTACTCTACACGCTCGTTTCCCCCAATCCTTAAAAGAAAGGAGCGATTCATCATCACCCACTTTTCCATGGCTACTATATAAGAAGGGAGGATTTTCCTTGGAAGCGATATTGAACCAAATTTTGGACAAGCTCCAAATGATCGAACATGAAGTAAGCGATATCAAAACAAACATGGCAACGAAACAGGAACTCGAAGAAGTGAAGCAAAACTTCTCAACAGAGCTTGAGGATATTAAAGCCAACATGGCAACGAAACAAGAACTTGAAGAAGTGAAGCATAGTTTCACAAAAGAGATCGAAGACATCAAAGCCAACATGGCTACCAAGCAAGAGCTTGAAGACATCAAAGCCAACATGGCTACCAAGCAAGAGCTTGAAGACATTAAAGCCAACATGGCTACCAAGCAAGAGCTTGAAGACATCAAAGCCAACATGGCTACCAAGCAAGAGCTTGAAGACATCAAAGCCAACATGGCTACCAAACAGGAACTTGAAGACATCAAAGCCAACATGGCTACCAAACAGGAACTTGAAGACATCAAAGTCAACATGGCTACCAAGCAGGAACTTGAAGACATCAAAGCCAACATGGCTACCAAGCAGGAACTTGAAGACATCAAAGCCAACATGGCTACCAAGCAGGAACTTGAAGACATCAAAGCCAACATGGCTACCAAGCAGGAACTTGAAGACATCAAAGCCAACATGGCTACCAAGCAAGAACTTGAAGACATCAAAGCCAACATGGCTACCAAGCAGGAACTTGAAGACATCAAAGCCAACATGGCTACCAAACAGGAGCTTGAGGACGTAAAGAACAACCTAATGAAAGAATTAGATCATGTCAAAGCCAATATGGTCACAAAGCAAGAATTTGTTTTCCTCCAACAAGCAGTGCTTGAAACAAATGAAATCGTTAAGAAAATAGAACAAAACATGGAAAAGCACGAACGGATTTTAGATCTTCTTTCCAGGCGTTCGATTGAACACGAAGCGGCAATTTCCAGCATTCGTCTTATAAAGACAACATGAGCAAGGAGGAAGCATCTCTCCTTGCCTTTCTGAGGTGCGGCCGCCTTTATAGTAAAGGAAGAAACATCTCCATCGGAATGCGTTCGACCATTTCGTAAACTACATGAGCCATATGATCCAGTGGAATGATATCGCCTGGCAACGTGAGATGATTCATGGTACACTCTTCAAAAATATGATGATGTTTCATAAACGAATCGCTCCTTTTTCGGTGATAGTGGTTTATGGTAACTCTATTCTGCCAGAAAACGAACGATTCTCTTCTATATTTCGTGTAAAAACGGGCTAATCCCAAAACGCATTCGCGTTTTGGGTCAGCCCGTTTTTGTTATTCTTCCTCCGCCAAATTCGCCACCGACAGCTCTTCCCCTTCGCCGTGCGTTGGTTTGCGCAAATGGAACATCGCTTTGATGGCAAAGACAAGCAAGGCGGCGACGCCGATCAAAAAGATCGTATCCGGAACAAAGCGGACAAGCAGCAAGTTTTGGACGATATCTTGTTGTAAGAACGAAGGTGAACGCGACGCCCAATAGCCGTGTTCAAACGCTTCTTTGATTTGCAGCACCCCAACCGGGAGAAGCGTGATGAGAACCATGCCAGCCAGGCCGATGTTCAGCATCCAGCAAGAGAATTTCAGCCATTTGTCGTTCCATGCTTCCGGTTTGACGATGTTGCGCAGCGAATAAAGGAGCACGGCGATCGCAAACATGCCATACACGCCCATCATCGCTCCGTGGCCGTGAGCCGGCGTTAAGAATTGCCCGTGTTCAAAGTAGCTGACCGCCGGCAAGTTGATCAGAAAGCCGAGCACCCCTGCGCCGACCAAATTCCAAATGGCGGTTGAAATCAAGAACCAGAATGTGGCCTTGTACGGGAAGTTGACCCCGCCGTCGCGCATCATTTTGTACTGCTCATACGCTTCCAAAATAAGGAGCGTGAGCGGAATCACTTCGAGCGCCGAGAACACCGCGCCAAGGGCGATCCATACTTCCGGCGAACCGTTGTAATAATAGTGGTGGCCGATGCCGATCACACCGCTGCCCAATAAAATCGTAAATTGGAAGTAGAGCGCTCTGACCGTCGATTTTTTCGTTACGAGCCGCAATTGAACGAGCAAGAACCCGATGACAACAACGGCGAACACTTCAAAAATGCCTTCCACCCACAAGTGGATGATCCACCAGCGCCAGAAGTCAGCCATCGTAAAGTTCGTATCCGGCTCGATAAAGAACGCGAAGATGTAAAAGAACGGAACGGCGATGGCCGAATAAAACAGCAAGTGGATGAGCCCGCCTTTGTCGCTTTCTTGCTTCAGCCCGCGTTTGACGCCGCGGAAGACGATGACCAGCCAAAGCAGCATGCCGACGACTAGAATAATTTGCCAAACGCGGCCAAGTTCGATGTATTCCCAACCTTGGTGGCCAAACAAGAACCAGCTGTTCCCTAAGTAGCCGTTGACGCCGAGCCATTGGCCGATCATGCTGCCGCCGACAAGGACGACAAGCGCCCAGAAGAGCAAATCAACAAGCAACCCTTGCTTTTTCGGTTCTTGCCCACCGACAAGCGGGGCGATGAAAATCCCCATGCCAAGCCATGCGGTCGCAATCCAGAAAATCGCCAGCTGCAAATGATACCCTTTGGCGATGTTAAACGGCAATAGGTCATGGATCCATTTGATGCCAAAGAAGCTGTCCGGTTCCGTATAGTAGTGGGCGAGCAGCGCCCCGAACATCGTTTGGACGAAAAAGAGCGCCGATACAACGACGAAATATTTGCCCGCTTTCACTTGCGACGGAGTCAGCGGCTGCCGCCGCAAATCGATGACTGGAAACTTCCCTTCTGCATACGCTTCTTGCATGCTTAACTGATAGCGGTGGAACACATACAAAATGATCCCGATGAACAAAATCAAAATCGTGACGCTCGCGCCGCTCCACCATACCGCGGAAAACGACATTGTATTGCCGGCGTCCTCATAGTACGGCCAGTTGTTCGTATAGGTGATGTGGTCGCCAAGTCTTGGCGTGCTTGACAGCCAAGCGGTCCAGAAGAAAAAGTCGGCAATTTGCCTAATTTGATCGCCCTCGGCGACCCAAGCGCGATCCGCTTTTGGCATGTCGCTTTCTTTGATCAATCCTTTTTTCAATCCCCAGCCGTCACCATTGGTGAACACGTCGCGGTAATAGTCGCGCACTTTTTCCAACCCGTAGACTTGCGCATCTGTCAGGACGAGAACATCCGTAACCGGGTTGTAGCGGTTTTTTCGCATTTCCTTGATGACTTGTTCGCGGATGATCGTTTTCTCATCGGCGGTTAAATCGGCAAACGGTTTGTGATACCGCTCTTTTGCTTTGTAATCTTGCATGCCTTCCGTATAAATTTTCAACGCTTCCGCCGTATAGTCCGGCCCCATATACGACCCGTGTCCAAGCACGGTTCCGTAATCCATCAGCCCGTATTTTTGGAAGACGGCCTGCCCGCCGATGATCGTTTCTTTCGTCATCAACACTTGGCCGTCTTCACTGCGCACTTCCTTCGGCCTTGGCGCCATTTCTTTAAAAATCCAATACCCGCCGACAAGCAGGACGGTAAAGCTGATCACAATAGTGAAAATGAGAATCGATTTGAGAAAACTGTTGGTCGTTTGCCGCCCCGTCCGCATGTTGGGGCGAACGGATCGATGAACTTCCATATGAGCCAACCTCCTTCTCGTTTGTTCGCCCCCATTGTAGCGTGCTGAATCGAGGCCGGTTTGTGAGCCGGGGCAAATGTCCGTTATGATTTATATCACAGCTTTATGGCGTGAGAATGTATACAATGAAGGCAGAAAAGGCCAAACGGCGCAGATGTTCAAAAAGAGAAAAGCATCGATGCTCTGTTGACAGCCGCCACACTTTTGTCACATTTCCAAAGGAGAGAACGCCATGGCGAACCATTGGATGAAAGACCGCTTAAAAGCTGTTCCGTTGTTTCGCGAACTGTCCGATTACGAGCTCGAATCGCTTGTCGCCATTTCCCACGTGCGCGTTTACAAGCCGCGGACGTTTGTCTTTATGCAAGGCGACCCGCTCGAGCGAGTCTATTTCATTCATTCCGGCACGGTAAAAATTTATAAAACGGACTTCAGCGGGAAAGAACAAATCGTTTCGATTTTGCAGACGGGAGAAATGTTTCCGCATGCCGGTTTTTTCTTAAAAGGCACCTATCCGGCCCACGCCGAAGTGGTCGAGGAAGCGACATTGATCGCGATCCCGATCCACGATTTCGAACAAGTGCTGATGGCGAGCCCTGAACTTTGCATAAAACTGTTTCGCGTCATGGGCGAAAAAATCGTTGATTTGCAAAACCGGCTCGAAGCGCAAGTGCTCCATAATACGTACGAACAAATCGTGTTGCTTTTGTTGCGGCTGACGCGCACGAACGCCGTCAAACAAGGGAAATGGCACCGTCTCACCGCCCATGTGACAAACCGTGAGCTGGCCAATATGATCGGCACCGCCCGCGAAACGGTCAGCCGGACGTTGAGCCAGCTGAAACGGAAAGGGTTGATCCATGTCGACGAACACGGCTTTTATTTGATCGACCAAGAAGGGCTTGAGCAAGAAATCTTTTTCTAATCCCCTTTTGTCTAACATGCGGCGCATCACGGAAATGGGGATGAATGCCGCTCTTGCCTCCACTTGAGAGCCGGATGGCGAGGAAATGCTTGGACATCGCACGTTCAGAACAAACCATCCATCGTTTTCGAACCGGCGGCAGACACATCGTGTTCCGACCGCTTGGTTGTGAGCTATATCACAACATCTAACAATGAAAATGATTATCATAATAGCAAAAAGGAGGGGATGTGGATGGCCACAACGATTGAACTCGATGTACGCGAAGATTTGCGGCAAAAGCGGGAACCGTTTGAAAAAATTATGAACGCCATCAAGCCGCTGCAGCCGGGCGATACGTTCATTTTACACGCCCCGTTCAAGCCGCTGCCGTTGTTTCCGATTATGAAAGCGAAAGGATTTACGTACGAGGCCGAACAAATCGAGAAAAAACATTGGAGAGTAACGTTTGTCAAACAGGGGGGATGACCGATGATCCTCGATAACCGCGGACTCGAGCCGCCGCAGCCAATGATGCGGACGCTCGCTGCCCTCGCTAAGCTGAATCCTGGGGAGACGCTGACGATCATTAACGATCGCCGCCCGATGTTTTTGTACGAGCAGCTTGACGAGCTTGGCTACCGGCACGAGACGGTCGCACGCGAAGACGGCAGTTTTGAAATCCGCATTACGAAAGGATGAGCAACGTGTTTCCTACTCGCACGGGGACGGAAACAGACGTCCGTCTTCCGTTCTCGTTTATCATGTTCGCCGTGTTGGCGTTCGCCGCGTCGCAGCTTATGTTGCTTGGAGCGATTCCCTCACTTAGCAGCGGCGCGTTCCGGCTGCCGTTCGTGTGGGCGGCGGCCCACCTGGCGTTGCTTGGCTTTGCATTGATGACGGCCATGGGGGCGATGTACCAGCTCGTTCCGGTCGCCTTTTTGACGCCGATTTGGAGCGAGCGGCTCGGTTTTTGGCAGTTTGCGATCACCGCTCTCGGCATCGTCGCCTTTGCCGCCAGTTTAGCGTTTACGCCAAACCAGGCGTTTCTCCCTGGCTTGCTTCTGCTGTTCGGCATCGTGCTGTTTGTCTGGCAAATGGCGATGACATTAAAACAACAAAAAAACAAAACGATCATGACGCTGTTTGTCGCGACTTCCTTGTTGTTTTTGCTGCTGACGGGCGCCGCCGGAGGGCTGCTTGCCTTTCACTTTTTCGCCGCCACAGGCGCCAACAGTCATGAAACGGTGTTCGGCTTGCATGTGCTGTTCGGGCTGTGCGGCTGGTTCACACTGCTCATCATAGGCTTTTCGTACAAAATGGTGCCGATGTTCTCGCTCGCCCACGGCTTTTCGCTGCGGCCGGCGCGTTACGTCTATGCGCTGTACATCAGCGGGATTGCTGTGGCGTTCGCCAGCTTATTCTTGCGAAGCCACGCATGGCTTGCAGCCGGTGCAGCCTTGCTCATGAGCGGATTCGTTGTTTTCGCCTGGCATATCCGCGCCATTTTGCAAAAGCGGATGAAAAAAACGCTTGACCGCCCGTTCCGCTTTTCGCTTTCGGCCATCGTCATCGGCCTTGTGCTGCACGTTGCCGCCTTTGTCGCCATCGTCGTCGGCAGCGGACGGCTGCTTGGCATCATTGTTTATCTATTCATTGTCGGCTGGATTCTCTTCAGCATCGTCGGCTATTTGTTCAAAATCGTGCCGTTTTTATGGTGGACGCATCGCTACAGCGAAAAAGTCGGCCAACAAAACGTGCCGACGTTAAAACAAATGATGAATGAGCGAGCCGTCACCGTCCAATGCCGCCTATGGCTCATTGCCCTCGCGCTGGCGGCCGTTGCGCTTGCTGTCGCGAGCGTGCCGCTGTTCGCCATCACTCAAGTGCTGTTGGCTGGATTAAGCGTTGCCTTTGCCGGAACGATTTTAACGGTCTTCCGAAAATAAACGAATGAGGAGGAAAAGAACGATGGATGTCCGCGAACTTGCCATTCAACAGCTGAAAACGGTCCTTGATCCGGAGCTCGGCATTAACGTCGTCGATTTAGGGTTGATTTATGACTTAAAAATCGAAGATGGGCATATCAATGTCCTGATGACGCTCACGACCCCCGGCTGCCCGCTTCACGACTCGATCGCCGGCGGCGTCAAACGGGCGCTTGAGCACATTGACGGCATCCGTGACGTGCGCGTCCAAGTGACATGGAACCCGCCATGGACGCCGGAGCGAATGAGCGAAGAAGCGCTCCGGCAGCTTGGGCATTTCACAACCATGCCATCAAAGGAACGATGACAAAAAAGGCGAAGGCGATGTATCCGACATATCGAATCCACCGGGGAAATCCTCGCCAATCGAGGGCTTCCCGCTTCATCGCCCCTCCCGCGGCGATCCGATCCAACTCTTCGACCGGCGAAAACACCCGGTCATCCATCCGTTATTTGAATAAAAAATGTGCTCAAACGAAAAATCCGCCTTTTTTGTTTTTAAAAGGCGGATTCCCTCTTGTGAAGCACGCTTTAGCTGACCACAAACATGTTCGTTTCCTCATTGCCGATTTTGCTTACACATGCTCGCGAAACCAGCGCACCGTCTCCAAAAACGCTTCACGCGTCACTTTATGGCCGGCGTGCGGGTCGGCGATGAATTGCAGCCGGTCTTCGTTTCCTTCATAAAGTGGTTTAATTTGCTTGTAAAACTCATATGTATAAGCATACGGGACGACTTGGTCGGCTTTCCCGTGCCAGATGAACAGCGGCCGGCCGTCGAGTTTTTCCGGCTGCTTGGATAAATCGTAGCGGGCGAGCTTTTCTTTTTCGAGCGCAAGCAGCGTCGGCGGCAGCGGAATGTCGATTTGGCGCCGCTTTCCTTCTTCAATCATCTCATCAAAAAAGGCGCTGTAGTTCGGGCAGCCCATGAGCGCCACCGCCGCCCTCACCCACGGATAGACGGCGAGCGCGCCGAACGTGACGATTCCGCCCATCGATGTCCCAGCGAGCCCAATCCGTTCTCGGTCAGCCAGCCCGCGGCTTACAAGGTCGTTTTTCATCTCCTCGATTTCGGTGATCGTGCGCACAACAATGTCCCAAAACGACAGCTGCAATTTCCGTTCGCTCAAGCCTTCGTCCCGTTCACCGTGAAACAGCGCGTCGGGAAGCACAGCGCGGTAGCCCGCCTCGGCGAGCAAGTAGCCGAAATGCAAATTATGTTCTTTGGCGCTCGTAAAGCCGTGGATAAAGAAAATCAGCGGCAGCCGTTCGTCCCGCTTTTCCAGCTTGACAACGTGAAGAACCGGCACGCCGGCCAACTGTTCCTGTTCAATGATCACCATGGTTGCACAAACCCCTTTTCTTTTTCCATCGCTGTATAGTTTACCATATGGACAGCGATTTTGGAAAAGAGTTACACTATGTAGTGTAAAGAATAACGAGGGCAAAGGAGTCGGACATGAAGCCGTATTTAATCGCGTTGGATTTGGATGGAACGTTGCTCAAAGGGGATAAAACGATTTCTCCATTTACCAAAGACGTCATCCGCCGCGCCATCGACGCCGGCCATTTTGTTGTCATCGCCACCGGCCGCCCGTACCGGGCAAGCTCCATGTACTACGAAGAACTTGGCCTTGCAACGCCGATCGTCAATTTCAACGGCGCGTTTGTCCACCATCCGCGCCAGCCGTCGTGGGGCATGCACCATTACCCGCTGCCGCTTGCGATCGTCAAAGACATTGTTGAAATCAGCGAATCCTATGGAATCAAGAATATGATGGCCGAAGTGTTAGACGATGTCTATTTCCACCAACATGACGAGGTGTTGCTTGACATCGTCCGCCTTGGCAACCCGACCGTGGAAATCGGTGATTTGCGCCGCTCGCTCGGCAAAGATCCGACGAGCGTGCTCGTGTACACGGACGATGATCATATCGAGCGGATTCAATCACACTTAGCGAATGTGTACGCCAACGTCATCCACCAACGGCGCTGGAGCGAACCGTGGCATGTCATTGAAATCATCCGCCATGGCGTCCATAAGGCTGCAGGCTTAAAACAAGTCGCTGACTATTTCGGCATCCCAAGGGAGCGCGTCATTGCTTTTGGCGATGAAGACAACGACCTCGAGATGATCGACTGGGCCGGTCTCGGTGTTGCGATGGGCAACGCCATCGAACCGTTGAAAACCATTGCCGACGATGTGGCAAAAACCAATGAAGAAGACGGCGTCGGTGCATATTTGCAGGATTTGCTTCGTTTGTAGTTTCCATCGCGGCGGCTTCCGAGCCGCCTTTTTTGACGCCGTCCATTAAGGTGGATGAAAAAGCGCGTTTCTCCAAAATGTTCATGAACAGAAAAAAGAACTGTTTCGATGCTGCTCCGTTGGCGAACGCTTTGCTGGAGCGTTTTCCGCGTTCCATCACCAGCCTTATCTGCTTCCTACAATCTAAACGCTGGCTGATGCTTCTCTTTTCGCCTTGCTCCAACCGCCTTGCCGCTTTGTAGAGCGACTTGTGTTGTAACGAATTTCCTTACTACTGTTCCCCCCGTGCGGTTACACTATACGTGACGCAACGCGCGTCTTCATATTTTAAAGGGGGAATCCGTCATGGGCAAACGAAACAAATCGAAGCGTTTCGTCCAACAAAGCGTCGATGCGGTTGAACGGCATGACAAGCGAATCCCTTATCATTTAACGTACGCCGAGGCGGAAGCGCGCAAAGCGGAAAAAGCGATGGAAACGTCGCTTGGAGGAGCGTAGCGATGGGCAACCGCCTGTTCCAAGAGGCGCGCAAAGCGGTCGCGCAGGCCAAACAAGCGGCTAACGGCGAAATCGACATGAACGTCGACCACGCCATTGCCATCGCCAAAAACGCCTTGTCATCTGCCTATGCGCATTCCAACACGGCGGAAAAAGCGCAGTTGCGTCAATTTCAAGCCGAGCTTGATGAGCTCACCCACTAAACGGCTGCGGTCTTCCCGCAGCTGTTTCTTTCGCCCGCTCGAGATTTTCCATTGTATTCCGTCCGAAAAACCGCTACACTAAAAGAAGATAATGAATCGCTGTTCACCGGCCAAAATCGTCCGTTCATTCGATGCGGCTATACTATATTCATTTTTGTTCACAAAAAGGGGGACGAACCATGTCCATTCAAATCATCACCGACAGCGGAGCCGATTTGCCGCAATCGTACATCCGCGAGCATCAAATCGCCTTTTTGCCGCTTGTCGTTCATTGGAACGGCCAAGATTACGAAGACGGCATCACGATCGAGCCGAAGCAAGTATATGACGCCATGCGCCAAGGGCATACGGTGAAAACGGCACAGCCAAGCCCACTGGCGATGAAGGAGCTGTTTTTGCCATACGCCAAAGAAAACCGGCCATGCCTTTACATCGCCTTTTCATCGAAATTATCCGGTACATACCAAACAGCGATGGCCGTGCGCAGCGAACTGCTTGGTGAATATCCGGAATTTCGCCTGACAATCATCGACTCGAAATGCGCCTCTCTTGGCCAAGGGCTCGCCGTCATGAAAGCGGTCGAGCTGGCGAAACAAAACACACCGTACAACTTGCTTTGTGAAACGATCGAGGCGTATTGCCGCCATATGGAACACATTTTCACCGTTGACAACTTGGACTACCTCGCGCGCGGCGGCCGCATCAGCAAAACCGCCGCGGCGTTCGGAGGTTTGCTCAACATCAAACCGCTTCTCCATGTCGAAGACGGGGCGCTGATTCCAATCGAAAAATGGCGCGGGCGAAAAAAAGTGTTAAAGCGCATGGTCGAGTTGATGGGCGAGCGCGGCAACGATCTGCAAAAGCAAACGATCGGCATCAGCCATGCCGATGACGAAGAAACCGCCTTGGAGCTGAAACAAATGATCGAAGAAACGCACGGCTGCACGCGCTTTTTCCTCTCCGACATCGGCAGCGCCATCGGCGCACACGCCGGACCGGGGACGATTGCCCTCTTTTTTCTGAACAAATATATTGAGATCTGACGCCTTTCCCGCCGGACAAAACACGGGCGCCTGCACAACACAGGCGCCTGTCCTCATCACCGAAGTTGATCAAGAAGGTTGTAGTAGTAGTACGTTTTGGACCGCATCCGGCCATCCGAGAAAATGAGTTGCTGTTCCTCAAACCGATTCAAATAGCGCCGAACCGTCGCTTCCGGCAAACCGGTCAACTCCGCCATCATGTTCGCGGTAAAAATCGGGTGCTGGAACATGACATTGACAACGGTTCGAATATTATGGCTGTTCACAAGCGCACTTGCCTTTTCCAAATCCTCTTCATACAAATCGTTTACTTTTTGAATCAATCGAACATTTTGTTTCGCTTGTAAATGGACGCATTGCAAGAAAAACTGAATCCATTGCGTCCAGTCGCCTTTGTAGCGGGTATCATTCAAATAGCGGTAATACTTGTGCTTATCCCGTTCAAGCACATCGCTGACAAAAAAGAAAACGCATTTGATTCACGACATCTTCGCTAAGAGGAAGCTTGAAGGGGACAAACGGTTTTCGTTTCATTTTTCATTCCCCTTTACGAACATTTTAGATAAAAAATGATCGTTAAACACCTATATTTACCCTATTACAAACATTTATCTCTATTTTTGTACTTAATTATACTCTGAAGCGAACCATTTGTTAAGAAAAATTCTCCATTTATCTTTCCACAAACTACCTTCCCCTATTTCCATATAGTTCATTTCCATTTACCGCATACTAATGATGGACGATCGAAACAAGGGAGGGCTACCGATGCCAAACACGAGCGACAACGACAAAAAAGCGCGCGACAACCAAGCGAAGCGCCATGAGAAAAACATGATGCGCGAGAAAAACCGCGAAGCCGGGAAGTTCGCGTATTCGAAGAAGACGGATCATTTGTGAGCAAAATGACAAAAAAGGCGGCCGAAACACCGCCTTTTTCACATTGTTCCCCTGCATCAAGTCCCGCTTTCAGCATGGTGCTACATGCCGGCCTCTTCCGGATAAAGGACGAAACTAACCTTCTTGCCCCTTTGATCATTGTTGTCTTTCCTCCCACCTTTTTCTATAATGAAAGTACATCACACGCCCGGGAGGTCGCTTATGTCCAAAGAAAGTTCGTTTGATATCGTATCCAAAGTCGATTTGTCGGAAGTGGCAAACGCCATCAACATCGCCATGAAAGAAATCAAGACGCGCTACGACTTCAAAGGAAGCAAAAGCGACATTTCGCTCGAGAAAGACGAGCTCGTTCTCATCTCCGACGACGAGTTTAAGCTTGAGCAGCTGAAAGATGTGCTCATCGGCAAGCTCATTAAGCGCGGGGTGGCGACGAAAAACATCCAATACGGCAAAATCGAGCCGGCATCAGGCGGCACGGTGCGCCAGCGCGCCAAGCTTGTCCAAGGGATCGACAAAGAAAACGCGAAAAAAATCACCACGATCATCAAAAACACCGGCTTGAAAGTGAAAAGCCAAGTGCAAGATGACCAAATTCGCGTCAGCGGCAAAAGCAAAGACGACTTGCAAAAGGTGATCGCCGCCATTCGCGAAGCCGATTTGCCGATTGACGTGCAGTTTGTGAACTACCGCTGAAACAGGCAGAAGCGCGCTGCCTGTTTTTTCATAAATAGAAGAGTGATGTTTATAGGGGAGGAAGCAAGTGTGTCTGATTGGGGGATGATCGTTTCGTTTCTTCTCGGTTTTTCCTTCCAATGGGTAGCCAAAAAGTTAGAAAAATGGAACGCAGCCTTATACGGCCGCCTATTCGCTGCATTGATTGGAGCTGTTTGGGCATGGTGTGGTTTTGTTCAAGGCGGATTGCTGCAGTCTGTTTCGATGCTCGGCGCGTTTTGGCTCAGTTACGAAGTCATCCCGCTGCCGAAACGAAACCGCGTGCCAACATATGACATCATTGCCGAACTGCAAGCGAAAGGGGCAAAAGAAATTGTTGTTCCACGCGAAAAAAAGCGAGCGTTGCTTGACATCGGCTTCTCCGCCTTATTCATCGGCATCGCCATTCCTTATTTTTGGATTGGCTCTCCATCTCCCGTTGTGGAGCTGTTTCTCTTATACGGCTTTTTATCGATGGCGGCGGGACTTTTCAAACGCATGGCGCTTTTTCGTTCGCTCCACCTGTTTTATGACCAAAACGATCATGCGCTCTATCTCATCTCTTCCGTTGAGGCGAAGCGATATCCATTGGATCAGTGCGTTGACATCCAAGTGCATACAGCCCCCGATATTTTGCAGCTATTCCATCTGTTTCACTTGTTCTCCCCTCATGCCGACTATACGGTCAACATGGGAAAAACGTGGAAGCTGTCGTTTGACGGGGAACGAGTGTATCTCAATCCTGGATCGCTGGCATCAATGAACATCCTTCCAAAACCGTTGTCTTCGCAGAGAGAGATTCACATCCAGCCGTTTTATCATCCAAGCAATTGGAAGCGGCTGCTTGGAAAAGCGTATTTCTCCGCGGCCGTCAAAGGGGTGGGGGCTTACGCCGCCCTTCTTGCCTTGCTGGCGTATTGGAAAATCGATTCCATCACCATGATCGCCGCCATTCTCTTTTTTTGGACAATTAACCTATTCATTTCTGATCGAGTTTTGAAAATTGCTCTCGATATGAAACCGGTCACGAATCCACCTATCCAGCACATCATTCGGACCATTTGCGCACGGGCCGGCTTGCCCCATCTTGCAGTTTATACAACAGAGTCAAGCGACTACAACGGCTTTGCGGCAGGCCCTTACATCGGTCGATCGCTGATCGCCTTGACATCGGAAACGTTGAAACTTCCGCACGATGCGTTGGCAGGAGTCATCGCCCACGAAGCCGTCCATGTCAAAAAGCGGGACGTTTTAACTGCGCAGCTGTTGCAGTTTGCCTTCATCATGGTGATTTCCTCCATCATCGCCGGCGTGTACGAAGCAGCCGCCCATTGGTTGGAAACACATCGCGCCGCAACGTTTTTGATCGGTTGGACGCTCATCGTTCTATTGTATCCCGCTTTCCGTTCATGGCTTGTGCAGTGGATGGAAGTGCGCGCTGATCATCTCGGAGCGACGCTGCTTGATGGCGGCAACGACCAGATGGCCAACGCCTTAGCCATTCTTTCAAAAAATCAAGACCAAGCCATCGAGCAAGCACATAGCTACCACATCGATGCGAAGGAAAAAGACGATGAGGAGGAAGATGCATTTGCCGAGGACGGTTCTTTCACTTTCGAGAGAGAGGACTGGTTTTCACGCTTTTCCAAATTTCAACTATCCCCCCATCCGCCGATGTATTGGCGCATTCATTCGCTCCGCACGACCGAAACCGGATGGAGCACGCAAAAACTTCGATTATGGTGGCGCGACTGTTGGCGCGAATCGCTTCCTGATTTTGTGAAAGAGTGGTTGCATATATAGATGCAATGAAATCGTTTCACATATCTTTGACGGAAGACCGAACAACAACCTGGAAGCGGCGTTGTTCGGCCACCCGACAGCCGGGTGCAATGACCAGCAAAAGCGATAAATGTTAAAGTTTTAGATTGCATCTATATTATTATGATGAAATCCGCTACTGCCGCGCCCTGCCAAGCTTGGGGCGGACAAGCTCGGCAACAGTTTATTGCCGTTTTTGGAAAGAGGGGGTCTCTTCTTTTTTCTTCCCCTCCATGCACCCCTTTCTCTAAATCGTCGGGCATCGTCCGCCCGCGAACACCTTTAAACAGGCAACCATCATCAGACGCCAACCACCCTTCCGACCAGAACACCGGCAACAATGATCACCAATGTCGCCCCGACAATCGGTTCGACAAGGCGCATCGCTTCTCCTTCCCCGCCGAGGCGGCCGATCGCGGCAGCAACCAAAGCAAGACTGATGAAGGGCTCCTTAATCTGTTATCGATATTTCCGAATGATGGGCATCCAATATGTGCATCTTCACCGTGCCGCCAAGATAGTGCCGTACCGAATAAGCCAGTTCCTCTAATGCTTGATGAAGCGCCTCATGCCTCGTATCATCAATCGATTCGATGCAAAGGAAGGCGTGCTTCGTCTGTTCGGTGAGCATCGTTCGTTGGGCTTCCCGCCAATTCCAACAGCGGCATATGGCTCCCACATCGTCTTTATATACGATTTCTCCTTCATACGGCGGGTCGTTTTCCTCGCCTCCCAACGGGATGAACGGTTCATGACCATCCGCCAGCGCCAGCCGGATGTCGCCGACAAACGTGTCGATATCCTCCCCTCCGCATGGAAGCCCGTAACGCAATGAAACAGAATTATAAATATCCACAAGCGGGTTGATCGTTCGGATGTGCTGACCGTTTTTCACTCGTTTCAGCAGCGCTTCAACCGAACAACGCGCCCTTTTTTCGTTTTGAATCGCCGAAACGCCTCTCGCCAAACAACGATGACGGGGTTGCGGCTCAATTCTTCAAACTCCAGGAATTTCCGCGCCTCTTTCTCCGCCTCTCGCAGCATTTGTTCGTAAACGCTGGCATTCTTGATGCCGTTGTCAATCCCTTGGGCAACGACCACACCGATTTTGGCGTGGGGAAATATGGCCCAAACATCGTCTTCAACAACAAAACGTGTCATCATCCACTCCTCCATTCTCTTACGGTTTTGAAGGGCTCGCCAAGGCGGAGATTTCACTGCTGTTGCTTTTTCATCAGGGAAGCGATTCGCTTTTCGTTTTCAAATGGCATTTGCTCGAGCTGCTTGATGATCCTCTCTTGCCGATGTACAGAATGGTTTTGACTTAATTTGGCTTTTCCCTCTATTCGCTCGATATGGATTTTAAAAGCTTGAATTCCGCTTCTCATCTTGGAAAGCAACTTAGCATCGACCTCTGACAGCTGGTAACGGCTGTCCGGCGCTTCGTACTTTTCTACCATATCGTGCAGCGACCGCATGATTTCCCCTTCATCATGGATAAGCTCCACATTGCCATACACATGGACGACCACATAATTCGATGTCGGCACTGCTTGGTTCGTTTCATACCAGGAAGGAGAAATATAACAATGCGGACCGTGGAAAATCGCCAAGACCGTCTGACGTTGAATGTCGTTCCATTGCGGATTAGAACGGGCAAAATGGCCGTACAAACACGCTTTCTCCCGATCGAGCAGCAGCGGCAAATGGGTAGCAAACAGCTCCCCTTGATGCATCGACACCAAGGTGGCAAAACTGTTCTCCTTAATTACTTGATAGGCGACATCCACATCGTTGATGGCAAAATCCTTCGGAATATACATTAAATCCCCCCTTCACTTTTTCCAACTTAACAATCGAATCTTTACGATGTATCATATAACTAAATTTGACATAGAAAAAGGGACAATAACAAAAAAATAAACATGTCAGAGGGATGGACATGAAAACGATCATTTTTGCTCTACATGACCGCTTGCCTAAATACAAACAAATCTACGAAAAGTTAAAATCGATGATTGAACAAGGCGACATCCAGGCGAATGAACCACTTCCCTCGATCCGTCAACTTGCTGAATCGTTGAATGTGAGCCGCAACACCACCTTAATGGCCTACGAACAGCTTGTTGCTGAAGGATATATTCGTGCGGAAAAACGAAAAGGGTATTTTGTCAATGAGGTGGAACCACTTTTCATTCCAAAAATCCAGGTTTCCTTGCGCCAATCGAAAAATAAACCAACATCGACTGTTGTTGTCGATTTTCGTGCTGATGCAGTCGATGCTGCTCATTTCCCTCTTAAAGCATGGAGACGAATTTCGAATCAAGTCTTTACTTCAGCACACTGCTTTCGCTATGGAGACCCGTTCGGGGAATTATGTTTGCGCGAACAAATCTCTGTCTATCTTTTGGAATCCCGTGGAGTAAATGCAGAGCCAAATGCCATTATCATCGGGAGCAGCACTCAACAAATGCTCCTCTCTCTCGGTCATATTCTCAAAGAGGAATTCCAGAGCATCATCATCGAGGATCCCGGCTACGATGGTGCTAGGGAAGCGTTTCAGTTTCATCACTTCCGATTGGAGACAGTGCCCGTTTCCGAAACGAGCGTGGACCTTTCGTCACTGAGGGAGATGTCATCGCGGCTCATCTATGTCACCCCTTCGCATCAAAGCCCCATGGGAGTCAGCATGCCGATCCAGCAGCGATTCCTGCTCATCCAATGGGCCAACGAGGTGAATGGCTATATTATTGAGGATGATTATGACAGCGAATTTCGCTATACGCAAAAACCGTTTCCGGCTCTTGCCTCCATTGATTCGTCAAGAGTCATTTATCTGGGCAATTTCTCAAAATCGTTTCTGCCTGGGATTCGCTTAAGTTACATGGTGTTGCCGCCGTCGCTTTTGGACCGTTATCAGCAGCGGTTTCGCCTTTTCGAGAGCACCGCGTCCATCCTCAGCCAATTGGCGATGGCCAAATTTATGGAGGAGGGGGAATGGGGCCGCCATATTAAACGCATGCGCCTCGTGTATAGACGAAAAATGGAGCACTTAACATCACTGCTGCGAAAAGCATTTGGAGATATGATCTCGATTATTGGCGAACAGTCCGGTTTATACGTGTTAATCAAAGTTCAGTCGGATTGTACAGAAGAACAGTTGCTTCAGCGCGCCCTATCGTGTGGGGTAAAAGTGTATCCCACTTCGCGCTATTTTGTGAACCAACAGCCGGACCAACCCATGATCAAGATCGGTTTTAGCGGCTTGTCGCTCGAGGATATTGAGCTTGGAGTAAAACTGCTCAAAAAAGCATGGTGTTGACGATGACTTCAAGGAAAACGACCCTCTTTTTACACAAGCTCCCGGAGTCCCTGTCTTGGCGTGTATTTTTGATCGGTTTCTAATGTCACGTTAATTTTAAATATTTACTTTTTTTCTTTTTTTGTATAATGCAATTAAATACAGGAAAAGAAAGGGTAGAAAAAAATGATCACCGTGCAAGACGTAAACAAAATCTATCCGCCAAACCGCCAAGTATTACATGATGTCTCTCTCGAACTGGTTGAAGGGGATCGGCTTATTCTGTTAGGGTCGAATGGAGCCGGAAAAACTACTTTAATAAGGTGCATCATCGGGCTTACCGCACCAGACAGCGGCAGCATCTATGTCAATGGAGTAGATGTTGTCCGCCATCCAGATGAAGCGCGCGAGTCGATTGCGGTCGTATTTGAAGAAGCTGACAACTCCTATTCTTATTTAACTGTTTTGGAAAATCTCTTATACTTCGGCTTGCTGAACAAATGGAGTCGTGCTGAAGCAAAACGAAGAGCCGAACGAATGATGGCCGTGTTGAATCTAACCCCATACGCTGAGCGTCTTACCCAAACCCTTTCACGTGGGATGAAACAAAAACTGGCATTTGCGATCGCCTTAATGAAAGGAGCGCCGTTTTTGTTCCTTGATGAGCCAACTCTTGGCCTTGATGTTGAGTCGCAACATCATATCCGAACCATGTTAACGGAAGAAAACCAATGGTGGAAAGCCGTTCTCATCACCACCCACGACATTCCTTTTGCCCACGCCGTTGGAAATAAGTTTGTCTTTATTCAAGGCGGAAAAATCGTTTGGAGCGGCACGAAAGAACATTTTTCAACTCCAGCCGACCTTGAAACTCATTTTTTGGCCGCTATTCGTTCCAACCTATCCATCTAAGGAGGTGAGTCGGTTGTCCCCGCAAATTTTGAATGTAGTATTGGCTTCCTTTTTGAAAAAAAGGGCAGAGTATCGTCGGTATTGGTTCGATTTTACCGTTGGGCTTATCATTAAATTTATCTTTTTTCTCGGTACGCTGTACGCAAGCCCGATACAAACCGGAAAGGAAGCGACGCTCAAACTGTTCGGTTTCAGCCTTTGGTACTTAAGCGCTCATTTGATCTCAAAGCTCGGCAACACGGTGATCGAGGAAGCGTATCTCGGCACGGCAGAGCAGGTACTTTCCACCAAGACTCCCCCATGGCAAGTTTTAATGGGCGTAGTGATCGCGGAAATCGCATTATCATCCGTGTGGGTAGTGCTCTTTTTCATCTGTGCAGCTTTGATGATTGGATTTTCCGAAATTCTCTCGGGAATCGTATCCATGATAACGGAGATCGTCGTATTTGGCGGCGTAAGCCTAATCGGGATGACGGGAATCGGTGTGTTCATTTTAGGACTGTCCCTTCGCTTAAAACAAGTCGGAGCCGTTACCGAGGTGCTGCTTTATTATTTATTGATCTTCTCAGGATTTTTTCTATCTTCGAATGTATTGCCGACAGCGTTTCATATTCTCAACTACTTTTCTCCCCTTTCTTGGGCCGTGCAAGGAGTGAATGAAGGATGGCCCGTATTCTTTCCTGCTCTCGGCATCTCGCTATTATGGCTGGCCATGGGCTCATTGGTCTTGAAGCAACAATGGCATTGGGCGAGAAAAAACGGAAAAATCGGAAGCTACGTATAAAAGAGCGGACGTTATCCCTCACATTTCGCACCCTTTCGGCGAAAACGGATTTGTTGCGGACGTCACGATCCGCGGCGAACCCCATTCCGTCATCGAAGCCATTGAGCGGCAAATGTACCATTATTCGTATCATATCGGGCAAATCGTCTATATCGCGAAACAGCTGAACGCAAACAACTGGAAAACACTGACCATACCAAGAAATCGAAAAACAACATAGGCAACTCCTTATTCGAATGATCATGCAAACGCCATCCGCCCCTCAGAACCGTCAGCCGATAAAGGTGGATGGCTTCTTTTTGTTGTTTGTTGTTCCTTCCCAATCATACCTATCGGGATCGCAGTCATCGTCTGGAAAGTTTCACAATGCCGACCAACAAACAAACCATCCCCACTCCCCATGCCAACCCCGCCTTGCCAAGAAGGAGGGAGATTTCTTCGGATGCCTGCACATGGGTAAGATCAAACTTGATTGCTCTCAATGCAAAGTAGGCGGCAATAGAGAACAGCAGAAAATGAGCAAAAATCCAATGCCATGCGGAACGACGCGACCGGTCCTTCCGCCAAAGAAAAACAACCGTTATGATGGCGACCAACATCACGCCGGAAAAACCACCAATGAGCAAATCCATCACATCTTCTTCCATGGGCAAGTGTTTATGCATGTTTTCGACCCCTTTCATCAAGGTGAGGTAATATTTTATACTTCTCTTTCCATTCCCCCTCTCCCTTTTTCCAAATATTCAAACACTCATCACAATCATCTTCGAGCAGAGAGTTCATGCGTTATTCGGCAATAAGAAAAGGTGTCCTATCTCTTTTGGGACACTCATTTGATAAGTTCGAATTTTCGAACAAAATTGCCGAACATTTGGAGAAAATGGACGAAATCTTGGCACGCTTCCCCTATCAAATCTCTTTAGGAGCTGTTGAAGCATGTTTATTTCTTCCAACCGTTTATTCGCAAATTCTGAGGAAGTCGACTTTTCAAATTGAGAACTTGCTTGTTTTAAATGTTCTTTCACTTTATCACCACCCCCTCTTCTTCACCATTATTACTTGGCACGATTTTTGCGTTTCATAGTAGGCGAAACCAAAAAACTTTATAAGGAGATGGTGAGAAATGAAAGCCGCCGTTGTTCACAAATTCAAGCAAAAACTTCAAATTGAAGAAGTGGAGAAACCAAAACTAGGATATGGCGAAGTGCTTGTGAAAATTGAAGCTTGTGGCGTCTGCCATACCGATTTGCATGCGGCTCATGGGGATTGGCCGGTAAAACCGAAACTTCCACTTATTCCTGGTCATGAAGGGGTAGGAATTGTTGTTGAGATCGGTGAGGGAGTGAAATCAATCCAAATTGGCGACCGTGTTGGCATTCCATGGTTATACTCAGCATGCGGTGAATGTGAATATTGTTTAAGCGGTCAAGAAACACTTTGTCCACATCAATTAAACGGTGGATACTCTGTCGATGGCAGTTATGCAGAATATTGCAAAGCCCCGGCCAATTATGTCGCACGAATTCCTAAAAACCTCGATCCCGTACAAGTTGCTCCTATTCTTTGTGCTGGGGTCACAACGTATAAAGCATTAAAAGTTTCAAATGCCAAGCCTGGCGAATGGGTCGCTATTTATGGAATCGGGGGATTGGGCCATATTGCTCTTCAATATGCCAAGGCAATGGGATTAAATGTTGTTGCTGTTGATATCAGTGATGAAAAGGCAGAACTTGCGGCAAAGTTGGGTGCTGATATTACGATCAATGGATTGCAAGAAGACCCTGTAGCAGCCATTCGTGAAAAAGTAGGCGGAGTACAAGCGGCTATTAGCGTTGCTGTAACGAAAAAAGCGTTCGAACAAGCTTATCAATCCGTGCGACGCGGCGGCTGCCTTGTCATAGTTGGACTGCCTCACGATGAACTGCCGATTCCTATTTTTGACACTGTATTAAATGGCGTTACGATAAAAGGTTCGATCGTCGGTACACGAAAAGATATGCAAGAAGCTCTAGATTTCGCCGCACGCGGAAAAGTTCGCCCTATTGTGGAAGCGGTACCATTAGAAAAAATTAACGAAGTATTTGAACGGATGGAAAAAGGTCAAATCAATGGCCGCGTTGTTTTAACAATGTAACACAAAGCAGCAGAAGAACAACCCTAAATTTCCTAGAGGAACGATGGAAAATAGCGATTTTTTCGGCATTGTCTGTTTTTGGTTTAGGAGTGGATTGATATCATAAGGTTTCCCATTTTGAGAAATCGACCTGTTCCACCACAACGCCTATCATCTGCTTTCTAGAAAACATTACGGTGCCTATTATATCAAGCTCTTAGGGGACGATTCCCCCTCCCCTAAGAGCAGCTACTTTATAAGACGCAATGGCCATAAGAGTATATCTGAATGGAAAATAGCTTAATTTAAACATCTTTCTGAAACTTTATGACACAAGGAGGAATGCAAATGATTTACAGCAAACCAGGCGAAAAAGATGCAAAAGTTCAATTCAAAACAAGATACGATAACTATATTAACGGAGAATGGATACCGCCTATTTCGGGTCGATATTTCCAAAATATTACACCCATAACAGGAGAAGTATTTTGTGAAGCAGCACGCTCGCAGGCTGAGGATATTGAATTGGCATTAGATGCCGCGCACGCGGCAAAAGAAGCTTGGGGAAAAACATCCCCGGCTGACAGAGCGTTGATTTTAAATAAAATCGCTGATCGCATGGAAGAAAACTTAGAAATGTTAGCGGTTGCCGAAACATGGGATAACGGCAAACCGATCCGTGAAACGTTAAACGCCGACCTACCCCTAGCCATCGATCATTTTCGTTATTTCGCTGGAGCCATACGCTCCCAAGAAGGAACAATCAGCCAAATTGATGACGATACGATCGCGTACCATTTTTATGAACCACTCGGCGTTGTCGGGCAAATTATCCCATGGAATTTTCCATTATTGATGGCAGCATGGAAAATTGCTCCTGCGCTTGCTGCCGGAAACTGCATTGTGCTAAAACCAGCTGAACAAACTCCGGCATCAATTATGGTGCTTATGGAGCTGATTGGCGATCTGTTGCCTCCTGGAGTGCTCAACGTTGTCAATGGGTTCGGATTAGAAGCTGGCAAACCATTAGCTTCTAGTTCACGTATCGCCAAAATCGCGTTTACCGGTGAAACAACGACAGGGCGGCTGATTATGCAATACGCTTCACAAAATATTATTCCTGTTACACTGGAATTGGGAGGCAAATCCCCAAACATCTTCTTTCCTGATGTAATGGAAAAAGACGATGACTTTTTAGATAAAGCGATTGAAGGATTTGTCATGTTCGCTTTAAACCAAGGCGAGGTTTGTACGTGCCCTTCTCGTGCTCTCATCCATGAGTCCATTTATGACGAATTTATGGAGCGCGCTCTTGAACGTGTGAAAAAGATTCGAACAGGAAATCCGCTTGATACAAGCACAATGATGGGAGCGCAAGCTTCAGCAGAACAAATGGAAAAAATTCTTGCATACATTGATATTGGAAAACAAGAGGGCGCCGAATGCCTAATCGGCGGCGAAAAAAACATAGTCCCTGGATTCGAAAACGGGTATTATATCAAGCCAACTGTATTTAAAGGACATAATAAAATGCGCATTTTCCAAGAAGAAATTTTCGGTCCAGTAGTCTCAGTAACAACGTTTAAAGATGAACAGGAGGCTTTGGAGATTGCTAATGATACGTTGTACGGCCTTGGTGCCGGGGTATGGACGAGAAACATCAACTTGGCCTATCGTTTCGGAAGAGGCATTCAGGCAGGAAGAGTTTGGACAAATTGCTATCATGCTTATCCGGCCCATGCTGCTTTTGGAGGATATAAACAATCTGGGATCGGTCGTGAAACCCATCATATGATGTTAGCGCACTATCAACAAACGAAAAATTTACTCGTTAGCTACAATCCAAAACCATTAGGATTTTTCTGATCAATCAAGCAACAAAAAGCTGATCCGAAAGCCATTTACGCTTTTGGATCAGCTCCTTTTTCTTTTAATAAATATCTTAATGTTCGTACGGTGATATTTAACCGTTCTGCTGCTTCTTTACGATTTCCTAACGTTTCTTTTAACATTTTCAGTACAAAAGATCGGCCGATTTTCGTTTCTAGTTCTTTCACTGAAGATAATACATGTTCAAGATCTAACCGATCACTGTTTCTCCATAGTGCTAGCACACCATTCATCCATTCTTGCAAATAAGCTTCTAAGTCTTCTACTCCATCTTTTGGACTTCGCACGCTATTCGATACTTGCCCTAAATGCAACGGAATCTTAAGCTTCTCCGGCAAATAGTCAAGGGTGATCACCTCTGTTTCTCCTTCCGCTAAAGTTACCGCCCTTTTAACAACATTAAACAATTCTCTCACATTCCCCGGCCAATGATACTGTTTCATCCGGGAAATACAGTCCTCTGAAAACGATAGAGGTGTATTTAGTTTTTTTAAAAAATAATCAATCAAAATTGGAAGATCTTCGAGCCGTTCTCGAAGCGGAGGAATGGTAAGTTTCACAACATCTAATCTGTATAATAAATCCTCTCTAAACGTCTTCTCCTCGACTGCTTTTGCCAGATTGACATGCGAAGCAGCAATAATGCGTGTATTCGTTTTGCGGATCGTTTCACCCCCGACGCGAATATACTCCCCTGTTTCCAGCACTCTTAACAGTTTTACTTGCGTTGCAAGAGACGCTTCTCCAATTTCATCTAAAAATAACGTGCCACGGTTAGCAATTTCAAAAATCCCCTTTTTTTCTTTTACCGCTCCTGTGAACGCCCCTTTTTCATGTCCGAACAATTCGCTTTCTAACAGTGTTTCCGAAACAGCGCCACAATTCACCCCAATAAAAGGCTGATCATAGCGCATGCTCGCGTTGTGGATAAAATGAGCGAGCACTTCTTTTCCAGTCCCAGTCTCTCCTTCAATCAACACATTCACATTTTTTTTCGCAATTTTATAAGCTAATTTAAGCAAATCATTCATCTGTTTATTTGTTCCAACGATGAAACCGAGCGTCTCAGCCAACTTATACATATCATCTTGGGATGAAAGAGGACTATCACTTAATAATTCATCGATTAATCGTTCTAACTGTTCAATATCGTCAAACGGTTTTTCAATATAGTCGTTTGCCCCATGTTTAATCGCTTCAACTGCTGTCTTTATTGTGCTATAGCCTGTCATTACAACAGCTTTACAAGAAGGACATGAGCGTTTTAACTGTTTTAATAAATTTAAACCATTTGCATCTGGAAGTTTCACATCGATGAAAGCAAGATCAAACTTGTATTGTTGAATCAACTGAAAAAAATCTTTCCCGCTAAATCCAAGCTTGACCTTGTTCCCTTTCCCTTCTAATAAATGTTGAAAAAACGTTCCTACTTCCCTTTCGTCATCAATAACTAAAATATTCCCCACTCATCTCCCCCCTTATTTCTTTTTTGGAAGTTTTAAGGTTCATCACCAAAAGATGTACTTGACTTTTAAAGACAAACATGATAGCAATGTTGCTCAAAGAGATGTGTGGTATAAAAAGGAAAAATGCTGTTTTGATTTTCTTTATCATAATCGTCTTTCTTTGTCAAGTACACTTTGTGGTGAAGAGCCAGTTTTAATATAAACTCACTTCCTTTACCAAGTTCGCTGACCACCTCAATCGTTCCACCGTGCGCCTCAGCAATCCCTAAACTAACAGACAGCCCAAGCCCGGTTCCCTTACCTGGCCTCTTCGTTGTAAAAAATGGATTAAAAATTTCCTGCAAATGTTGTTCCTCTATTCCTTTTCCGTTGTCACGGATCGATAGAACAACCCAATGTTCTCCGGCTTCAACGATCGACTTTGTTTCTATGACAATGATTTTCTCTGGAATATCCATCTCTTCAAGCGCATCTTTAGCGTTTATTAATAAATTTAAAATAACTTGGCTTATCTGTTGAAGGTTTCCTTCAATCAATTCAATGGAAGCGTCTAATCTTTTTTGAATACTAATATTTTGTTTGCAAATTTGATCACCAATTAACCCTAATACTTGTTCAACGGCATCATTTATAGAACAATCTTCAAACCTATATTCATCTTGTCTTGAAAATGTCAATAAATTTTGAATAATGGTTTTGCAGCGTTTCCCGCATGAATAAATATCAAATAGCAGTTTATATATACGATCATCTTTTGAAAAAGACCGCAACAACAGCTGGGCATTGCCAAGAATAGCGGTGAGAGGGTTATTCAATTCGTGCGCAATTCCAGCAGCCATTTCCCCAATTGCAGCTAACTTTCCTGATTGAACAAGTTGAGCTTCAATCTGCAATTTTTCAGTAATGTCATTCAGATACATAATCACAGCATACATATTTTGTTTTTCATTCAAGACGGGATAAGAACGCAATTCGCATACCCTCTGCTGGATATGAATACGCCGATGAACAGATTTTTTTGTTTCTAAAATTTCCACGATCGGGCTTTCCTTTGGATTAATTGATAACAATTTACATATATCTTTTTTATACAAGTCAACTTGAAAAAACTCGTTAGCTGCATCATTATACCGTAAAATATTCCCTTCTAGGTCGACGAGGAATATCATTTCTGAAACAGCTCGGAATGTCTCTTCCCATTCTTTTTTACTGGTAAGTACCTCATTATAAAGACGGACATTTTCAATACAAACCGCCAGTTGGTCGCAAAATTGCTGAAAAAAGGACAGATCATCTTCATCATACACCACTTTTTCCTTGCTTCCTATACTCAGTACCCCGATCACCTTTCCTTTGCTAATAAGTGGAATCAATAATACACTGCGAACTCCTAAGGCGTTATATACAGCTGCTTCAACATACAAATCTTCGTCTTCTTCTATTTGATAAAAAATTTTTTCGAGCGATTGTACGACTTGCCAATAGAGCGACCTCTCTTTTGGTAAAACAAAACCAATAGGAAAATACAAAGAGTGAGCGGGATATACATTTGTTAACACTAATTTATGATTTTCACATAACGATAAGCTGATTCGTTCCACTGGAAAAATTGTTTTCAATTTATCCATACTATTTTTCATCATTTCATCCATTGATATATCAATATTGAAGCTTTTTGTAATATCATTAATAATCTCCAACTGCATATTTTTCTTTTTTAACTCTGTGACCATCTTTTTTAATTCTGTGTAATAACTTTTTTTCGAAGATTGAACTCCTGTTAAAAGGCTAATGAGCTGTTGCCGGTCATTCATTTTGTTTACCACGCCTTTCTGAATATTTCCTCAATTTCTTCTACAGTGATATCACGAGGGTTGGTGATCATACATGCGTCATGAAAGGCGACCAAACTCATTTTCCGTATTTCTTCTTGTTTCACTCCTATATCCGATAATCGCTGCGGCACCCCAATATCCTCTGCCAATCGTTTTACATACTCAATCGCCTTTCTTCCCGCTTCCATATAAGACATGCCACGAGTATCCATTCCGAGAAAATAAGCAATATCAGCAAATTTTTTCGGATTCGCCAACAGATTGAACTCCATCACATGCGGAAGCAATATAGAGTTTATATCCCCATGAAGAAGAGGATACCTTCCCCCGACAGCATGGGACATTGCATGAACAGCGCCTAAAATCGCGTTAGAAAAAGCCAATCCTGCCTGCAAACTCGCCATTGCCATATTGGTTTTTGCCTCTTGGTTGATTTTAGAGGCGACAGAAGGGCGCAAATATTTTCCTACTAAAGAAATAGCGTTTTGAGCTTGAACGTCTGTAAGCGGTGTAGCTGCTAGACTTACATACGCCTCAATGCCATGCGTTAAAACATCTAATCCTGTTGAGGCAGTTAAATGAGCGCTTTTTGTCGACAATGTTTCTGGATCAATAATTGCAATATCAGGAATAAGAGATCGGGAAATGATCGTCATCTTTTTTTTCTCTTTTGTATTAACAATAACAGAAAATTGGGATACTTCTGATCCTGACCCTGCTGTTGTTGGAACCATCACTTGAGGAGGAAGGGGCAATTGAATTTTATCCACTCCCTCATATTCATGAATTTGTCCCCCGTTTGTAGCAAGAATGGCGACAGCCTTTGCGGCATCAATAGAACTGCCTCCACCGATTCCAATGATAGCATCGCATTCATTCTCAAGATATGCTTCACAGCCTTTTTTTACTTCTTCGTCCTTTGGATTTATTGTTACATCACAAAATGTCGTGTATTTTAATCCTACTTGCCTGCAACTCTTAATGACAACATCGAGCCAACCAGCTTCCGTAACACCTGGATCGCTGACAATCAACACATTTGTCGCACCAAGCCTTAGACAACTTTCCCCTACTTGATGAATGGAACCGTTACCAAAAATCACTTCGGGCATCACGAACTTATGAATGTTCATCCTCGTGCCCCCTTATTGGCCATCTGCATTTTATTGCTCAACAACCTTATGTTTTAAGCACTCATTCGACATCCCGGATGAGAAATCCTCCTGATTTTCTGCAGGAGAAGGAGAAATGAGAAAGCGAGCGCCAACCCTCGTGAATGAAGGCGTACGCTCGCTTCGCCGATAGAACGCTGCTTCGTTTGTTTATTTTTGCTGCATCTTAAACTCCAAAAACAGCTCGTTGTAGTAGGCGAGCATGTGTTTTCCTAAGTTTTCGTACACTTCGAGATGCCCTGCTGAATCCAAATCGGGGTAAAAGCGCCGATCGCCCGCGATGTCTTTTGGCAAATAGCGAAGCGCCGCGCGATTCGGAGTCGAATAGCCGACATACTCGGCGTTTTGCGCCGCGTGTTTCGGGTCGAGCATAAAATTGATAAACGCGTGCGCTCCTTCGATGTTTTTCGCTGTTTTCGGAATGACCATGTTGTCAAACCATAGGTTGGATCCTTCTTTCGGCACGACATAGTCGAGCTTGTCGTTTTCGGCGATGATTTCCGCCGCATCACCCGACCAGACGACGCCGATGGCCGCTTCTTCATTCACGAGAAGCAGCTTGATCTCATCGCCGACAATCGCCTTCACATTCGGCATGAGTCGATCGAGTTTCCGCTTTGCTTCTTGCAAATGGGCTTTGTTCGTGTCATTGAGGGAATAGCCGAGGCTGTTTAACGCCATCCCCATTACTTCGCGCGCTCCGTCGACAAGCAAAATTTGGTTTCGCAAACTCGGATCCCATAAGTCGTTCCAGCTTGTGATGGTCTTGCCGCCAAGCATCTCGCGGTTGTAGACGATGCCGACCGTCCCCCAAAAATACGGCACGGAATACCGGTTGTGCGGATCAAACGACAAGTTGAGGAACCGCGGCTCGATATATTGTAAATTCGGCAGCTTGTCGTGATCGAGCGGCAACAGCAAGTTTTCCTCGATCATTTTGCTGATGGCGTAATCGGACGGAACGGCGACATCAAACGTCGCCCCGCCTTGGGCGATTTTCGCCATCATCGCTTCGTTGGAATCGAATGTTTGGTAAATCACTTTCCACCCTGTCTCTTTTTCAAACTCCCGAATGAGCGCTGGGTCGATGTAATCGCCCCAGTTGTAAACGGTCACCGTTTTGCCTCCGCCGTACCCTTCCGCTTCGTTCAACCGGTGGGTGATGAACATGAGGACGAACGCGGCGATAAACACGGCCGCAAACCCTTGGACAAGCCGTCTCACCTACTTTCGCCCCCCTATCCCGTACAAGCGGCCGCCTTTTTGGCTAAGCACGTAATAGCCGATGACGAGCAGCATGGTAAATAAAAACAGAAGCGTCGACAATGCGTTGATCGACAAGGAAATGCCCTGGCGCGCCCGCGAATAAATTTCCACCGACAGCGTCGAGAACCCATTTCCCGTGACAAAAAAGGTCACGGCAAAGTCATCGAGCGAATACGTAAGCGCCATGAAAAAGCCCGCCCATATGCTCGGAGCCAAAAACGGCAGCACCACACCGGACAGCACTTGCCAATGACTGGCTCCTAAATCTCTAGCCGCATCAATCAGCGTCGGGCTCATTTCCTCGAGTTTCGGCAGCACCATCAACACGACAATCGGCACGCTGAACGCGATATGAGACAACAGCACGGACGTAAAGCCGAGCTTGATGCCAGCGATTGTAAACAGCAGCAAAAACGAAGCGCCGATGATGACATCCGGACTGACGATCAGCACGTTGTTGAGGGCGAGAAGAGCGTTTTTTGTCCGTTGCCGCTTGACATAGTAAACGGCGAGCGCCCCGATGACCCCGAGTATCGTCGCGACCGCCGCCGACAGCAGCGCAATGACGATTGTATTCAAAACGATGATGAGCAAGCGGTCGTCGGACAGCACGTCGCGGTACCATTTAAACGTGAACGATTGAAAATCGTGCATCGCCCCGCCGCTGTTGAACGAATAATACATCAAATACACAATCGGCGTATACATCACGGCAAACACGGCTAACAAGTACACACGTCCCCACCAATGCGTCCGTTTCATCGGCTTCCCTCTTTCCTTCCGGTTCCTGTCAGGACGACGATGACCGCCATCGCGATCATTAACACAACAGCGATCGTCGCCCCCATTCCCCAATCTTGGGTGACGAGGAAGTGCTGCTCAATGGCGGTGCCGAGCGTAATGACGCGGTTGCCCGCAATGAGGCGCGTAATCATAAACAGCGACAGCGCCGGGATAAACACCGCCTGGCAGCCGGCCTTCACCCCGCCAAGCGTGAGCGGGAAGACGACGCGGCGGAACGTCGTCCAAGCCGAAGCGCCCAAATCGCGAGCGGCATCGACCAGCGATGGCGGCAGCTCCTCCAGCGCGTTGAAAATCGGCAGCACCATAAACGGAATAAAAATGTACACCGACACAAAGACAAAACTGAAATCGGTGAACAACAGCTGCCGCGGCCCGACGCCCAGCGCTTTCAACAAAGCGTTGGCCAGCCCGTACGTGCCGAACAGCCCTAAAAACGCATACACCTTCAGCAGCAAATTCACCCACATCGGCAAAATAAGCAACAACAGCCATAGCTGCTTGTGCCGCGTCTTCGTCAGCCAATAGGCGGTCGGATAGCCGATGAGCAGCGACACAAGCGTGATTAAAAACGCATACCAAAACGAATACGCCATCATTTTCAAATAAATGGGCGTCCATACGGATTTATAGTTGGACAACGTCCAATGGCCGTCAAGATCCAAAAACGATTCATACACCAAAAAGACAATCGGGGCCACGACAAACAGCACAAGCCAAATGCCATAAGGGATTAAATACCAGTTCCGCCACGCCCGTTCCGTCATGCGTCCTCATCCTCCTTTTCGAGTCGCATGACGTGAATCGCTTCCGGTTCAAAACGAAGGCCGACCGTTTCCCCGACTTCGGCCTTTTTCGTCGAATGGACAAGCCATTCGTTGCCGTTTTCGTCATAGCCGCAAATTTCATAATGGACACCGCGGAATAAGAGCGAATCGACGCGGATGACGATCTGCCCGTCTTCCGGCGCCGCGAGCTCCAAATCTTCCGGGCGGATGACGACATCGACCGGTTCATTTGGCGCGAAGCCGCGGTCAACACACGCAAACTGTTTGCCGGCAAATTCGACGAGGAAATCGTCGATCATGCGCCCTGACAAAATGTTCGATTCGCCAATGAAATCGGCGACGAATCGATTGACAGGCTCGTCGTAAATGTCTTTCGGCGTCCCAAACTGCTGAATTTTTCCTTTATTCAGAACAAAAATGTAATCGGACATCGCCAATGCTTCTTCTTGATCATGCGTGACAAAAATGAACGTAATCCCTAAGCGGCGCTGCAATTCACGAAGTTCATACTGCATTTCCGTGCGCAGCTTCAAATCCAAGGCCGATAGCGGCTCATCCAAGAGCAAAACTTCTGGCTCATTCACAATCGCCCGCGCAATCGCGACGCGCTGGCGCTGACCGCCGGACATTTCTTGAATGCGGCGGCGCTCATAGCCTTCCAAGTTGACAAACCGAAGCGCTTCCCTCACTTTCTCGCGAATGTCGGTTTCTTTCATCTTTTTCACGCGCAAACCAAACGCAACGTTTTCAAACACATCGAGATGAGGGAACAATGCATAGTCTTGAAAAACAGTGTTGACTTGCCGCTTGTTCGGCGGGACGTTTTGAATCGGCTTTCCGTGGAAATAAATCGTTCCTTCCGTCGGCTCGATAAACCCGGCAATCAGCCGCAAAATCGTTGTCTTCCCACAACCCGACGGTCCAAGCAGCGTATAAAACTTCCCGCGCTCCATCGCAAAACTGACATCATCCAGTACGGCTGCGCCGTCGTATTCCTTCGTCACTCGCTCGAAGCGGATGATTTCTCCGTTCACTTTCAGCCCCCCATCTTCTTGATGTTCACTATTCCTAATTAGAACATAGGAGAGTAGAAAGTGCAACGGAAAAATATGCTTTCCGCCATGTCGGCGACTAAAAAACAAAAAGCGGCTGACTATTCCGCAGAACAGCTTCCAATTTTGCCCGCAATGCGGAAATCAGCTGTCTCATTGATCGTTTTTTTCAAATTTCCTTGCTTCACCGTATTGAATAATTTCGAAAAATACATTAAATTATATAGTAATCATCAAAACGCTGCCGCACAATTGCATACGGACATTCTTATCAAGAGAGGGGGAGGGACTGGCCCGGTGAACCCTCAGCAACCTGGCCCGCGGCCAAGGTGCTAAATCCAGACAGGCGGAAGCCTGGAAGATAAGAAGAAGCGAATGAAAAGTCTTCTTCTTAGAAGGCTTTTTTCTTTTACTACAACGAAATGGGGGAATCAAACGTGGGGCTGCTCGATGAGTTGAAACAACGCATTCTCATCGCCGACGGAGCGATGGGGACGCTGTTATATTCGCATGGCGTCGACCGTTGTTTTGAAGAATTGAATTTATCGAATCCAGACGAAATCATTCATATTCATGAAGCGTATATCGCGGCGGGCGCCGATGTCATTCAGACGAATACATACGGCGCCAACTATGTGAAACTCGCGCGCTACGGCTTGCAAGACGAGGTGCCGGCGATCAATCGCGCCGCTGTAAGACTGGCGAAGCAAGCAGCCAATGGGGGGGCGTACGTGCTCGGAACGATCGGAGGGCTGCGCACATTGAACAAAAGCGTCGTACCGCTTGACGAAGTGAAGCGGACGTTTCGCGAGCAGCTGTTTGTGCTGCTTGCCGAAGGGGTTGATGGTGTGCTGCTGGAGACGTATTACGATTTGGAAGAGTTGGAGACGGTGCTTGCCATCGCGCGCAAAGAGACGGACTTGCCGATTATCGCCCATGTGTCGCTCCATGAAGTCGGCGTTTTGCAAGACGGCACGCCGCTCGCGGACGCCCTTAGCCGCCTGGAGGCGCTCGGGGCCGATGTTGTCGGGCTCAACTGCCGGCTTGGTCCGCACTATATGATTCAGTCGCTTGAGGAAGTGCCCCTGCCCAATCGCGCATTTTTGTCGGCGTATCCGAACGCGAGCCTCCCGGATTACCGCGACGGCCGGCTTGTCTATGAAACGAACGCGGAATATTTTGAAGAGGCGGCCAAAGCGTTCCGAGATCAAGGGGTGCGCTTGATCGGCGGGTGCTGCGGCACGACGCCGAAACATATTGAGGCAATGGCAAAGGCGCTCGCCGACCGGACGCCGGTGACGGAAAAAACGGTGAAGCGGCGCACGGCATCTGTATCGGTGCAAGCCGATCGGCCCGCGCCGACTCCGCTTCCCGAGCTCGCCCGCACGCGCCGCTCGGTCATTGTCGAACTCGATCCGCCGAAGCAACTCGGCATTGACAAGTTTCTCGCTGGGGCGAAAGCGCTCCATGACGCCGGCATCGACGCGCTGACGTTAGCTGACAACTCACTTGCTACGCCGCGCATCAGCAACGCCGCCGTCGCCACGATCGTGAAAGAGCGGCTCGGCGTCCGCCCGCTCGTGCATATTACGTGCCGCGACCGCAACTTGATCGGCTTACAGTCGCATTTGATGGGCTTGCATACGCTCGGCATCACCGACGTGCTCGCTATTACCGGCGACCCGTCGAAAATCGGCGATTTTCCGGGAGCGACGTCCGTGTATGATGTGTCGTCATTCGATCTCATCCGCTTGATCAGCCAATTCAACGAGGGATTATCGTACTCGGGCAAACCGCTCGGGCAAAAAACGAACTTCTCGATCGGTGCGGCCTTCAATCCGAACGTCCGCCATTTGGATAAAGCGGTCGAGCGAATGGAGAAAAAAATTCAATGCGGCGCTCACTATTTCTTGACCCAGCCGGTTTACTCGGAAGAAAAAATCGTGCAAATATATGAAGCAACGAAACATCTCGCCACGCCGATCTACATTGGCATTATGCCGCTGGTAAGCGCGCGCAACGCCGAGTTTTTGCACCATGAAGTGCCGGGGATCACCCTGTCGGACGAGATTCGCGCCCGCATGGCGGCGTGCGGCGGCGACCCGGTGCAAGCAGCCAAGGAAGGCATCGCTATCGCCAAATCGCTCATTGACGCTGCGTTTGATTTGTTTAACGGCATTTATTTGATCACGCCGTTTTTGCGCTATGACATGACGGTCGAGCTCGTCCGCTACATCCATGAAAAAGAAGCGGCCGCCAAAGAAAGGAAGGTTGTTCATGGCTAACATCACCTTAGAACAGCAGCTGCAGCGAAAAATTCTCGTCATTGACGGCGCGATGGGGACGATGATCCAAAGCGCCAACCTATCAGCCGCCGATTTTGGCGGCGAGGCGTATGAAGGGTGCAACGAATATTTGACCCTCACCGCCCCGCCTGTCATCCGCCGCATTCACGAAGCGTATTTGGAAGCGGGCGCTGACATCATCGAAACGAACACGTTCGGGGCGACGCGCATTGTGCTCGATGAATACAACCTCGGGCATTTGGCGCTCGAGTTGAACATCGAAGCGGCCAAGCTCGCCAAACAAGCGGCGGAGGCGTTCTCAACTCCCGACTGGCCGCGCTTTGTCGCCGGGTCGATGGGGCCGACGACGAAGACGTTGTCGGTGACAGGCGGCGCGACCTTTGAGGAACTCGTCGCCGCCTATGAAGAACAAGCGCGCGGGCTGCTGTTGGGCGGCGTCGATCTTCTGTTGCTGGAGACGTGCCAAGATACGTTGAACGTAAAAGCCGGATTTCTCGGCATTTCCAAGGCGTTTGAGGCGGTCGGCCGCCGCGTGCCGCTCATGATTTCCGGCACGATCGAGCCGATGGGCACGACGCTCGCCGGCCAGGCGATCGATGCGTTTTTCATCTCGGTGCGTCATATGAAGCCGATCGCCGTCGGCTTAAACTGCGCGACCGGCCCGGAGTTTATGACCGACCATTTGCGGACGCTCGCTTCCCTTGCCGATACAGCCGTCAGCTGCTATCCGAACGCCGGGCTGCCGGATGAAGAAGGCCGCTACCATGAAACGCCGGAGATGTTGGCAGAGAAAATCCGCCGCTTTGCCGAAAAGGGATGGATCAACATCGTCGGCGGGTGTTGCGGCACGACGCCGGACCATATTCGCGCCATCGCCGAAGCGGTGCGCGGCATCCCGCCGCGGGCGATTCCGTCTTCGTTTGATGTCCACGCCGTTTCCGGCATCGAGGCGCTCATCTATGATGAAACGATGCGTCCGCTCTTTGTCGGCGAGCGGACAAACGTCATCGGCTCGCGCAAATTCAAGCGCCTCATCGCCGAAGGGAAATACGAAGAAGCGGCGGAAATCGCCCGCGCCCAAGTGAAAAACGGCGCCCATGTCATCGACATTTGCCTCGCCGACCCAGACCGCGACGAACTCCATGACATGGAGCAGTTCGTCCGCGAAGTCGTGAAAAAAGTGAAAGTGCCGCTTGTCATCGATTCAACCGACGAGCGCGTCATTGAACGCGCCCTCACCTACTCGCAAGGAAAAGCGATCATCAATTCGATCAACTTGGAAGACGGCGAGGAGCGGTTTGCGAAAGTCGTTCCTCTCTTGCACAAATACGGCGCCGCTGTCGTCGTCGGCACGATCGATGAACAAGGGATGGCGGTCACCGCCGAACGAAAGCTGGAAATTGCCTTGCGTTCGTATGACTTGCTCGTGAACCGCTACGGCGTGCCGGCGCGCGACATCATTTTCGACCCGCTCGTCTTCCCGGTCGGCACCGGTGATGAGCAATACATCGGCGCGGCGAACGAAACGATCAAAGGCATTCGCCTCATTAAAGAGCAACTGCCGGAGTGCTTGACGATGCTCGGCATCAGCAACGTCTCGTTCGGCTTGCCGCCGGCCGGGCGCGAGGTGCTCAACTCCGTCTTTTTGTACCATTGCACGCAAGCTGGGCTCGATTATGCGATCGTCAACACTGAGAAGCTTGAGCGGTTCGCCTCGATTCCGGAAGAGGAAGTGCGGATGGCCGAAGCGCTTTTGTTTGACACGAGCGATGAAACATTAAACACCTTTATCGAATTTTACCGAAGCAAAATCACCGCCGCCAAGCCGGCTGAGGAGAACTTGAGCCTTGAAGAGCGGCTCGCCCGCTACGTCATTGAAGGGTCGAAAGACGGGCTCATTCCCGATTTAGAGAAGGCGCTTGAGACCTACTCCGATCCGCTGTCGATCATCAACGGTCCGCTTATGGCCGGCATGGATGAAGTCGGGCGGCTGTTCAACAACAACCAGCTCATCGTCGCTGAAGTATTGCAAAGCGCGGAAGTGATGAAAGCAGCGGTCGCCTTTTTAGAGCCGTATATGGAAAAGAAAGAAGGAAGCACAAAAGGAAAAGTCATTCTCGCCACCGTCAAAGGCGATGTCCATGACATCGGCAAAAACTTGGTCGACATCATTTTAAGCAACAACGGCTACGAGGTGATCGACCTCGGCATTAAAGTCGCTCCGCAGCAACTCATTGAAGCGGTGCGCGAACATCAGCCCGACATCATCGGGTTGTCGGGCTTGCTTGTCAAATCGGCCCAACAGATGGTCGTCACCGCCCAAGATTTGCGGCAAGCGGGCATCTCAACGCCCATTTTAGTCGGCGGCGCCGCCTTGACGCGCAAATTTACCGAAAACAAAATCGCACCCGAATACGACGGCGTCGTCCTGTACGCAAAAGACGCCATGGACGGGCTTGCCCTTGCCAACCAAATCCAGCAGGGCGAGATTGACTACAAGAAAAAAGAAGCGACCGAAAACGAGCCGACACGGCCAACGGCGGTCGCCACCGCGTTCAAATCGAACGTCTCGACCGACGTTCCCGTCTACATCCCGGCCGACCTCGAGCGCCACGTGCTGCGAAACGTGCCGCTTGACCATGTGTTGCCGTACGTCAACTGGCAAATGGTGCTCGGCCACCACCTCGGCTTGAAAGGAAAAGTGAAACGGCTGCTTGAAGAACGGGACGAAAAAGCGTTGGCGTTAAAAGCGGTCGTCGACGAACTCGTTGCCGAAGCGAAAGAACGCGGCTGGATTCAACCCGCCGGCGTCTACCGCTTCTTCCCGGCGCAAAGCGACGGCAACCGCGTCTACGTTTACGATCCGGTTGATCACAAAACCGTGCTCGAGACGTTCGACTTCCCGCGCCAACCGCGGGCGCCGCATCTTTGCCTCGCCGATTATTTGAAATCGAAAGAAAGCGGCGAAATGGATTACGTCGGCTTGTTCGCCGTCACGGCCGGGCATGGCGTCCGCGAACTCGCCCAACAGTGGAAAGACGAAGGCGAATTTTTGAAAAGCCATGCCATCCAAGCGTTGGCGCTCGAGATTGCCGAAGGATTCGCCGAACGAATCCACCAAATTATGCGCGACCGCTGGGGCTTCCCGGACGACCCGGATTTCACGATGGAAGAGCGCTTCGCCGCCAAATACCAAGGCCAGCGCTACTCGTTCGGCTACCCGGCCTGTCCGAACTTGGAAGATCAAGAGAAACTGTTCCGCCTGCTTCATCCAGAAGACATCGGCATCCGCCTCACCGACGGCTACATGATGGAGCCCGAAGCATCAGTTTCGGCGATCGTCTTCGCCCATCCGGAAGCGCGGTATTTCAATGTGTTATAAGCAAAATGAGAAACGAGCTGGGCTATGTGAACCAGCTCGTTTGCTTTTTACGCACCAACCCTTGGCCGCGGAGATGTTTCCCGTTTTTTAGCAAAAAAAGACGAGGAATTGGCGATCTAGGAAAATCGCGATGTTTGTTCAAGTGTCAACCATCATTGATTCAAATGATGGATTCAGGCATATAGCATTCCACGCCAAGCCGACGAAAATCTTTTTCGTTCCAAGTGATGATCCCTTGGATGGATGCAGTGTGCTGCGCCAGCGCCGAAAGATACGCGTCAGCAAAATCGACGCTGCAACAGCGTTCTAGCCATATTCTATCCTATTCGTTGGCTAACGCCAACCGACATTCATCTCCCACCGACTCACTGGGTTACACCCTTCGCGTTCCTTGAGGTGGGAGACTTCTTTCGGAAATCCGTTAAAAAACGAATGATGATGTTCGTATCTAAAATATACACGTTTCATCCTCTTCTCCCTATCATCTACTCTGCGTTCTTTTCCCTCTTGGACATCCGTTCCTCTTTCGCTTGTTTGCGAATATCCTCCCATCTCATCGGACGGCTGTCTCCCCTAGGCGGCATGGTGCCGAACAAAGATAGCAACGCATCTTTCTTTTTCACCTTTAACGTCACCTCTTGATTTTCCCCGTGAACTACCCTCACTTAATTTTCTAGCGAAAATTTGAAGTGGGGGCTTCCAAAGAAGTTTGACTGCTTCAAGCAATCCTTATTCTTTGAGGCGTGTCCACTTCGCCGCTAGAGCATAAGACACTCAGGTCTACAGCTTTACTTTTCTTTAAGATGTTTAATGCGCCATTGACATCAGCATTAATTAGTTCAGGCATTTCATATTTGTACTGAATCTCAAAGAACCTGGCATGATGCTTAGGAATGATTTCAATCTGCTTAATCTTTTTGTCCAGTAACACAGGCGGAATCGTTATCGTGATAGGCTTGTGAGTCTTTTTAAATAGGCGAGAATACGGTATCGTGAATTTGTTGCCGTCTATACGAATCTGGCCAATGATCAGTGAATGAAAGCCATCTTTTTTAAGATATTTTGGAATACTGATAGCCTTGTGGTCATATTTTCCTTGTTTGGCAAGACTGATCAAACCAAAGAAAGATTTAAAGGCTTCATTGACCTTTTTTAAAATTTGCTGTGCCATGTTGCTGTTTAACAGCTTATAGTTTTCGTTAGTTTTGGCAAGATGATCGTTTTTCTCATAATTAAGAAATTCCTTGTGTTCAAAATAGTATTGTCTGACATTGTACAATCCGACGTTGTACATGTTCTTGGCAATATGGCACAGTTCCTCGAAGAGTCAAGTATTCTTCTTTGGTCAAACCATTTAGCTGTTGTTTGATACAAAAATACATTTTTTCACCTCCCATCTAACTATATTATACCATATTTTACTGAATCTATCCTATTTTCAGCAAAATATAGTTAAGGCGATTCATCTCCCACTTACTCCGCTTCGCTTCGTTGAAGTGGGAGTCTTCTCGCCTAATTAAGATAAACAAATGCGACTTGGTCTCCCGGTTCTGCCCCAAGCACTTCTCTGATCTTCATTGGAATCGTCACTTGATGTTTCGAAGAAAGTGTGGAGTAATACGTATACGTTTCATGTGAGGATCGCTTCATCACGATTCCTCCTTTCCTCTTTGCTCACTATTTTATCTTTACTTAATCAAAAAGTAAAGACCATCTCATTACCCAAGACGTTTATGGCTAGACACGAAAAACCAGAAGAGAAAAAGCACGTTCCGTAAATTTCCAGATCTGCTGAACAGTGCGGTCAACATCCCGAAACAAAGCGCTTTCGGGCAGGACGCTTCCCCTTTGGCTGAAGGCGGCAGCGTTAGATGCCAGCCTCTTACAAAATGATCCGTTTCATCACGCCAATCAACGAACAAGATTCGCCGCCTTGAACCCGTTCCTTTGGCTCAACGGCTATCGCCTCACCGCTTCAGAAAAAAGCATATACCATGGGTTGTGACCGGCAAACGATCTCGACGGAAACGTGGGCAAAAAAATGATCACTGTCGACCCCTTCATCGCCTCTTTGCACATATTTCCGCCCCTCCGTTCCATACTAACGATGACAATACCCGCCAAGGAGGAAAAATGATGGTTACAAAGCAACAAGCCACGCTGCCGCCGCAGCACCAGACGCGCCAGCCCGGCCTGCAAACGGAGATGAACCCGCAGCCGGTCACCATCAAAGACACCTATAAAGGAAGCGGCAAGCTCAAAAACAAAACCGCCATCATCAGCGGCGGCGACAGCGGCATCGGCCGCGCGGTCGCCGTCCATTTCGCCAAAGAAGGGGCCGATGTGGCGATTCTCTATCTCAACGAACATGAAGATGCCGACGAAACGAAACGGCTCGTCGAGCAGGAAGGAAGACGGTGTCTGGCCATTGCGGGAGACATTGGCGATGAAGCGTTTTGCAAAGAGGCGGTGAAACAGACGATTGAAGCGTTCGGCAAGCTTGACATCGTCGTCAACAACGCCGCCGAGCAGCACCCGCAGCCGAATTTTCTCAACATCACTGCCGCGCAGCTGGAAAAAACGTTTCGCACGAACGTATTCGGCTGCTTTTTCCTAACGAAAGCGGCGCTCCCGCACTTAAAAAACGGAAGCGCCATTATCAACACCGCTTCGGTCACCGCCTACGAAGGAAACGAACAGCTCATCGACTACTCGGCGACAAAAGGCGCAATCGTCGCGTTCACCCGCTCGCTCGCCAAAGCGCTCGTTGGGCAAGGCATCCGCGTCAATGGCGTCGCCCCAGGCCCGATTTGGACGCCGCTTATTCCATCGACATTCACAAGCGACCAAGTCGCCACATTCGGCGCCAACACGCCGATGAAACGTCCCGGCCAACCGTGCGAAGTCGCTCCAAGCTATGTCTTTTTAGCCAGCGAGGAGGCATCCTATATTACGGGGCAAATGATACATGTGAATGGCGGGAAGATTGTGAATGGATAAGAAAGCAGAAGCACTATTGCTAGCCAGAATGCTAAACAGACGAGTTGTTTTAAATCTTAAAAATCAATGCGAAAAAGGATAAGACGGCAAAAGTGTTCTTGCCGTCTTACCTTTCCCTCGCAGCAACACTTTTTTACATCGCCAAACGACATTCCTCCAATCGTCGTACAATTTCTTTTCCAATTTCAAGAGAAGCAGTCGCTGCAGGTGAGGGGGCATTTAAAACGTGTATAGAACGACGACCATGGACAATATAAAAATCATCTACAAGCGTACCATCTTCTTTTAATGCTTGTGCCCGCACTCCAGAAGGACCTGGAATCAAATCATCTTCTTCGATATCGGGCATTAACTTTTGAACGTTTTTTACAAACTGCCTTTTTGAAAAAGATCTTCCCATTTCTTCTATTCCCTCTTTCGCATAACGGGACGCAAGCTTCCAAAATCCTTTAAAAAATAGAACATCTTTTGCATCCCTAAAACTAAAGTCTGTTTTTAAATATCCTTCTCGTTTAAAACTTAAAACGGCATTAGGACCAACATCCACCGTTCCATCAATCATTCTCGTAAAATGCACTCCTAAAAACGGAAAGTTCGGATTCGGCACCGGATAAATTAAGTTTTTTACTAAATATCTTTTTTCCGGCTTTAATTGATAATACTCCCCTCTAAACGGAACAATCTTTACATCTGTTTGAATGTTGGCTAGTTTTGCTATGCGGTCGGAATGAAGGCCGGCACAATTAATGTAAAAAGACGTTTTGATCGTATTTTGATTTGTATCGATGATCGCTTCATCGTTTTTTTCCGTAAACGATTCGACCTTGTGATGGAGGAGAATTTGTCCTCCCTTTTCTTGAATGATTTCCGCCATTTTTTCGGCTACTTTTTTAAAATTTACAATCCCTGTTACCGGAATATGTATCGCTTTTATTCCATTTACATATGGTTCCAGTTCATGCAACTCACGTTTTTCGATCATTCGTATTTGAAGGCCGTTTTCGACTCCTCGTTTGTATAAATTTTCGAGAAGAACGAGTTCTTCTTTATTATTTGCGACAATAACCTTGCCGCACATTTCTGCGTCTATTCCATATTCGTGACAAAAACGATACATTGCTTCATTGCCTTTTTTCGCTAATTTTGCTTTATAGCTTCCTGGTCTGTAATAAATGCCGGAATGAATCACACCGCTGTTATGTCCGGTTTGATGTGCGGCAACGCCCTTCTCCTTTTCTAAAACAGCAATCGTTGCACTTGGTTTCCAATTTAATATAGCCATTCCAACGGCAAGACCGACAATTCCTCCGCCGATAATGACATAATCGTACATCAACAGCTCACCTCTTCCATCAACTATTCCATATGTTTCCTATGAAGATCCATCATATTCGACAAAGTCCAGCGAGTGAACATTGTTTCTGTTCCTAAAATAAAATTTATAATAAGATAAGCAAAAAATCGAACTAAATATTCAGAAAAAAACAAAATATATGCTCATGGCGCATCACCAGTGTGAACCTTATTCATTTACATAAAAAAATTAGTCTCCAATCACTTTTTAGCGATTGGAGACTAGCTTTTCATTTTCGAGCATAATCACACGAAAAAAGGATAGCATATTATTGTTGATACTTTTTCTAAATATTAATATTTTCGACAAACATTTTCGACAGCTTTTTGAACTTGTCGTACTGTAGCTTTATATAAAAAACAGAATTTCTTATGATAATTTACGAAAGGGTTTCCTTTTCGAAAAAGAATATGGGAGGGAATAGTTATGAAAGCTGCTGTAGTGGAACAATTTAAGGAACCATTAAAAATAAAAGAAGTAGAAAAACCAACCATTTCATATGGAGAAGTATTAGTCCGCATTAAAGCATGCGGTGTTTGTCATACTGACTTGCATGCCGCTCACGGCGATTGGCCGGTAAAACCAAAACTTCCTTTAATCCCTGGCCATGAAGGAGTAGGAATTGTTGAAGAAGTAGGTCCAGGCGTAACCCATTTAAAAGTGGGCGACCGCGTTGGAATTCCTTGGTTATATTCCGCTTGCGGCCATTGTGAATATTGTTTAAGCGGACAAGAGACATTATGTGAGCAACAAAAAAATGCAGGCTACTCAGTCGACGGAGGTTATGCTGAATACTGCAGAGCGGCGGCAGACTATGTGGTTAAAATTCCTGACAACTTATCATTTGAAGAAGCTGCCCCAATTTTCTGCGCCGGAGTTACTACCTATAAAGCGTTAAAAGTAACAGGGGCAAAACCAGGAGAATGGGTAGCAATTTACGGTATCGGCGGCCTTGGACACGTTGCCGTTCAATACGCGAAGGCGATGGGACTTAATGTCGTTGCTGTTGATATCGGCGACGAAAAACTTGAACTTGCAAAAGAACTTGGCGCTGATCTTGTTGTAAACCCTTTGAAAGAAGATGCAGCGAAATTTATGAAAGAGAAAGTCGGCGGAGTTCACGCAGCAGTCGTAACAGCTGTATCTAAGCCAGCGTTTCAATCTGCGTACAATTCTATCCGCAGAGGCGGAGCTTGTGTGCTTGTCGGATTGCCACCGGAAGAAATGCCTATTCCAATTTTTGATACGGTTTTAAATGGAATCAAAATCATCGGTTCCATTGTCGGCACGCGGAAAGACCTGCAAGAAGCGCTCCAATTCGCAGCGGAAGGTAAAGTAAAAACCATTATTGAAGTGCAACCTCTTGAAAAAATTAATGAAGTATTTGACAGAATGCTAAAAGGTCAAATTAACGGGCGTGTAGTTTTAACGTTAGAAGATAAATAAAATTAAACACTGTTTTCCCGCCTCAACAAATTATAATCCGGCATTCTAGGGCTGTCTCATCTTTATGAGACGGCCCTTTTTATATGATGTTTTGACAAAAAACTGTTCATGGGTTAAGCACAACCGGAATTGATAGCATCCCTTGCTTTTCTTATGTATTTTTGGCCATTTCAAATAAGGTTTGGTTAGAAACGGAGGGACTTTACATTCAAAAAGAAAAGAGTATAAATAACAACCAATAGTATATTTTTTGACACTATGTAAAAATAAAGTGCGTACTTCTAAAGATAAATCATACATAGTATACTCATCAGTGTGTAAGAGATAAAAACACAAACAACCAACAATAAACTTTTATGAGAGGTGAAGAATTCATGGAATTACAATTAGCATTGGATCTCGTAAACATTCCAGAAGCGAAAAAGCTGGTAAAAGAAGTCGAGGAGTATGTTGATATTGTAGAAATCGGCACTCCAGTTATTATTAATGAAGGGCTCAGGGCCGTAAAGGAAATCAAGCAAGAATTCCCTCATTTAAAAGTATTGGCAGACTTAAAAATCATGGATGCAGCCGCATATGAAGTCATGAAAGCATCCGAAGCCGGTGCTGACATTATCACTATACTTGGAGTTGCTGAAGATTTGTCCATCAAAGGTGCTGTGGAAGAAGCTAAAAAACAAGGCAAACAAATCTTGGTGGACATGATCGGAGTGAAGAATTTGGAAGAACGAGCGAAAGAAGTAGATGAGTTTGGAGTCGACTATATTTGTGTACACACAGGTTATGATCTTCAGGCAGTCGGAAAAAACTCTCTTGAAGACCTTGCAACAATCAAACGTGTCGTGAAAAACGCAAAAACTGCGATCGCAGGCGGCATCAAATTAAACACATTGCCTGAAGTCATTAAAGCAAAACCTGATCTTATCATTGTAGGTGGCGGCATTACTAATCAAGAAGATAAACGAGCTGTAGCCGCTGAAATGAAAAAAATGATCCAACAAGGTGAATGAAATTATGCAGACTACGCAATATTTGGGTGAAATCATCAAAGAGTTAAATCGGACAGCCGATTTCATTGCTGATGAAGAAGCTGAAAAATTGGTAAATGGGATTCTTGAAGCAAAGAAAATTTTCGTAGCTGGCGCAGGCAGATCTGGATTTATGTCCAAATCTTTTGCGATGCGAATGATGCATATGGGGTTAGACGCCTATGTAGTAGGCGAAACCATAACCCCTAACCTAGAACAAGATGACATTTTGATCATCGGATCGGGTTCAGGGGAAACGAGAAGTTTAGTTTCCATGGCTGAGAAAGCCAAAAGCTTAGGTGCAACCGTAGCGTTAGTGACCATTTTCCCTGAATCGACCATTGGACAATTGGCTGATATCACGGTCAAGTTGCCTGGCTCACCTAAAGACCAATCAGACAATGGATACAAAACCATACAGCCAATGGGATCACTATTTGAGCAAACCCTCTTGCTGTTTTATGATGCGATCATATTAAGATGCATGGAGAAAAAAGGATTGGACTCCAATACCATGTTTAAAAGACATGCCAATCTTGAATAGAGTATAAGGGACTTTTGCTCAGAGAATCTTAAACCACTCAAAATCTTAAACTATTCAAACGGAATTTTCAACTTGGTCACGGGGGAAAGGAGAAAAGACCGCAAAGCTTTCTTTAAGAAACGCTTTGCGGTCTTTTTTTGATCGGAAATTTGGATTCTTGTGATCGATCCATGATAGTCCTCCAACAGTTTGAACATTATCATTCTCTTCGTACACATCAGTCGCTCTCCCACTATCAGCATTCCCTCGATTATCATTACAAATCAAATCGGTTATAGTTGGAACGCGGGGTTTGCCAAGACTTTTTGCAAAATCGATGACCACTCCTTTCATGGTTGCACACGGCGTCAAAAACTCTCAAAAGTCTGTTGCCTTCCATAATCCATCGGTAAAATCGTGCGATGGTGGTAAATGTCATTCAGCAAACCTTGAAGAACGCAACTCCGCATGCGGGTGTCAGGAAACGGCATACAAACGCCCGCCCTCGGCAACGGGTATTCCCGCTGCAGAAGGCGGGCAGTCTTTATCGCTATTCTTTGCCGCAGAACTCTTCGTCGTAGTAGAGGTCCTGCCCAAGCTCCACTCGGCCGAAAAAGAGGGGCTGAGGCTCCTCGACCAGCTCCAGGCGGTAGACGGTGCTGACGTAGAAGGGGATATCGGGCTCCTTGACCGGCACCGGTGCCATGCGTGCCCAGTCTAGGGCCACAATGTCCTCCAACAGGTAGTCCTGGAAGGCGCCCAGCATGTCAGTGATGGCATAGCCCATGTCGAGAATGCCCTGCTGGATCTGCCGCCATTTCCGCCAAGAGGCCTCCAGGTAAGAGAGGCCAAAGTAGCCCGCGGCACCGGGCCCACGCAGCCCCTCTGTGCAGCGGCTTAAAAAAAGCAGGAGGCCCTTGACGGTGTCGACCGGGTCCGTGAAGAACACATCAAACTGGCCGCGGAGATGGGACGGCAATTCATCCCGCACGTCGTAGACCTCAGCGTGGACGTGGTCCCAACCACGGTCCCGAGCCACGTCGCGAATGAAGGTGATGATGCGCTCGTCCACATCCAGGACGCAGATGCGCCGCGGCAGCCCCGAGAGCGCGGCCGCAATGCCCGTGAGGTCGTCGTCTCCCAGCAGCAGAATGTCGCGCCCCACCAGATCTCCCCGCTGGGCCATCAGGGCCAGCCGTCGCACGGTGGTCTCGGGCGTCACGTATCCCTGGTCAAAGTCGGGCGTCGCCTTGGGCCGCATGGCTGCGATATCTTGGAAAGCAGCAAGGACGCTGTCAAAAGGCGGCCTCAGAACAATGCCGCGCCCCGCGCAAGCCTCACAACGCTGTTCGGCCACCCGTTCCAGACTCAGAGTTTCCGCCTGCTGACGCCCCGCCTCGGTGATCACGAAGCGATCGCCGTCGTAGACCACCAGTTCGCCCTCCAGGAGCGACTGCAGGGCCTTCAGCACCTGGTGGGTCTGGGCTTGCGCTGCCCGCATCAGCTCCCAGTAAGATTTGGGACCGAAGTAGAGTGCACGAAGCAGAAGCGCGTCGATCCGACGGTTTTCCGCAGCAATACCTATTGTCGACATAGGTACCACTCCTTTCGCTCTAAAAGAGTAAAAGAGTAGAGACGCATTTCGCCACGACTTCCTTAGTTTTCAGCGATCGCCGAGAAAACATACGTGGTGGTTCAAACGTTTTTGGAATGTTTGTCTGTTGTCTTCTTAGTGTGGGTCTAACAAGCATCCGGCTACATGTCTTCAATGGTTTTTTCTTCGTGACCATCACGATTCCCATTCAGATCATTTTTCCATAAAACTGCTTGCGACCGCTCTAAGTCGCTGCTAGCATCAATATATACGTTTCCCGAGCATGTCTCATCAAAGCGCACTTATTTTCTCTCCACAGTGATCAACTCTTGCACGAACACAGGCAACTGGAAAAGGGCTTTGTGCATTCTCGGATGATAATAGCGGGTATCAACTTGATGGAACCTCGTCTCATCCACTTCCATAGGATCATACTTTTTAGAACCAATCGTAAAGCTCCACAACCCGCTTGGATAGGTAGGAATGCTCGCAGTATAAAGGCGCGTAATTGGGAAGAGCGAAGAGATATCCTTAAATACTCGACGAATCAGATCACGGTTAAACCAAGGAGATTCCGTTTGTGCAACCATGATTCCGTCTTCTTTTAGTGCTTCAAAAATCGATTGATAAAACGGCTTTTGGAACAAGCCAACAGCTGGTCCCACAGGCTCGGTGGAATCCACCAAAATCACATCATATTTTCCTTTGTTTTCTTCAACATGTTTAATTCCGTCAACTACTTCAATTTTGACGCGTGGATCATCTAAAGCACCCGCGATTTTGGGGAAATAAGTTTTGGAAGCTTCGATCACTTTGCCATCAATCTCTGCCAAAGTAGCTGTTTTTACCGAAGGATATTTTAAAATCTCACGAATGGCTCCCCCATCTCCACCGCCAACAACAAGCACATGTTCCGGATTAGGATGGGTATTCATCGCCACATGGGTAATCATTTCATGGTATACAAACTCATCAACATCGGTAGTCATTACCATGCCATCTAAAACAAGCATGTTGCCAAATTGGACTGTTTCAATTACATCAAGGGTTTGAAATTCCGTTTTTTCATGGTGTAAAGTACGACGAATCTTGGTTGTGATTCCATGATCGAGAGTTTGTTTTTCTGTATACCACAGTTCCATCTCCATCCTGTAAAAGTCCTCTCTCCTTTATTCGAATTTTGAAATAAGTTCTAGTTGTAATGTGCTATTAAGATAAAGCATCCTTCATCTTTCAGATACCGAATAGCATTCTTGCTGCTTTCGATAGAGAAACAATAAAGGATGCCGCTAAATCCGGAAAAATTTTTTAAGGTTTCATGAGCATTGCGTTTCTATAGGGTTTAAATCGGTAATAGTGTGACGGTATCTTTCGCTTCCAGATTTTCAATCATTTCATACCAAGAATTCGGTTTATTCGATAAGACAGAATAATAACGTTTCAAAAACTTCACAACAAGATCTGCTGGAAGTTCATTCACGCTATCGTCCATCGGAAGAAAACAAAGATCAAGACCAGTTACGGCTTCTCCATCATTGTTCCAAGATGGATGGACATAAGGGAAGTCAAGCCGCTTATATCCCAAATGAGATAATACCTCACGACGAACATATGGATCCATCGGCTTAATCCCGCCAAATTCATAATGCTCTACCCGATAAGGATCATAAATTTCGGCGAACATGCCATATAACTGCTTTCCATTTGCTGCAGCCCAGTTGTTCAAATCTTCTAACCGCTTTTTGGCTAAAAATCGACCGATCCCTAGTCCTGCTTGGCCGATAATGGTAAAATCTGTCATTGCGACATTTAAATCTTCATAATAGCGATACTCTGTCGCACCTACTACCTCTCCTTCGTGAACAGCAACACACACACGAATTCCCGGATCTTCCAGAGGCTCTTTCCATAAATCGAATGCTAATACTTCTTCAGGAGGAAATACATTTTGCATCAATTGGTGCATTTTTTTAAACAAAGGGTCTTCAATACTCGTAATTCTGCGATATTCCATCTTCATCATTCTCCTTGTTAAGATTTTGGTCTATAAAAAGGATTTTTCCATTCCATCAGTGCTGCATAATTGCACGATTCTTCATCCTCTAAATAGTTCGCCACCACTTTAACAGGTGTACGGCCGCAACGGAGCAGGAAGGTAATAACAGGGTCCTTCAATTCGCCTTTTACTACAGCTTCGAGATATTGTTCCGCTGTCATCTCATGAGCTTTTTTATGATAGCCAGGCATTCTCCCTCCGCCTAACAGCCGTTCTAATCCCAAATGAACAACCACTTCATACATGGATAACATCAGCCATTTTCCCAGCCCTAATTTGCGGTAGGCAGGACGCACGCCAATATCAACAACATAGAGCGTATTCCCGTTTGGGTTATGGTTACGGATATATCCATTATCCGTGATCTCTTCCCATGTATGATCCGGATGGCTGGGATCAAAGTCAACAATAAGTCCCGTCATCGACCCCGCAATTTCACCATTCACCTCAACACATAAGGCTCCCTCTGGAAACAGTGTAACATGATTTTTCAGCTGTTCCGTATTCCACCATAATTCAGACGGGAATGGTGGAGGAAAACTTTCCTGTTGAATGCGGATTAAGCCAGGGAAGTCCTTTTCTTCATAATTTCGGATTACCGCTGGGACAGGACGATCTTGGTCAAAGACGTAAAACTCCTTTCGATACATTCTTCACCCTCCTCATAGAGCAGCTAGTCACATCTTATTTCCAGTCCGGATAAAGATCCGTGCGCCGATCACGCCACGTAGTGACGGAACCACTTTCGCGAACCTGATATAACAGCTCTAAATCGAGATCAGCGGTTACAATCATATCATGGTTGATTTCCCCTTCTACCAAGATGCCGCGTGGAGGAAACGGGATGTCGTTCGGTGTAATCACCGCCGCTTGCCCAAAATTTGCCCGCATAAAATCAACCGTAGGAAGGGAACCTACCGTACCAGTGGTGACGACATAGACTTGATTTTCGATTGCTCTCGCATGACTGGTGTAACGGACACGATGAAATCCGTGACGATCATCGGTGCAAGAAGGACAGAAAATGACATCAGCACCCTTGGCCTTTGCCATTCGAACAATTTCTGGAAATTCGATGTCATAGCAAGTCAACATCGCAATGGTTCCTTTGTCGGTCTCGAACACCTGCAGGCTTTCTCCAGGAGACATGTTCCATTCTTTTACTTCCGTCGGAGTGATATGAAGCTTTGGCTGTTCGGCGACTCTTCCGTCTGGATAGAATAAATGAGCCACGTTGTATAATCGTCCGCCTTTACGGATGACATGGGTTCCTCCAATAATATGCATCTTTGTTTGTTTAGCCAAATTAATAAATAAAGACCGATATTGTTCTGTAAAATCAGGAAGATCTTGAATGGTCAAAGGCTGCCCTTGCTGGTTGCCAATAGACATTAGCTGGGTGGTAAAAAATTCTGGAAACAAGACAAAATCCGCTCCAAACTCTTCCGCTGTTTTAATATAATGTTCTACTTGTTTGGCAAATTCCTCAAACGATTGGATGGTATGGAGATGATATTGAACCGCTGAAACCCTCAGTCTCATAGTATCCCCCTCTCTTGTTATCCATCTAGTAACGTTTCGCCTCAGTCATGTGGCGTTACTGATATTATTAGACACATCATTCAATTTAACAAGTACACACTTTCTTGTTACATAGTGTGAAAAAGTATACTAAAAGAGGATAAACGAAAAAGGAGAATAAAAAAAGAAGTCTGCAGAAACGATGAGGGATCTAATGATGGAGATAATGTTTTGTGAGCTGCAACCACTCTTAACCTACTGCCGCTTCTATGGGAATCCCCCGCACATTAGAAGCAGGAGTCTTCTCTCCTTAACTTATGTAAATGAATCCCCTACTGACGAAATTTCAGGAGAGTTTCTGTCAGACCGGTCTCACATCCAAACAGTCATCAACGTACATACAGAAAAACCAACGGACAGCGGATCTTTCATAAAAGATTGTTGTCCGTTGGTTTTAACTTGCATCTTAATGAGCGTATATTTTCTATAAAATTTTTCCTGCCAGTAATAAGGCAAGCAGGGAGTTTGCGAAGCTTTAACGGAGGAAGAGCTTTTCTATTTGGCGGCCTCATTGATTTTTACTTGACCTTTTACGACCGTCTCCATATAGTTTTTGCCCCATTCATACATGGCATCAAGAATTGGCATCAGGCTTTTTCCATGCTCGGTCAGTGAATATTCCACTTTTGGCGGAACAACAGGATAGACTTCGCGATGAACAATTTGATCTTGCTCCAGCTCTCGCAACTGGTTAACCAGCATTCTTTGGGTGATCCCCGGCATGAGAGCTTTTAGTTCGCTAAACCGCTTCTTTCCCCCTTTTCCTAGATGCCATAAAATAAGCATTTTCCATTTACCGCCAATAACAGCGAGCGTTAATTCTTTTTCACAGTTATACGTTTTGCCACAAACGTGTCCCATCGTTTCACCCCCCTATGTTGTTTATTATAACCTATAGTATACTCTTTGTCACTTTATGATAATAAAGCACCTACTCACAAATAAATGTTATACATATTTATTCTCACACATAGCAGACCCCATTCATTCCTTCTGGATGGTAACAGTCTTTTCATGATACATCCCGTTCATTGTATCTATCCTGAAAACACCATTTAAGACAAAAAAACGGGACCCACCTAGCCTTCGGAATCGAATTCCAAAGGAAGGTATTTCAGTATATATATGGTTAATAAGTGCTATGCATGGTTAATAAGTGCTATGCACTCGTTTTTTCCAGTTTCACTTCGTACCCTAACCCCTCTAATCGTTTCACCGTTTGACGCACGATGCTCGCTTCTCGCTGCCGATCCCAGTAGTCGGCTCCCAACTCTCTATACGGTTCCTTTCGAGTTAAGATGTAATAGATCATTTCTAAAATCGTTCTCCCGACCGCGACACTCGCTCGATTCGCTCCTCTTCGTTTGGCGATCCGATGATACTTGGCCGATAGGTACGTGTTCTTCGTTCGGGCGGCGGCACGGGCGCATTCCACGAGGCACGACCTTAGCTTCTTGTTCCCTTTCCTCGTTCGACCTGACAACCGTTTCCCTGCACTCTCATGATTCCCGGGAGCCATTCCGGCCCATGAGGCCAAGTGCGCGGCGGTAGGGAACCGGCTCATGTCCGTCCCGATTTCCGCTACAATTTGTTCCGCGCTTTGCCGCCTCACTCCCGGGATCGTATCGATGAGCTCCAGCGCTTCATGAAAAGGGCGCGTTCGTTCCTCGATTTCTCGATCCAACCGGGCAATCGCTTCATCTAAATACTCCACATGACGCCATTGCTCAGCCAGCATCATGCGTTGATGCGGCCCTATCATTCCTTTCAACGCGCGCCGGAGCTCTTCCGTTTTTTGTTTCAGCCGCCCTTTGGCGAGCTGGGCGAGGGCCGCCGGATCGTTCTTTCCTTCGATAAGGGCGCGAATGATGAGCCGGGCCGACATCCCGTTGATGTCGGATACGACCGAAGAAAGCTTGATATTGGCTCCTTCCAGCACTTTTTGGATGCGGTTGAGCTCCCGTGCCCGTTCCTCGATCAAACTGCGCCGATAACGGACCAGTTCCCGGAGCTCCCGCTGAGCCCGATGAGGGATGTAACTCCCTTTTAGCAATCCATGGCGAAGCAAGTCCGCGATCCATTCAGCATCTTTGACATCGGTCTTTCGCCCGGGAACCGCTTTGATGTGTTGGGCATTGACGACAAGCACTTCGATCGGCTCTGCTTCGAGGAGATTATACACTGGCTTCCAATATACGCCCGTCGACTCCATGGCAACGTGCGTCACCTTTTTTTCTTTCAGCCAATCCACCAACTCCTCGAGATCGTCGGTCAGCGTACCAAACGTGCGAATCTCTTTTCCTTCAGGGGTAAGGGCGCAAGCCGTAATCGATTGCTTATGCACGTCCAATCCACAACAGCGTTCATACAAGACGCGCATCGGTCTCCCTCCCTGCTTCGTTCTCAAAAACAGCTGGTGCAGCAGCCTTTGTTCAAGCATTCTATCCTGCGTGCTTCCCTCAAGGGAGCGACATTCCGTAGTGCACCAGACTACTGGGGTCCGTCTATATATCGGACTTTTACGTACCATAGATACAACGACCTCATGACCCCAGCTGCAAGGAGACCATTCGACAGAAGGTTGTTTTCATCCTTCCGATGGTGACGAAATTTTTTTGTCATGGGAGTCTATATACCTTTATACCTTTTATATCATTAAGTATATTTTTTTACACTATATTATATTTTTATCACTACATGATAATAAAGTGCGTACTTCTCAATAAGTTTTATACACATTATACTAGCATCTGTAAACAATCACGAGTACTGGAGGGAGCAGCATGAATCGTTTTACTATTCCTCGCGATATTTATTTTGGAGAGAATGCTCTCGATGTTTTAAAAACACTGGAAGGAACAAAAGCTGCCCTCGTCATTGGCGGCAGCTCCGTCAAGAAAAACGGAAATCTTGATAAAATTCAGCAACTTCTTTCAGAGGCCAATATAGAAACAAAAGTGATTGATGGAATTACGACAGAACCAACAACCCAAATGGTAAAAAAAGGAGTGCGCATTCTTAATGATTTTCAGCCAGACTGGGTGATCGGGATTGGCGGCGGATCAGTCATGGATGCGGCGAAAGCAATGTGGTTGTTCTACGAACATCCAGAATTGACATTTGAAGAGGCCACTCGTCCATTTAGCCTGCCACGCTTGCGCACAAAAGCAAAATTCGTGGGAATCCCGACAACAAGCGGAAGTGCATCGGAAATATCCAATTTATCGGTTATTACTGATGCAGAAACAGGGGTCAAATATCCACTGGCTGATTTTGAACTGACGCCAGACATGGCGATTATTGATCCGATTATGGTCCAATCCATGCCGAAGCACGTTACAGCCTACAGCGGGATGGACGCAATCACACATAGTATTGAAGCATACGTAGCAAAGCCTCGTACGATTTTCACAGATTCCTTGGCTATTGAAGCAGCTCAAGTACTGAAAGAAAATCTTCTTGCTTCTTACCACGGAGATGCTAAAGCCCGCGAACAAGTTCATTACGCTCAGGCGATGGCTGGAATGGCATTTGCTAACGCGGTGCTAGGAAATGTGCACAGTCTTTCACACAAAAGCGGCCCAATATTTAACATTCCGCATGGATGTGCCAATGCGATTTATTTGCCATATGTGATCCAATTTAATCGCACGGTAGTCGAGGATCGTTATGCAGCAATTGCCAAACGGCTCGGTCTGAATGGGGAAAACAACAAAGAATTGGTGGATTCACTCATTGCTTGGATTCGTGACTTGAATAATAAGATGAATATTCCAAATACACTTCAAGAATACGGAGTGTCCGAAGAAACGTTCACCGCACACGTGGATGAAATGGCGGCCAATGCCGTAAAAGATCCTTGTACAAGCACAAATCCGCGTGAAACTTCTGTAGAAGAAATGAAAAAATTATATATCGCAGCGTTTTATGGTCTAGATGTCAACTTCTAAACAAATAAAAAAAAGCAAAGCCTGTCACTAACATTCTTACCAGCGATAAAAAGATCGGATTCCATTGAATCTGATCTTTTTATCCCACCGTTTGCTTTTATATATTACCATAGATGCCTTAAAAAAAGTACTAGGTTATTTTAATCATTGCCTTTTAGCGGATGTATTTTGTTTAAACGTTCATGAACGACAAATACATGAACAAGATTTTCTCCCTGAAATGGGCATTATTCATAAAAATACCGATTCGAGCAATGTAGTAAACGTCGTTATATCTGCTCTATCACTTTATTCTTTTGGGAAAATGTTTCGAAAAGTCAGGGGGGATCACATTGGATTCAATGACCTTTATCTTGTTTGGAGCAACAGGTGATTTAGCGAAACGAAAAATTTTCCCTGCATTATATAATTTATTTCTCGATCAAAAAATGCCGCAGCCATTTTCCATTATTGGCGTAAGCAAAAGAGAATTATCCGATGATGAATTTCAAATATATGTGGAAAATTCGATCAAAACCTTTTCCAGACGTTTGACAAATGACCGTTCCAAAATGAAAGAGTTTCTCCGTGCGTTTCGTTATACCTCTTTAGATGTAACGAATGCACAAGGGTATAAAAAGTTGCTTGAAATGGTTCAACAACGTGAAAAAGAATTGAACATTCCTGAAAACCGTATGTTTTATTTATCGGTTGCGCCGGAATTTTTTGATGTGATCGCGTCGAACATCAAGGAAAGCGGGTTAGGATCCACAAAAGGTTGGAAACGTCTGATTATCGAAAAACCGTTTGGCCACGATATAAAATCGGCCCAAGATTTAAACGAAAAGTTAAGTCAAGCTTTTGAAGAAGAAGAAATTTATCGGGTAGATCATTACCTTGGAAAGCCGATGGTGCAAAACCTTGAAGCTTTAAAATTTGCCAATCCTGTGTTTCAAGCGATATGGAACAATCAATATATAGCCAATGTGCAAATTACGGCAAGTGAGACGGTTGGAGTAGAACAAAGAGCAAGCTATTATGATCAGGCAGGAGCCATTCGCGATATGTTTCAAAATCATATGCTGCAATTGTTGATGATGACAGCCATGCACCTGCCAAAACAGATTAGCGCAAAAGACATCCGTAATGAGAAAAGAAAAATCATGGAATCTCTTCGACCAATACAGAAGGAAGAAGTAGGCTTGCACGTTGTTCGCGGCCAATACGGTCCTGGAGAAATCGATGGCAGACCAGTGGTTGGATATAAAGAAGAACCTGGCATCGATGCTTCTTCGACAACGGAGACATTTGTTGCTGCTCGTTTGTGGATTGATGATGAAAATTGGAGCGGGGTACCATTCTATATTCGTACAGGTAAAAGAATGAAGGAAAAGTCCACACGTATTGTGATTGAATTTAAAAATCCATTAAAGGAATGGTACTTACCGAAAAATGAGGAAACAACTCCTAATCTTTTGGTGATTCAAATCAATCCGAACGAAGGTGTTTCGTTGCAATTCAATAGTAAAAATATATTCAACAATGGAAAGATGGAACCCGTTCATATGCACTTTACAACTAATCAGAAAGAGGTACCCGAAGCCTATGAACTCTTAATTTTTGACGCTTTACATGGCGATTCGACTTTCTTTGCTCATTGGAAAGAAGTTGAACTATCTTGGAAATGGCTGCAACCTGTTTTAGAGGCATTTGAGGAAAATCTCCTTCCTCTTCATTCATATCGTTCAGGTTCGATGGGACCAGAAGCTTCTTATCAATTATTGAAAGAAGACGGATTTTATTGGCGGTAAATAAGCTCTTCCGGAGCAAACCTGAAAACATAATTTCTGGATAAACTAACTATGAAATAGGAATAGCCAATCTTCTTTGACCAAGATATTTTTAGGAGGTAGTCAGCATGAGAGTCGGGTTAATCGGTTTAGGAAAAATGGGATTAAACTTAGGTAAAAACCTCATTGACCATAAGCACGAAGTAGTGGCGTTCGATGTAAATGCAAATGCGGTTGAAGAAATAAAAAAATACGGGGCCAAAGGCGTATCCAGTTTAAAGGAGCTCGTTTTATCATTAGAAAACCCAAGAATTCTTTGGGTGATGGTTCCACATACAGTTGTTGATTCAGTGATTAGTGAGATTACACCATTTTTAAGCAAAGGAGACATTGTGATTGATGGAGGTAATTCTAACTATAAGGAATCGATTCGTCGTTATAACGAGCTAAAGGAGATGGGAATTCACTTTATGGATGCTGGAACCTCTGGTGGGGTGGAAGGTGCTCGCAACGGGGCGTGTTACATGGTTGGAGGCGATTCTGAAGCTTGGAACATTGTCGAGCCTCTTTTCCGAGATACCGCTGTCAAAAATGGGTATTTATATACAGGAAAAGCAGGTAGCGGACATTTCTTAAAAATGGTCCACAATGGGATTGAATATGGAATGATGGCTGCCATTGGCGAAGGATTCGAAATATTAGAGAAAAGCGAATTCGATTATGACTATGAAAAAGTAGCAAGAGTGTGGAATAATGGTTCGGTTATTCGTTCATGGCTCATGGAATTAACCGAACGCGCATTTTCAAAAGATGCAAAATTAGAGGAAATCAAAGGAATTATGCATTCTTCCGGCGAAGGGAAATGGACGGTCGAAACGGCTTTAGATCTGCAAACGGCCACTCCTGTCATCGCCATGGCCTTATTGATGCGGTATCGTTCATTAGAAAACGATACATTTACAGGCAAAGTGGTAGCCGCCCTCCGCAACGAATTTGGCGGACATGCTGTAGAAAAAAATGAGAAGAAATAACATAAAATCCCCTTGCAGTAAGACATACAATGGACATGCGCTGCAAAATAGAATGAGAAAGGAGAAGTGTATATGGCTATCTCTTTTGATTACTCCAATGCCTTGCCATTTATGAAAGAGAGTGAACTACATTATTTAAGCGAATTTGTAAAAGTAGCTCATCATATGCTTCATGAAAAGAAAGGTCCAGGATCGGATTTTCTTGGCTGGGTTGATTGGCCGATCCGCTATGATAAAGACGAATTTGCGCGAATCAAACAAGCTGCTGAAAGAATCCGGAATCATTCAGACGCTCTTGTGGTTATCGGCATTGGCGGGTCTTATTTAGGTGCAAGGGCGGCTATTGAAGCATTATCCCATACATTTCATAACCAAATGAACAATACGACACAAATTTATTTCGCTGGTCAGAATATCAGTTCCACTTATATCTCTCATTTATTAGATGTGTTAGAAGGCAAAGATCTGTCTATCAATGTCATTTCTAAATCTGGAACAACGACAGAACCTGCCATTGCTTTCCGGATTTTCCGTGACTACATGGAGAAAAAATATGGAAAAGAGGAAGCAAGAAAACGGATTTACGTTACTACCGACCGAGCAAAAGGAGCTTTAAAAAAGCTCGCCGATCAAGAAAGATATGAAACTTTCGTTATTCCGGATGACATAGGCGGAAGATATTCTGTGCTGACAGCAGTTGGCCTATTGCCAATCGCCGTAGCTGGACTGAATATTGATCAAATGATGGAAGGGGCAGCATCAGCATATCATAAATATAACAATCCTGATCTTTCAACCAATGAAAGTTATCAGTATGCCGCTGTGCGAAATATTCTGTACCGCAAAGGCAAAGCGATTGAATTATTGGTGAACTATGAGCCATCCCTTCATTATGTATCTGAGTGGTGGAAACAGCTGTTTGGAGAAAGTGAAGGGAAAGATCAGAAAGGACTCTTTCCTGCATCCGTTGACTTTACAACAGATTTACATTCCATGGGGCAATACGTTCAGGAAGGCCGCCGCAATCTGATCGAAACAGTGCTGCAAGTCAAGAAACCGCGAATCGAACTGACGATTCAAGAAGATCCAGAAAATATTGATGGATTGAATTTCTTGGCCGGTAAGACACTGGATGAAGTAAACAAAAAAGCTTTCCAAGGCACGCTATTAGCGCATGTAGACGGCGGAGTGCCTAACTTAATTGTTGAACTGGATGAAATGAATGAATACACCTTTGGTGAAATGGTATACTTCTTCGAAAAAGCTTGCGGCATCAGCGGTCATTTACTGGGTGTGAATCCGTTTGATCAGCCGGGAGTGGAAGCTTACAAGAAGAATATGTTTGCCTTACTTGGCAAACCGGGTTTTGAAGATGAAAAAGCGTCTCTCATGAAACGGTTATCTAAATAACGTTTTCTTGCCTGTTATCGAGCAGCTATCTTGAAATGAGGCTCTACATCCAAACTACCTGTTTTCCTGAACTCTACAGGAGACAGGTAGTTTCATTTTTCCTGAATTTGATGATAATCTTTTTCCGCATGTAGACCGTTTTCAGCAAGTAAAATCAGTATGTCTAATACAGATCGATAGAGTGTAGGTACATGTACTTTCCAATTTAAAAAAGCCGACTCCAAACGATCACGTGCAATGTGGCCAGCTTTTTTATGCCATTTTTATTCGATTCGTTTCAAAAACATCTATTCGTCAAAAAATGTTAAATATTTTCCTCCCATTGTCCCATACTAACGATGACAATACATGCTAAGGAGGAACAAACATGGTCACAAAGCAACAAACGACGCTGCCCCCGCAGCACCAGACGCGCCAGCCCGGCCTGCAAACGGAGATGAACCCGCAGCCGGTCACGATCAAAGATAGTTATAAAGGAAGCGGCAAGCTCAAAAACAAAACCGCCATCATCAGCGGCGGCGACAGCGGCATCGGCCGCGCGGTCGCGGTTCATTTCGCCAAAGAAGGGGCCGATGTGGCGATCATCTATCTCAACGAACATGAAGATGCCGACGAAACGAAACGGCTCGTCGAGCAGGAAGGAAGACGGTGTCTGGCCATTGCGGGAGACATTGGCGATGAAGCGTTTTGCAAAGAGGCGGTGAAACAGACGATCGAAGCGTTCGGCAAGCTTGACATCGTCGTCAACAACGCCGCCGAGCAGCACCCGCAGCCGAATTTTCTCAACATCACCGCCGCGCAGCTGGAAAAAACGTTTCGCACGAACGTATTCGGCTGCTTTTTCCTAACGAAAGCGGCGCTCCCGCACTTAAAAAGCGGAAGCGCGATTATTAACACCGCTTCGATCACCGCCTACGAAGGAAATGAGCAGCTCATCGACTACTCGGCGACAAAAGGCGCGATCGTCGCCTTCACCCGGTCGCTCGCCAAAGCGCTCGTCGGCCAAGGCATTCGCGTCAACGGCGTCGCCCCAGGCCCGATTTGGACGCCGCTCATCCCGTCGACGTTCAAAAGCGAGCAAGTCGCCACATTCGGCGCCAACACGCCGATGAAACGGCCCGGCCAACCGTGCGAAGTCGCCCCGTGCTACGTCTTTTTGGCGAGCGACGAATCGTCGTACATGACCGGGCAAATGCTTCATGTAAATGGCGGCAAGTTCATCAGCGATTGACCGCAGCCACCGCTGTTGCCAATCATTTTTAACAAAATCGCGTTACCTTTTCTCACAAAAATATGGCGTGATTGTAAAAAAACGAGTACGATAAAGCTACGATGTTCCTCTACTTCTTTACAAGGTGCCCCTCTTCTCTCACCCCACCCCGGAATGGGGGCGGGGTTTTTTGTCACATAACAAGCAGCCAATCCGGTTCAGACAAGTACGTTTGACATTCGTTTAAGGCGTGTTGGGCCATCGCTCCATCGATGACATTCATGAGCATTTTTGGTTTCACCATCTGTGTCCAATTTCATCAATCAGCAGACGATGATATGGCTTTTTTCACCACTTTGACTTCATCATGCCTCACCTTGATATTGGAAACAAATTCCTTATCCAGTTCATTTCGTCTTGCTTTATGACCTGCGATATGGGCGTCGCTTTTCCCTATTTTTGGTTCATCACCACAACATGTACTTGACAAGCGATACGTTCTCCTGAACAAGGATGTGCAAAAATCATTGATTTACTGATTTTTCCTCACAAGCGTAAGTGGGGCATGTTATGAAAAAATCAAGCACAACTTTTGGTGAAGAGCCCTATTTTTTTCAGTATTCCTCTGATTCCCATGTGATCAAAATGACAACTTCATTATCGCCATGACGCGTTTTTTTGACTTAAAATGTTCAAATCCATCTTGTTGCTCGATGATTCCCGGACGCTTAAACCGTTCGACCACTTGATCAGCATATCCTTTCGCTGCGGTGATTTGCGTATTTGAACAAACATCATCCCTCTCCCTTCTTTTGTTTATGATCATTCCTCTTACTCTTCCGCATTTGACTCATCGCCGGAATGTCCGTTTGTTGGATCATCGTTATCTCGTTTTTCAAACTTCAACCTCGTTTTAAGCTCGTCTTCATGAATCTCAAACGACTGAACAAACTCGTTGATGACCATTTCGATCGCTTTCAGTTCCCCCGTCAGTATGGCATGGATCGATTGGAGCTCTGGCGACTGCAGTTGTTGTTTCAATGTTACCCGCTTAACATACAACCGCTCTAAAAACTCCAGCGCCCGCCCGCGACGGAACGTTTTGGCGCCGCGGTGAGACCCTCTGTGCATATGGCCTCCCTTCCAAAGGGGGATGATCCTCAAATGGATGCTCATGTCCGGGAAAAAAGTGTCCGTGCATCTGATCGTCCCCTCTCCTTTCAAGCGGTTTTTTTCACTCTTGCTACCGTCACGCCATCTCCAATGGGAATGAACATGGCATCAAGCTGAGGATGGCAGGCAACGGTTTCGTTAAACTGTTTCATGATCTCCCCGCGCCGCCGAAGCGCGTCCGATGCGCCGACACCGCTCCCAGCTAGCGTGTTGTCGGCGGCGATGATCGCACCAGGATTGGCAAGGCGGATGCAATAGTCGAGATAACGGATATAGTTTTCTTTGTCAGCGTCAATAAAGAAAAAGTCAAATCGTTCACCATTCGCTGCAAGCGTTTCAAGACTTTCCAAAGCAGGGCCAATCATGTAAGTGACTTGGCTGCCAAAACCGGCTTTTTTGAGATTTTGCCGCGCCAAGCGCGCGTATTCCTCCACCAATTCAAGCGACGTTAACGTTCCTTCCTTGCCAAATCCGCGTGCGAGGCAAATGCCGCTATAACCGCCAAGCGCCCCGATTTCCAGCACCCTTTTCGCTCCAGAAATCGCCACCAACATCGTCAACAGCTTCCCGGTCGCCGGTGAGACGGAAATCGACGGTAGCCCATTCTCCTCAATCGAACGTCGAACGTCGGCCAGCACTTCGTCTTGTGGTGCAAACTGTTCATTCATGTAACGGTTTAATTGCCGAAAAAACTCTAAGCCTTCCTGATGTGCATACGACCGATTCGGTTCCATCCTACTCCCTCTTCCCAATTATATTTGTATACAAATGTATACAAAAAGATTATGAAATGTCAAACCATTCACTCCCCTAACCACTTATATTTCCATGTCACCGTTGAAAAATTACCTGAAAGCAGATCTTTTTCCGACTTCGCTTTGCATTCCCCTTTCCCCGTTCCTTATGCTCATCCACCATCTGATTATCTAGGGGATTGCTTCATTTTCCCCTAACCTTTTGTCCAACCCCAACGCGCCCAAGAGTGTCATCAAAGAAAAAACAACCCAAAATACAAAAAGACGTCCATTGACATGATGGACGTCTCTCCGTAAACATCGTTCTTATCCACTACCGCCTCGCACACGACCCCCGTTCCACGAGCCGGTGCGGGATGATGATGCGTTTGATCGGTTCATTCAGGTTGGTGATTTTCTCAATTAAACTTTTCGCCGCTTCGTAGCCGAGCTGAAAAATGCCGATGTCAACCGACGTGAGCGGCGGACGCGACATTTCGGCGAGCAGCGTGTTGTTGAAGCTGACGATCGAAACATCTTCCGGGACGCCAAGCCCCATTTCATCAAGCGTTTTCAAGATGCCGAGCGCCATGAGATCATCGGCGACGACAAGCCCGGTCGGCGGCTCAGGCAACGAAAGAAGCTCCTTCATCGCCTCTTGGCCGCCTTCCTGCAAAAATTCTGCATGGACGACGTATTCCGGCCGGTACGGAAGCCCCGCCTCCTGCAAGGCGGCGGCGTAGCCGGTTTGACGGTCGACGGTCACCAAATATTGCGGATTGCCGCCGACAAACGCGATGCGTTCGTGCCCGCGAGCGATCAACCAGTTTGCCGCATCTTTCCCCGCCTGGACGTTGTCGTTGTCGACATGGGTCACTTGTTCCGCTTTTTGGTGCGGTTTGCCGATGACGACGAACGGAAAGCCATGCTTTAACAAGTACTTCATGAGCTTATCGTTTTGCCGTGAGTAAAGCAAAATGACGCCGTCCACGCGCCGTCCTTGCAGCATCTCCACGACTCGCTCGTAAATGTCGTTCTCTTTCTCTCCGATCGACATTTGCAAAGCATATCGCTTTTCATGGGCGGCTTTGCTGATGCCGCGGATGACTTCCGGGAAAAACGGGTTTTGTAACGCCTGGTCGGCGGAGCTCGGCATGACGATGCCGATCACTTGCGTCATTTGGCTCGCGAGGCTGCGAGCAATAAAGTTCGGGTGATAGCCGAGCTCTTTCATCGCTTCGCGCACCCGCTGTTTCGTCTTCTCGCTGATGCGCGGGCTGTCGGCGATGACGCGCGAGACGGTTGACGGCGCAACGTTCGCTCGTTTCGCCACATCTTTAATCGTAACGGTCATAAGGTCCCTCCTTTCCCTCTATTCCGGCATCCGCTTCGCCCGTTTTTTCACCAAATACAAAAACAAAAGAAACAACACGTAAACCGATACGATGGCGGCGATAAACGAAACGTTGATCCCTGTTTTTTCCCGCAGTTTGTACACTTCCGCCGTTTCGCGGTCGAGCACAAGATCGTATCCGTCGCCATCGCCGCGGACGAGATCGTCCAATAAAAAGCCGCGCAGTTCCTTGTTTTTTGGCAGCTGGTCGTTCGTTAGGTGAACGTGCTGCGTTTTGCCCGTGTTGTTGATGGCGATAACCGTTGTTTCATCTTCATATTGCCGTTTCCACACCGCCATGCCGTCTTTTTCATACAGGAGCGTAAAATCGCCGCGCCGCAAAGACGGCAGCTGTTGGCGGAGCGGGCCGATTTTTTTCAAGTAATCGATGATCTCCGGATCGGCGCGGAAATCCATCAAGCGGCGGTTGTCCGGGTCTTGGCCGCCGTTCATGGCGATTTCCGTTCCGTAATACATGATCGGGATGCCGGGGGCGGTGAACAAATACGTCATCGCCAGCTTGATGCGTGAAATCGGATTGTTGCGGTTGTCAATCGAAAGTTTCGTAAACCGCACGTTATCGTGATTGTCCAAAAACGTCCCGAGCAAGTACGGGCGGTCGTAAAACGTTTTGTTGTATTCCCAGGCGTCATACAACGGCCGGAGCGATGCATCGCGCCTAGCAAGCGACTGCTTCACCGCGCCATACAGCGGATAATCGACAAAACCGTCGATGCCGTATTGGCCGTACTCGGCAATATAGCGCGGATCGTCGCTCCACACTTCGCCAAGAAGGAAAAAGTCTTGTTTCACCGATTTCACTTCTTTGGCAAACTCCTGCCAAAATGATTTTGGCACATGGCGAACAGCATCTAAACGATAGCCGTCAATATCGGTCTGTTTGATCCACCACTTTGCCGCATCAATTAAATACCGCTTCACCTCAGGGTTTTCTTGCGCTAAATCAGGCAGTCCGTATATCCATCCATTTTCTGCTTGTTTTTGGTCATTCCAGTCGAAAATTTCTTTTTTCTCATGAAACCAATCTTTCTTCGCTGGGTCGTTCAGCCATGGATGGTGGTAGCCGGTATAGTTGGCGACAAAATCCAGAATCACCTTCATGTTGCGTTTATGCGCTTCTTTCACTAACGTTTTTAAATCTTCCATCGTGCCAAAATGCGGATCGACTTTGTAAAAGTCTTGAATCCAATAGCCATGATAGCCGCCCGGTTCATTTTTGAAAATCGGCGTGAGCCAAATCGCCGTAAATCCCATATCTTTAATGTAGTCTAGTTTGGCGGTCACCCCTTTTAAATCACCGCCGTGATATCCTTTTGGATCATTGACATTAACGTCTTGGTCATTCGTCGGATCCATGTTGTTGAAGCGGTCGACCATAATAAAATAAATTGCCTCATCTTGCCATGTCCGTTCTTCTTTTTCAGCAGCTTGTACCGGAACCGCACAAAAAAGAAGAAACGGAAGCATAAATAAAGCGAATACTCGATTCCCCATTTCCGTTTCCCCCCTTGTATCATAATATCGTTTTGACTGTCGGAAAGGGGTAATATCACCTTTATCATAACGGTTATTACCCTTTTGTTCCACCTAATGAGTATATAAAAAGGGGGAATTTATTATACAGCAATTTCTAAAACGATTACACTAAATGAACAGAAAAATGAAGGAAACGGGGGCGCTTTTTATAAACGTTATTTCACTGCCCCCTCCGACACTCCTTTTATAATCTGTTTTTGCGCAAAGAAATATCCAATAATGACTGGAAGGATTGCAATTGTTAACCCCGCAAGAGCCAAATGCCATTGTTTCGTGTATTCTCCAAAGAAGAAGAACATTTTTAGAGGGATCGTATGCATTCCTTCTTTATTGATCACAAGCGAAGGCAACAAATAATCGTTCCATATCCAAATGGTATTTAAGATTGCAACGGTAACAGTGATCGGTTTAAGCATCGGAAATATAATATGCCAAAACACTTGAAAACGATTAGCCCCATCTATGATTGCCGCTTCATCTAATGACTTTGGAATGCCATTTAATGTCCCATGATAAAGGAAGATAGAAAGACTGCATCCAAACCCTAAATACATGAATATTAATCCAATTCTATTTAACATATCCATCTGCCCAAAAATATAAATCAAAGGGATCATGACGGACTGAAATGGAATGAGCATCGCTCCAACGAAGATGAAAAATAATAAAGAACTCATTTTTCCTTTTCGTCTTGAAAGCGCATAAGCTGCCATGGATGAAAATATAATGATGATGCTGACACTGACAATGGTAATGAGCAAGGAATTAAAAAAAGTTTTCACAAAATCCAGCTCTTGAAAAGCTTCAACATAATTTTCAAATGTAAATGTTTCAGGTAATCGCAAAGTATCTGTAAATATTTCTCTCTTTGTCTTGAAAGAGTTTACAATCATTAAATAAAACGGAGCTAGCCAAACTAGAGCTAAAATAACCCCGAGGATTTCAACAACGTACTTCTGTGCTCTCCTCATTACATCTCCACTTCCCTTTTTTTATTGAAATACACTTGAGTCAAGGAAATTACGGCAACAATCACAAAAAATATCACCGCTTTTGATTGCGCATAAGCCATTTGGTTTTCGCTAAATGCTGTTTTAAAAATCTCCATTGCGATCATCTGTGTGGAGTTATAAGGGCCTCCGCCTGTTAAAGATAAGTTCTGGTCATACAGTTTAAAAGAGTTGGATAATGTTAAAAATAAACTTACGGTAAAAGCTGGCGCTACAAGCGGAAAAGTAATATGGCGAAAACGTTGGAAGCGATTAGCTCCATCGATCTCGGCAGCTTCTAATAACTCTTGCGGGATGCTTTCTAAATATGCAATATAAATAACCATAATGTAGCCTGCCATTTGCCAGCTCATTAAAATAACAAGTCCCCAAAAACCTGTTTCTGGTGTCGATAACCAGCCTTTTAAACTTTCTATGTGCAGGTAATTTCCTACATTAGCAAACACTTTAATAAAAATGAATTGCCAAATAAAACCGAGTATTAAACCTCCTATTAAATTCGGCATAAAAAAGATCGTTCGAAGAATTTTATACGTTTTTATTTTTTGAGTGACAATTAACGCAAGAGTCAATCCAAACAAATTAATAAAGAGCACAGACGCAATAGAAAACTTGGTTGTAAACCAAAGGGAGTGTAAAAATTCCTTGTCTTGAAAAACATTTATATAATGCTTAAATCCTACAAATTCAGTACTTTGAATCCCATTCCAATTAGTGAAAGAGTAGTATAAACCAAAAATAAACGGTATGATTACAACAACGGTTAGCGCTATAAGAACTGGAGCCAAGAACAGCCAGTACCATAATGGTTGTTTTCTCATGGAAAACGCCTCCAATATAACTAAACTCCTGAATCCGTGACAGCAGCTCATCAAAAGCACCGGAAAACGTAATCATATCAAGGGTTTAGCCCAGTTTCGGATGTTCACTTATTGAGTGAAAAGCAAAAAGTGTGATATTTGTTGATTTATCAAGCTTTCTCAGCAGTTTGAACGCGTTTTTATCACGGATTCAGGTAAACTGACAAGAAGACTTAAAAAATATAGGTAGATTTCATCAAAAAATTTGAGTGTATTTTCGTTCCGTCTCCCATTTAACAGAGAAATAGAAGAAAACAAAGCAACTTACCATAGTGTTATTTTCTTCTATGCCACAATAATCAATTATTTTACTATTCAAATGAGAGTGGGGCATGCGATACCACATGCCCAGTCGATAGAAAAGCCATTTGAAGGACCGATCGTAACTGGTTTTTATTAGTTAAATCAACACGCCTGATTTATTTATTTCTTGCTTCTTCCCATTCTTTTTTAGAATTTGCAATTAATTCATCCCATTTCATCTTTCCGCTTACATATTTTTGGATATTTACACCTAACTTCTCCATGCCCCATCCTGTTGGATATCCCATGAATACCCAACCAATCGTTTTTCCTTGTTGAGCATAATCATAAATTTCTTTAGATAGTGGGTCAGAAATTTCCGAAGAATCATATCCATCATACGCCGGAATAAATTTAAATTCATTCAAAATAATTTCTTTTCCTTCATCAGATGTGTATAACCAATCTAAGAATTTTTTCGATTCTTTTACTACTTTTTCATCTTTATTTTTGTTTACTGCCCAATACATCGGAACACCGACTGGAATGACATCCTCTTTATATCCTTCAATTGGTATTGGCAAAATGCCGATATTTTTCTCTGCTAATTCTGGATCGATATCTGCGATTGAGTTATATACCCAGTTCCCCTGTTGAATGATCGCTACACGTCCCGTAGAAAATAATTCTTCCACTTGCTGCGAATAATCTAGACTTACAGTAGGCTGCACAGAATATTTATTTTGTAAATCAATGAATTTTTTCATTGCATCGCCGTACTTAAATTCAACGGTTTTTGCATTAAATGCGTTTACAACATTTGAATCAAATTCAGGCGCTAAAAATACATTAGATAGGTGAAGCCCAGTTACCCAAGTTTCTTTAGCAGGAAAAGCAAAAACAGCATCAATGCCTAAAGATTTTTTTTCTTTGTCCAGTTTTTTGACTGCATTTTCTAAATCAGAAAAAGACTTAATATTTTTTGGATCAATACCCGCTTTTTTAAATATTTCTTTATTATAAATTAGTCCATATCCTTCTTGGTTATATGGAAGTCCTAAAATTTGATCGCCTTTCTTAACCCCATCAAGCGTTCCTTCAAGAGCTAGGGATGCAGCTTTTGTATCTGACAAATCAGCCAATTTATCTAACCAATCTTCCACATCTTGCGGACCACCGACGTTAAAAATCGCCGGTTCATCTCCTGAAGCAAATTTTGATTTAAGTGCAGCACCGTAGTCTTCACCGCCACCGACTGTCGTAATATTAATTTTGACACCCGGATGCTCTTTTTCATATTGTTTTGCTACTTTTTCAAATTGATCTTTAAATTCCACTTTAAATTGGAAAATGTCAATTGTCACTTGATCATCTGAGCTTTTGTTCCCAGAATCATCAGATGAATTAGATGAAGAACATCCAAATAACGCTACACTTAACAACAAAAATAATGAAAGAGCAGCTAAAAAGACCTTTTTTGCTTTCATTTTTCGTTTCCCCTCCAAATAAATTTTCGGAAACCGTTTGCACAAAATAGCACAAAAAGAAAACGGTTGCACTTTCATTTTCATTATACAACACATGTTTTATTTGTCAAGCATTTTTTTCAAATTAACTCTTTATAAAAATTTTCATCTTCCTAAATAATAATCTTGAAATACGCAAACGATTTCTCTTTTTACATCCGATGCACAGTACGGCGATATTCTGTCGGTGTAACTCCTTCTATTTTTTTGAATAGTCTTGAAAAATAGGCGCCATCTTCAATTCCTGCTCTCTTGGCAATCGCTTCAATCGTTTCATTCGTTTCTGCCAACCATTTTTTTGCTTTTGACAAGCGATAATAATTCAAATATTGCACAAAACTCATGCCAATTGTTTTTTGCATGCAACGGGTAATGTAGTCAGGATGAAATCGTAATGATTGGGCGAGCTGCTGAATCGTAATCGGTTCAGCATAATGCCGTTCGATGTAAGCAACCGCTTCGGCACACACTTTTTCAGAAGCGCTTGGAATATGCAGCTCCTGTTTTTGCAATTGCCAAATGAATTCAACAAAATAGAGTAATTGCTTTAATGAACGATCTGGATCTCTTTCCTCATTCAGCTCGACTAATTGTTGAAGCAATTGTTCGATGCGTTCCCTTTGCTTTACTTTCGCATATTGCCGTATCCAAAAACGATATTGGACCGGCTCGACATATGTCGCTTCCCTCTCAATGACATTATGCCAGCTTAACGCCTGTTTTGGAACGACGTCATATCCTCCTTCGATCGTAAAATGAAGCCAAACTAGTTGTGTTTCTTCCGTGCAAGGATAATGCCCGTAATGCTCTCTTCCCGGAATAAGAATAAGATATTCTCCTTCTTTTACAGCAAATTCCTTGTTTTCTTCTGTCATATATAAGCATCCCTTTTTCACATATAACAAATCAAACACAGAAAACGTCCGTCGAAAATGTTTTTGTCCTTTTGGAAATACGCTTTCTGCCCCTTTAATAAAAATCGGAAACGGCGGAAAAGAAAATGTTATGTATTCCATTCCAAACATCCTTTCACATGTCGGAAATATACAAATCAAATCGCTCTTTTCTCTTCTTATTATGCAATAAACTAGATAAACTTGATATAGTTTTAAAGTCGGAATAATTAAAGGAGTTGTCTTGATGAACACCGATCAGAAAAAGCTTTCCTTATTTGCGCTGACATGGCCGATTTTTATTGAAACGCTATTATATATGGTCATGGGAAATGCCGATACATTGATGCTAAGCCAGTATTCGGATCACTCTGTTGCCGCTGTCGGCGTAGCGAATCAAATTATTGCTGTGATTATTGTCATGTTTAATTTTATTGCCTTAGCCACTGCCGTCTTAGTGGCGCAATATTTGGGGGCTGAAAGAAAGCAGCATGCAGTGGAAGTTTCGCTCATCTCTATCGCTGTTAACTTTTTGTTCGGCCTTGTACTTAGCAGTGTGCTATTCTTTTTCGGAAAGCCAATTTTATATACGATGAAACTATCGAACCATTTGCTTACAGAGGCGAACGACTATTTAATGATCGTCGGCGGATTTTTATTTATTCAAGCGCTCATTATGACCATTGGAGCTATATTAAAAAGCTATGGTTTTACCCGTGAAACGATGTACGTAACCATCGGCATGAACATACTGAATGTGATTGGCAACTACTTATTTATTTTTGGACCGTTCGATTTTCCAGTATTAGGAGTAAAAGGGGTGGCAATCTCGACAACCGTCAGCCGTCTCATCGGATTGATCGTTATCTTTTCTTTATTATTGAAACGGACAAAAATGCCATTTTCATTATCCGTTCTTCGTTCTTTGCCATTTCATCATATCCGGGATCTACTGAAAATCGGAATTCCATCCGCTGGAGAACACTTGGCGTACAATACGGCGCAAATGCTTATTACGTATTTTATTACTTGGCTTGGAGCAGAAGCGTTGACAACGAGAGTATATACGCAAAATATTATGATGTTTGTTTTTTTATTTGGCATTGCGATAAGTCAAGGGACGCAAATTCTTGTCGGCCATCTCGTCGGGGCCGGACGCTATACAGAAGCATATACACGTTGTTTAAAAAGTTTGCGCAGCGCCATCGTCATCTCGATCACGATGGCATCGATTAGTTTCATTTTCTCAAGACAGCTGCTTTCATTGTTTACAGATAATGAACAAATTATCGAAACAGGCCGATTGCTTCTCTTATTGACAATAGTATTAGAGCCCGGACGTTCGTTTAATCTCGTTATCATTAGTTCACTGCGGGCAGCTGGAGATGTTAAATTTCCAGTATATATGGGGATATTGTCCATGTGGGGCGTTAGTGTTGCCATTTCCTATTTTCTCGGTATTGAGGCTGGTTTAGGACTGATTGGGGTATGGATTTCCTTTATTGCTGATGAATGGCTGCGTGGATTGCTGATGTTATGGCGTTGGCGTTCGAAAGTGTGGATGAGAAAATCACTTATACCAAGCATAGAAACTGCATAGACAAAAAGAGCTGCGACAAAGGCAGCTCTTATTCTTTTATAGTAATGCCGTATTTTTGGAACCAAACATGCACTTGGCCAAGATACGCCAATAGTTGTGGTCCTGTCATTAACTGTCCAAACCAAGGCGCTTGGAATGATTTTCCTTCTGTTTCCACTAACTCTTCTAATTTTTTCGCATCAAAAAATTCATAAAGAATCGATGAGCGGTCGTGCAATAATTCTTTTACCCAATTTTTTACTAGCTTCGTATAAAGCGGATGGTGGGTTTTCGGATACGGGCTTTTTTTGCGATATAACACTTCCTCTGGTAAAATTCCTTCCAATGCCTTGCGCAAAATGCCTTTTTCGCGGCCGCCGTACATTTTCATTTCCCAAGGGATATTCCAGACATATTCCACAACCCGATGATCGGCAAACGGCACACGCACTTCCAAGCTCGCTCCCATGCTCATCCGGTCTTTTCGGTCAAGGAGCGTCGTCATAAACCAAATCATATTTAAATAAAACAGCTCGCGCCGCTTCGCTGCTTCCGCACTTTCCCCTTCCAGGCGCGGCACTTCGGCAATCGTCTGTTCATAGCGCATTTGCACGTAATCGTCGAGGCGGAGCTTTTGCCGCCATTCTTCCTTTAACAACCCGATGCGCGCCTCAATCGAGCGCATCCATGGAAATCCTTTGCGCGCCAAATCGTCCGGGCGATGAAACCATGGGTAGCCGCCAAAAATCTCATCGGCGCATTCTCCAGACAAACTGACGACAAACTGCTCGCGAATTTGTTTGCAAAACCAAAGAAGCGACGAATCGACATCAGCCATGCCCGGAACGTCGCGGACGATGACGGCTTCATGCAAATGGCGGAACAGTTCTTCTTGCGTGATCACGCAGCGATGATGAACCGTTTGAAATTGGTTTGACACCTGTTCGATAAATGGTGCATCGGTGTTTGGCTGAAAATCGTTTGCCCGGAAATACTGATCGTTTCCTTCATAATCGATCGAGTACGTATGAAGCGGCCCTTTTCCAGCTGTCGCAAAGGCATTGGCGGCAATCGCCGTAATGGCGCTCGAATCGACCCCGCCAGAAAGGAAGGTGCAGACCGGCACATCGGAAATGAGTTGGCGCGTGACCGCATCCGTCAATAGAAAGCGCAGCTTTTCGACCGTTTCCTCGAATGAATCGCGATGGACGTCGCTTTCGACATTCCAATACCGCCAAATGCGAAGCCCGTTGCGTGAGAAAGTCAACGCGTGCGCGGGGCGCAATTCTTGGATGCCGCAAAACACACCGTGCCCCGGCGTGCGCGACGGCCCCAGCCCGAATACTTCCGCCAAGCCTTCATAATTGACTTCCGCTTTCACATCCGGATGGGCCAAAATCGCCTTGATCTCAGATCCGAACAAAAGCTCCTTGGCATCTTGGCGATAAAACAGCGGTTTGACCCCGAGCCGGTCGCGCGCCATAAATAGCTGCTCCCGTTCTTCATCCCAAACGGCAAAGGCAAAAATGCCGTTGAGCCAGTCAACACATTGTTCTTTCCATTCGATATAAGCGGCGAGCAGCACTTCCGTATCGGAGTGGCCGTCAAACCGGTAACCTTTATGCAACAGCTCCTTCCGGATGTCTTCCGTATTGTACAGCTCGCCATTGTAAACGATTGTGTAACGCCGTCCGTTTTTGTTCCGGATCATCGGTTGTTTGCCGCCAGCCGGGTCAACCACAACGAGCCGCTTATGCCCGAACGCGGCATGGACGTCAAGCCATGTATTTGTATCATCCGGCCCGCGTTTCGCGAGCGTCTCTGTCATCTCGGCAATCGTTTTCCGCTCACGGCGCAAATCGCGCCCGAAATGCACCCAGCCAGTAATGCCACACATACGAACCAATCCTTTCCTTATCAAAATGACAGGCAACTGTTCTTCGCCGAACTGTTCGCATTGTTCTTTGGATCGCCCGTTCTTTTTTCTTGCGGATCTCGTGGGCTGCCGCCATTTTCCCCAAGGCGCTAGCCCTCCCCGCATCGGCATGATTCCATTTTATGCACCAAGGGTCATTTCGATGAATTGTCCGATGTCAACAATAACGTGAATAAACGGACGAAAAGGTGGAAAAAAAGAGAAGTACAAGGAGGATGAGAGACATTGAATATTGAAGAGCGCCTGCAGTACATTGCTGAACAGCCGCGGGCTTACGTGCAAGGAACAGCGGAGTTTGTCAACAATGAATGGGTGTTTTTTGATGAGGAAGCAGAGGAAGCGGCGTTAGTCGAGGAGATGGCCCAGCAAGGGATTGAACTGTTCCGCTATGGGCATTGGCTGTCCGGACGGTGGCAGGAAAACGGCACGATCGCGACCGACCTCGGCATCTTCCCCCTCACTGACGGCGACCGCATCCGCTTCCGCAAACAGCTGACATACGCGTACCGGCAATGGCTTGCCTCGCTTCCCAATCCGTCCTTTTTTCAATACGTCCAATGGCTGAACCATCTTGGGTTTTCGCTTTACGACTGCCTGTACTGCTACAACGGCTTATTGTTTGCCAAATCATCCGGCGTCAATTTTATGATCTATGACAATACAGAGCAAATCGCCAGCGTCCATCATTACTATGAACGCGGGCCGATGCCGGCCGACCGATTTGAAATAACATTCAACAGCGGCGAACGGGCGATTTGCGCCCAAATAGGCTGAGGACAAAAGCGGCCGGGCGGGTTCCCGCTGTTGACCGAACGTCTCCGCCTCGTGCCACAGGCTGCCGCCTCCTTTTTTCAAGGCGGTGGGCAAGCATCTTTACAACTGATTCATCTGGCGTCCGGTCATGTATGCGGCAATCTCCTCAGCGACAAGCGGCGGGCAGAGCGCATATCCTTGGGCATAACTGCATTGCAAATCGCGAAGCCGCTCGAGCTGCTCCAATGCCTCGACTCCCTCGGCGATCGTTTCCAGTCCGAGCCCGCGTCCCATGGTGATGATTGCTTTGACAATGGCGGCGTCGGACGCATTTGTATGGAGACGTTCGATAAACGCCCGGTCAATCTTCAAAATCGTCGCCGGCAGCTGCTTTAAATAATGAAACGAAGAATACCCGCTGCCGAAATCGTCGACGGCGATGCCGACGCCAAGCCGCTTCAACTCATCCAAAGTGCGCATCGTGCTCGATAGATGACGGAGCATGGAATGTTCAGTCAGTTCAAGACGCAAACATGATGGCAACAAATTCGACTGCTTGAGCGCTTGCTTCACGTCGTCAACGAACCGTTCGTGCTGAAATTGCACAGCAGAAACGTTGACGAAAATGGCTAGTTTATCGTTTCCTGTCTCCCTTTGCCATTGCTTTGTCTGCCGGCAAGCGGTTTGCAGCACCCAACGGCCGATTTCATGAATCAAGCCCGTCTCTTCCGCCAACGGAATAAACTCGTCCGGACGCACAAGCCCAAGCTTCGGATTCCGCCAACGGACCAGCGCTTCCGTCGCGATGACCGCGCCGGTATGTACGTCGACAATCGGCTGGTAGCAGAGGAACAGTTCGTTTTCCTCGATCGCCTTTCGCAAATAGCCGTCCATTTCAAGCCGGTGCATCATTTCGGCATTCATTTCGGGGCAGTAGCGCTCCACGCGATTGCCCCCGCCTTTTTTCGCCATATTGACCGCCATATCAGCGTGCCGAAGCAGTGCATGTTCGTCCTCTCCATCATCTGGAAACATCGCTAGACCAACGCTTGCCGTAACGAAAAATTCCTTTCCGTCGTACACAATCGGCCGCGCCACTTCGCGCACGATGCGGAGCGCCGCTTCCGTCGCCGCCTGGGCCTCTGTTTTGAGCGGAAAAAGCAAGCAAAACTTGTCGCCATGAAATCGGCCAAGCTCCGCACTAGGCGGCAAGACGCGGCGAATGCGCTCGACAAGCTGGCGCAAAATGTCATCTCCGGCGTAATGGCCGACGCTGTCGTTAATCCATTTAAACCGGTCCAAATCGATCAAAGCAACCGCTATCGTTCGCTGCTTCTGCTTGGCTTTATCCAGCTGTTTGGAAAACAATTCCATCCAATTTGTCCGGTTGGGCAAGTTCGTATCGATGTCGTAATATGCTAAATAAGAGATTTTCTCTTCCGCCTTTTTTTGCTCGGTAATGTTGCGTCCAATTCCGTAAATGCCGACCTTTTTGCCATCCACAATGATGGGAATGTTTTTCATTTGAAACAAAAGCCGTTCTCCCGATTTCGTCGGAATTTCCAAGTTATACGTTTGGATATTCCCCCGCAGCGCTCGGTAAAAATAGCGGGTGACGCGGGGAACATCATTCGGATGAATATACTTGAGCGAATTCGTATACAAAATCTCTTCCTTTTTGTAACCAAGCACTTGTTCAAAGGCAGGATTGACGCTTGTCAAACGGCCGTGCAAATCTGTGGAATAGACAATGTCCGTGTTATGTTCAAACAACGATTTGTAGCGTTGCTCTGACATTTGCAGGCGAACATGCAGGCGCCCCATATCGCGTGAGGACGTGGACATGAGCTGGGCGAGCGTCATGATTCCTTCCGGCGGCGCCGGCAATGGCGACGACAAACTGTTCTCCGCTGATGCCGCTGTCTCCGTCAGCGACACAGCGGCAAACGCAGCCGTCCGCACCGCTGTAGCTGTATGTGCGTCTTTCACGAATACTTCGACAGCCGGAAAGAATGCAGCCTGTCCAAAAGCAGACATAACCCCGTCAAATAGCGGACGCGTATACCCACTGAGCGCCGCGCTGTAGTAAAAGAACATCCCCTCAGCCGATTGCTTGGCCGCATGCATGGCGGCGTCGCGCGCGCTCCAGTAAAGGGACGGGGCATGAACATAGGAAAAACGAACCTTTTCCCCATCATGGACGTGACCTCTTACGGCAACGGAACCGTCTGAATGGAGAGCGACAATCGGCAGGCAGACATCGCGCCCGTTTCGTTCGATAAGAAACGGGAATTCCACTCCGGAAAGCGGCAGACGGTCCATAAATTCTTTGCCTAAATATCGTTCCAAATACCATGACGGCTTTTGTCCATCAAGCTCATCAATTTGTTGGCCACTGCTTTTCGTAATGGAGAAGGATCGTCCGACAGGCTCCCATAAAAACGGTGCGGCACAGTGGCCGCGAAGCGCTGTTCCACTGAAAGAGACGGCGATTCCTCCGCGCTCAAGCCGACCGTCGGGCGAAAATAACACGCTGCCCTCGGGAAGCGCGCAGCCGATGATAACCATTCGTTCGTTTGCAAGCGGCAAATGGCGAAGCAAGGGCGGCAAAGCCGAGCGGTGATTCGTAAACAACAAAAGCAACGTCGTATCGTGACGAACGACCGCCTCCGCGATCAACGCCGCCAATCCATCCGGGCGGTCAAACTCATCAGCTGGCAGCGCCAACGACGAAACGGTTGAAGACGTCATCGACGCGACGCCAACAGCGAGATTCGCCTCCCCGGCCATTGGCAGCGGTCCTGCCATCCCAACCATATGGGCGTGCGGCCAACGACGGGCTAACGCGGCGGCCGCATGACGCACTGCTGCCTCATCATTGCCCGCGATTTGGACAAACAACGGCTCATCCAAGGAAGAACTATGCTCCCTGAGCAAATGATCCAGCTCCTCGGCGCGGCGGCAGCAGAACCAACGCATAAACGATCATGCCCCCTCCCGCTGACCAACGAGGTCGAAAAATTCAAAAAACATTGTTTGTTTTACCATATCATATTTTCGCCTTCGACAAAAGCGGCAACCAATAGAAGGCTGCCGCTTCGCTTTAGAATAAGTCAAAACCAAGCGGCAGCAACAGGCCAAGGAACAGCGTCACCACAAGGGCAATGACCCATTGCGTCCATCCTGCCGCCGCGCTTTTTCCTTTTTTTACAGCTGCTAAAACCATTTCCATCGCTCCGATCACCCACAGCCCGGCAAGCGCTTTTAGCCAATAAAGCGCAGATATCGAAGCAATGCTATGCAGCAAAAGCCCCCCCGTCGCGATCGTGAGAATGTAAAACAGCCGCAACACCATTTGCACGATCTTGGCTTTGCCCGCCCCTTGCCGCTCCATCGACACCGCAAGGAAAAATAAAACAATCGTGATGAGCCAGCTCGTAATATGGGCATGCGTCAACGTCCATCCCTCCAATCATTCCTTGTTCCTTCCCATCATAGCACGGCGGGCGGACGGTTGACAAACTTCACGAAAACGAAAGACGCCCTTTCTTTCAAGAGGACGCCTTTTGAGCATCAATGGGGGCTTCCTCACTTTCGCCGTTTACTCTCCCACTTTGTTGCGCAACATGCCGATGCCTTCCACCGTCACCTCAATGACATCACCCGTCTGCAAAAAACGCGGCGGGTTCATCCCTTTGCCGACTCCAGCCGGCGTTCCTGTCGCGATGATGTCGCCCGGCTCAAGCGTAATGCCTTTTGAGATCGTCTCGATGATCGATTCAATGGAAAAAATCAATTGTTTCGTGTTGGCTTGCTGGCGCACTTCGCCGTTGACCCGTGTCTCGATGCGCAAATCGTTTGGATTTGGCACAAATTTGCTTGGCACGATCCATGGCCCCATCGGGCAAAATGTATCCAAGCTTTTGCCGAGAAAATATTGTTGGTGCCGCTCCTGCAAATCTCTTGCTGTCACATCGTTGATGATCGTGTATCCAAATACGTAATCAAGCGCGTCTTCGCGGCGGATCGCCCGCCCTTGTTTGCCGATGACCACCGCCAGCTCCCCTTCATAGTCCATTTCATCCGTGACATCGGCATGGCGCAAAATTGTTTCCTCATGACCGATGACCGTTGTCGGCGCTTTCGTGAAGACGATCAAATGCTCCGGCACATCGGCGCCGCCGAGCTCCAGCGCGTGATCAACATAGTTTTTGCCGATGCAAAAAATGTTTTTCGCCGGCCGTGGGATCGGGGCCAAAAGACGGACATCGTTGAGGCGATAAACGTACTCCCGCGTCGGATGGCCTAGCGCCCAGTCAATCACTTTTTGCGCCCGTACGAGAAACTCCTCCCCTTGGGCAATCGCTTCAACCATCGTCGTCGGCATCGTCTCCGTTCCATCCATCGCCCGTTCGGCGCGGCGCAAATGAACCGCCCGGTCGTCTCCTTGCGGCACGGCTCCAACAAACGTTTCTCCATCGAAAAGTGCGGTGATCAGTTTCATCGTGCCTCTCTCCCTTTCTTTGTTATGCAGCGGACGCTTCGTGAACTCTTCTCTTCCACCCGTCTTCGTCATTTTGGCGCGTTGAGGATGATATTCGCCATCGAGGCGAAAAAGTCCTGCTTTTGTAGAATTTTGTCTAAATTAGGAAATTTATCACTTATTTTCCCGAATCGCTTCCTTTTTTCGTCGGGATATGTATAATAATGTTTAGTTTCCACTAGGGCGTCGATTGCGACTTTCGTCATGCAACAAACGTCTTGCATCGACGCGGCATGCCTCAACCAACATTTCAAACGATTGATGGTGAAGGAAATGGTTCTGTTGCAAATTGAAGAAAAACGACAACAAATGATTGAATTGGCGCTCACGTATGGGTTCACGGCCAAAGAGACGATCGAATGCAGCCAAGAGCTTGACCAATTGATCAATCAATATTTGCAGCAAACGAGGATTTTTGAATCGCCTTCCCCGTCCGTTCAGTAAGCGGGGTTTTTATTGCCCCGGCCGGCGGCGAAACGGCGGCCGCGTTCCGTATGTCCCCCACCTCCACATCCACTCAACCGGGCCATAATGAAAACGCGCAAACCAAAAGCGGCTTATCCACACTTGAGTCGCATACAAGGCAAACGCAATCAACATCTCCTGCCATGCGCTTGTGCGTCCGTACCACCCAAGCCCATAACCATAAAACAGCGACGTGCAAACGAGCGATTGCGCGAGGTAATGGGTGAGCGACATTTTGCCAACGTCTTGCCACCACCGCCAAGCGCGCTGCCAACTTCGTTTCCCGCAGACGAACACGGCGGCCACCGCGTAGAACACCGCCAATGCGGCGCCTCCGAAGCTGTCTTGGATGTACATGGTCAAGTCGTTGACCCCAGCCCAATACGGAATGGTTTTCAGCGCTAAACCAAAACATAGCGCCCACCTCATCAGGCGGCGCAGCTTGGCGGGCGAGTGACGGTCGGCTTCAAGCCAACGTTGGTCGGCGGCATAACCGCCGAGGAAACAAAAGGGCAATACGGTCAACACCGTAAACAGCAGCCCTCCATCGCCGTTGATATACATCCAGTCGTTCCACCGTTGCCAAAACACGTCACGAAACGTTCCGTTTCGATAATGGCGAACCGCCGCGGCCGCCGCGGTCTCGTGGCCGCCGGCTGTCTCCATTTCTCCGGTCAATACATTGAGAGTTAACAACAGCGCCATGAGGCCGTGAAAAAGAAAAAAGACGGCAACAGCCGCCGTCCGCCACCAACGAGGCGGGGCGGCGAAAAAGAAAAGCATGATGAACCCGACGAGGGCGTAGGGGATTAAAATATCGCCAAACCAAAGGCCAAACGCATGAGCCATGCCGATCCCAAGCAAAAGAAAGAAGCGGCGCAAAAGAATCGGAATCGGCCGCTTTCCGCGGCTGCTGATCCGGCGGAACATGGTCATCGCCCCGAACCCGAATAAAAACGCAAACAACGGATAGGCGCTCGCTTCAAACAATACGTCGACGACCGCGTCCAAAACTCGGTCAAAAGCACCGCCCTTGACGCCGTCGTCGTATAACGCTGGCGAGGAAACATAACGCATGTTGACAAGCAAAATGCCGAGCAAGGCGAATCCACGCAACACATCCGCCGCGGCGATTCGCTCGGTCGATCTGATCATCGCTTTCTCCCTTCTTTCTACTGCCTAGTCGTCTGCGCAATCGGCGGCGCCTTACCGCCTTGCCAGCACGCCCGCCGCCTTATTCATTTCATTCGGCGCGCTCTCCTCTGTCCGTCTGAAGACACATGCCTGTATCATCAGTTGACATAGCGACCCGATTTTCCGATTGCATCCCAATATTGGCGGCGCAAGTGTACTTTCTGAATTTTTCCGGAGGCTGTTTTCGGCAGCTCATCCACAAACGTTACACCCGTGATCGCTTTGAAGTGGGCCAATTTTTCCCGCGAAAAGGCGATCAGCTCCTCTTCGCTCACCGTATGCCCGGGTCGAACGACGACGAACGCATGCGGCGTTTCCCCCCATTTTTCATGCGGCACGGCGATGACGGCCGCTTCAAGCACAGCCGGATGCTCATAAAGCGCTCCTTCGACTTCAATCGACGAAATATTTTCCCCTCCGCTAATAATAATATCCTTTTTCCGGTCGACGATATCAATATGCCCGTATTCATCGACGGTCGCCATATCGCCGGTATACAGCCAGCCGTCGCGGATCGTTGCGGCGGTCGCTTCTTCGTTTTTCCAATATCCTTTCATGACGCCATGGCTGCGGACAATCACCTCACCGATCGCCCGTCCATTCTTCGGCACTTCCTCTCCATTCTCGTCGACGACTTTCAACTCGCAGCCGATCGTCGGATAGCCGGCTTTCGCTTTCAGCCGCTGCTTTTGCTCCACAGGCAGTCCGTCAAGCTGCGGACGAATGAGCGAAATCGTGCTGAGCGGAGACGATTCGGTCATGCCGTACACCTGGATAAACTCCCAGCCGAGCTTTTCCTCAACGCGTGCGACAAACGCCGGCGGCGGTGCGGAACCGGCGATGACGACCCGCACGCCTTCCGGGACATCTGGTTGATATTGCTCATAATATTGCAGCAACATATTGAGCACAGTCGGAGCCATATGCATAACCGTCACCTGATGTTCCTTGACAAGATCAAAAATGACTTTCAGATCGACTTTACGCAAACCGATTTGCGTTGCCCCGTTGGCGGTGTAATAAAACGGAGCCCCCCAGCCGTTGACGTGGAACATCGGCAACACATGCAAATACGTATCGCGGTCGGACACACGCAAATGGTGCATCGTCACAAGCGCATGCAAATAGTTGTTCCGATGCGTCAGCATGACTCCTTTTGGGTTGCCTGTCGTCCCGCTTGTATATAGCAAGCTGCATATATCGTTCTCATCGATCATCGGGCGCGGAACCGGCGCTGACGACTGGGCGGCGAGCCATTCTTCGTAAGCGGTTTCATCAATCGCCGCCTCTGTTTTATGGTGGACAATGATCTCCTCGACCGTTTCAAGCTTGTTTTTGACCGGTGCAATCAGCCCGTACAGCTCCTGATCCACAAACAACACTTTCGTTTCGCTATGATTCAAAATAAAAACGTAATCATCCGGTTTCAGCCGCGTATTCAGCGGCACCATCACCCCTCCCACTTCAAACACACCGTAAAACCCTTCGAGCATCTCGAGCGTGTTGGGCGCCAAGTACGCCACGCGGTCGCCTTTGCGAACGCCAAGCCCCCGCAGCCCGTTGGCAAGCCTCGACACTCGTTCGCCAAGCTGCCTGTATGTCACCGTCCGTCCGGAACAAATCATCGCCGGCTTGTCCCCGTACAGAGCGACAGCGCGGTCTAAAAAATGGGTCAGAACAAGCGGTGCGTTCATTCTCCCATCCCCCCAAGCTTATATTTTAGAAAATTCATAATTATATTATAGATGAAGATGGACAAAAGAAAAAGACGGTCTTTTTGGTCATTCGGCCGTCTAATTGTTCCCTTTCGCTCCAGCGTCGAACACATCCGGGTCCACTGTATTGGTGACGCTGCAAAACGTATTCGTTTGCAAGAAATCGCCAGTATTGCCGCCGCCGGCGCCTGAGTTTGACTTCGTGGTGCTTTTCGGAGCGATTTGCAGCACATCGCCCATGTTCACCGTGCCGTTGCCGCCTACACTCGTCACTTTAATCCCGCCGATGACGATCGCTGGCATCGGTTGTCCCTTCCTTTCCATTCCTTCTCATTAGCATATGCTGACAACTTAACCGCCGATTGGACATCCGCCCCGCGTTGAACCAGTTACGTGTTTTTTTCATACAATATGCTATAACAATGGGAACAAAAGGAGGGGGCGCGAGTGCCTTCGTTTATCAGCGGACCGATTAAAATCACTCATGTGAGCGGAGATGGCACGGTCAATTTTGGCGATGTTTTGCAAATCGCCCCAAAGAGTACGTCCAAATCGCACACCGGCTCTGGGGGAAGCAACAACGGTGATTTCCTGCAAACGAACACATTTGTCAGCTTTACCAACACCGGCGATCCGGATATGATAGACGCGAACAACGCCGCGAACAATTAGGGCGAACGTCAGCCGGCTTGCGCCCATACACTATAGCAGCAACTGCGAAGCTGGGAAAGGAGCATGCCCCATGCCGGCTTTTGTCGGAATCGTGAAACTGAATAGCATCGGAAGCAGCGGCGTGTTCCATATCGGCGACGTGTTTGCGATTTCCCCGCAAAGCGTGACCAAAACGTTCGCCGGCGCCGGCTCGTTCAACACCGGCGACGGGCTTCATGTCTACAACTATTACAGCAATACGAATACGAATGACGCCGATGTCGCCGATGAAAATGTCGTCGGGAACGTATGAAGGAGGAGAAGGAGGTTGAATGTTTACATCAGCCAAAGCATTTGCATCCATCAATTGCGGATTGGCTCCGTCACCAACTCATCCGTTTTGCAAATCGGCAGCGCCGGCAGCATCCAAGCATTGTCAACGCTTGCCAACACCGGCGGTTTCACTGGCCCGGCTTCGCAAGCGACCGTGCCGCTTGGCACCGCCGCCCAGCCGTCCGCTCCTCTCGTTCCTCTCCATTCGGCCACCCGCTAAATGCAGAGAAAAAAAGTGATGAGGACGACAGGCCGTCCATATATTGAAGTAAGAGGGGAATGTAGAGAGGATGATGGTGCACCATGAGTATATACGACTATTTCGTCCAACTGCGCCGCTATTTATTATGGCAGACAAACAAAGTACGGACACTCGAACGACGTCTTTCCGTTCTCGAAGCCCGGCTGCGGGAGCTGGAATCGCAGCCGCGCACTACGATCGAGCGGATTGAATACAAATTTGACCAGCTGAAAGTGGAAACGCTCGAAGGAACGCTCAATATCGGCATCGCCCCACCGGGGGCCGGCGGCACCATCGAAGATTTCGCTGTCGAACCGGTGAAAACCGTCGTCCCAAAGCCGGAGCCGGTGTTGATGCGCCCGATTCAGGAAAAAGTAGCCGCCTACTTAAACAGTGAGGCGGCAGAAACATTGAAGCGGCTTGAGCAGCAATACAACCGCCGCCTTGATGATACGTACCGGCAGTTTATTTTGCAAGATATCGCCCGACAGACGGATGAACGCATCCGCTTTTATTTGCAAGAGAAAGCAAACCAAGGCTATGTTCCCGCGGGCGATCGCGATGAAACGGTCGAAAACGAGATCTTCCAAAAAGTGAAAGCGGATATTGAACAATCGCTCGACGCGTTTTTGAAACACTTGCCTTCAGGGGAGGAATCAACGTGAATTATACCGTCATTAACCGCGACGTGCATGTCGGGGACATCCGCTTGACAGCCGTCGCCAGCGCCTCGCTGTTTTTAATCGGCGATGCTGATGTGATCAACTTATCGTCTGCGTTTGATACGCCGCCGGAATCGCTCATCATCGGCCCGTTTGTCCCGCTCGTGCCGGCTCGGGGTGGGGCATCGTGAAACGGACATCGATCGTTCAGGCGCTCCATGCCGAAACGTTGATTATTAGCTCTGTGCTGCAAATCGGCGACTCTGAACGGATTTCCGCCCGCACACGCGCTTTAGCCGTGCAGCGGCAATACGAGCTGTTTTTCGGGCCAGAAGGGGAACAAACATTCCCGATTTTTACCAAGCCGATTCCACGCTGGTCTTCCCCGCCGCCGGTTGCATCACAACAGACGCTCCACGAATCCCCGGTCATTTCCGTCCGGTCGATCCGCGTGCTAGGGATCTCCTCTTCGGCCGTTGTCCACATCGGCTCAACCTCCATCGCTGAAGGCGAAGCGCGCATCAAACATATCCGCCAGCTGGCCGGCCCGATGCCGTCAGCAGCAGATATATAGAGGCAACGAGGAAGTTTAACATGTCCCCTGACGGAAAAACGGTTTGCCCCTTTTCGACTGTCGAGGGAAAGCCACAGGCTTCTCCGTCACGCCTTGGCGTGACGGAGGACCGAACAACCGCCTGCTTCACAGACCTATATAATGGGTCTGGAAGTGGCGTTGTTCGGTCGCCCGACAGTCGATCAAATACTCGGTAAAAGTTGCAAATGGTAAATCTTCAAATTGCATCTATCCTGAAAATACCCGAATTCCAAAATGCGTAAAGTTCCAGCATTCAACATAAGGACATTTTCATCCTTCCGATGGTGACGAAAATGTTTCGTCATGGAAGTCTATATAGAAAGGAAGAGCTGTAATGCCTTCATTCGTCGGTCCGATCAAAATCAACAGCGTCGGCAGCGGCGCGGTCGTGCAAATGGGCGACTGCTTGTATATCGCACCAAAAGTCGCCACGAAAACGCAGGCTGGATCCGGCGGGTTCAACACCGGCGACTTTATCATGACAAACAACGCAATCAGCTTTACAAATGCGTTTGATCCCGATGTATCTGACCAAAACGTGGCCGCCAACAACTAAATGGGGGCAAGGACCGCCCCCTATCCCCCCCGTTCCTTCAATCCAGTGGGCCGGACTAACCAGCCGGCGCAGCGGCCGCTGGCAACGCATCCGCCAAGCACTGCTCCCGACAGACGGGTTACATCCATTCAAGCCGGACGCGCGTGCCGGGGCCGGACGGCTCCGCCGGCTCGACAATGAGACGGCGCGGCAGCCGGTTGCGAATCTCTTGGACATGGCTGATGACGCCGACAGCCAGCTGCTGCGTATGCAACTTTTCCAAAGCAGAAACGACCGTATCGAGCAGCTCGGCATCCAATGTGCCAAACCCCTCGTCCAAAAAGAAAAACCGGAGCGGATATTCACCGCGCAACTGAATTTGCGCCGACAGCGCCAGCGCCAACGACAGCGATGTCAAAAACGTTTCCCCGCCGGACAGCGTCGACACCGGCCGCCGCACCCCCCCGTTGGCATCATCGCGAATCAAAAACCCGCCTTGCGAATCGAGCTCAAGCGCATAGCGATGGCGCGTCAACTGCTGCAGCCGCTCAGACGCCATGATGGTCACCTGTTCGAGTTGCTCTTCCGCCATAAATTCGACAAAACTGTTGCCGCGAAGCAACGTTTGCAGCTGTTTGTACCGCTCAATTTGGCGGCCGAGAGTTGCCTGCCTCGCCTCCAATTCAACAAAACGGACATGTTTTTTTCTCAGCTCCGCCACTTTTCCGCGCACCGCGCCAAGCTGCTCGGTCATCATCTCGGTGTGCGCTTTCAACTCGTTGTATACTTGCTGCATCATCTCCCATTGTTCAGCGCTCACCGCTTCTTCGCCGATGACAGCCGCCAGCTGGGCGCGGCGGTGCTCAGCCTGCTCGACCTGGCGCCAGTAAAGGCGGATGGCTTCGTCCCATTCATCACATTGCGCTTTTGCCGCCCTCGACATTCGCACTTCTTCAGCATCAGCGAACACAGTGCCGGCCAAGGCGCGGCGCCAGCGAGCGAGCGCTTCTTCCTCGCGGCGGGCCGCTTCCTCGCACGCCTGCTTCGCTGCCTTCGCCTCACTTTCTGTCGCCTGGTATTGCTGTTGGGCGCGCTGCCATTCATCGTACGCCTGCTGTTCGCCGTTTTGCAGCCGGCGCCATTCGGCTTCCGCTTCCCGAAGCTGCACACCTGCCGGGCCAGGTCCGGCCTTCTCGCGCCGTTGCCGCTCATATTCTTTCCACAGCTCCTGTTTGGCGCTCATAAGCGATTCGAGGCGCACCCGCTCCGCCTCAAGCCGGCGACGCTCCTCAGCCGCCTGTTCTTTTGCTCTTTGTTTTTCTTCTAAAAATGGAACGCTGTCTTCAAGCCGTTTTTGTACATCACGCCACATTTTCTCTTGTTCGCGCAGCTGCTCGTAAACCACCGCGATCGTTTCCAGTGAAAAGGAAGGATGCGCCTCGCGCCACTGCCGTTCAAGCTGCTGTTTCTCCTCTTCAAGGCGCTGTTTCTCCGCTTGCAGCGCTTCGATATCCGCTGCCGCCCATCGGCAGGCGTTTTCCGCTTCACGCCGCGCCGCTTCCGCCTCATTCCACTGCGACAACGCCCGGTAAACCGCTTCCTTTCGTTCAATGACATCCTGCCCGAGCGCCCGGACTTCAACGGCCATATCGACGGTTTCGCCTGCCGGGCGGACAGCCGCCTGAACAGGGGGTGTCCCGTGGCTGGCCGCCAGCGCGGCAAGCTGCTCAAGCTGCGCCTTGAATGAGAACAGTGTCTGCAAATCTTGTTCGCAACGCTGCCGCTCTTGCTCGAGCTCAGACAACCGACCAGAGGCTACCGTCTGCGGCCTGGCGGACGGATGCGGGTGCTCACGCGAGCCGCACACCGGGCACGGTTCACCGGGACGGAGCCGCTCAGCCAGAACCGCTGCCAGTTCGGCCGTCTGCGCCTCTTCGATCCGTTGCTGCTCCGCCTCGATCTGTCGCCGCAAAACATGCAGCCGCTTTTCGATATCTTGTTGCCGGCTGCAGACGGAATGGTGCGTTTGTTCAACAAGCTGAAACAGTTGATGAAGGCGGGCGCCGGCAGCGGCGGCGCGGCGCTCCCGCTCAGCCCGCTCTCGTTCGGCTTGGCGCCAGGCAGCTTCCTTTTGCTGGAGCTGCACATCGACGCGGGCGAGAGCGGACGCCGTTTGCTCAATGCGCCGCTTCTCTTCGCAGGCGCGCTCTATTTCGTCTTTGCCAGCGAGCGCAGCGGCATGCCGCTGCAACTCTTCTTTCAGCTCCTGTTGGCGCGCCAAGCCGCGCGCGTACCAGGCCTCCGCTTCCTCGAACTGACGCTGCACCGCTTTTTCCCGGTCCGCCAAGCGGTTCCACTCCTCATGGAGGGCGGCGAGCTCCGCCTTGAGTGTTTCCATTTGCCGTTCGAGCTGCTCCGCCTGCCGCAGCCGCTCCATTTGCACCAACAGCTCCGGCTCGCGCCGCGCTTTTTCCTGCCGCGCCTGCTCATAGCGGCGCACGGCATCCTCATAGTGGGCTTTGGCCGCCTCCAACTGTCGCAACGCCGCCTCCTGCCGCTGCAACGCCGCGGCCTGCAGGAGGCGCATCTGTTCGTACTGCTCCCAGTACGGCCAAATGCGCTCCGCCTGCTCGGCCCGCCCTTTTTTCGCTTCAAGCGCCCGCACTTCGGGCTCCCGCCGGCGCAATGCCGATAATTCCGCTTCAACCGCTTCTTTTTCCTGCTGCCACGCCCGAAGCTGCCTCGCCCGTTCGACGTCTGCCTCGATTTTCTCAAGCTCTTTTTTGCGCTTGGCAAACAGCGCCGCAAGCTCCCGCTCCTCGGCTTCTGCCTGCTCAAGCGCCGCTTTCGAAGCATCGCCGAGCCCCGCTTTTTCCGCTTCGATTTTTTGCCATTCCTGCTCCGCGGCGGCGAGCCGCTCTTTTAACTTTTTATTCAACTCGTCACCGTATCGTTCAAGATGGAACAGGCGCTGCAGCATTTGCCGGCGCTCCGCCCCTTTGAGGGATAAAAACTCGGCAAACTTCCCTTGCGGCAAAACGACAGCGCGGGTAAAATCTTCCATAGTCAAACCAAGCAGCTGTACGACCGCCTTGTCTACATCAGAGAGCTTGTCCGCGAGCACGACCGGCTCGGCCTGATGTTCGATCAATCGGCAGACGGCGCTCCGCGTCCGCCATTCATCCGCCCTTTTCAAACTGCGTTCCACCGTGTACCGTTTTGCCCCAGCGGCATTTTCCAATTCGAACGTAAAGGAAACGAACAGTTCCTTTTCAGCGTGGTTGATGATCGCTTGTGTCCGATTGGCCGCCCGTCCGACACTTCCGAACAGCGCGAGCGTGATGGCATCCAAAATCGTCGATTTGCCGCTTCCGGTCGGTCCAAAAATGCCGAATACGCCGCCGTCGCAAAGGGCCGTAAAATCGATCGTTTGTTTTTCACGAAAGCTATGAAGCCCGGCGATCGTCAAGGAAATTGGCTTCATTCCTCTTCTCCTTCCCCTTCCTTCTCCTCGGCCGCCAATTCCAAAAAAAGGCGCACGAGCTCTTCATCCGGTGTTTGTCCGCCGGTTTGACGTTCGTAAAAACGCCGGAACATTTCCACAAGGGAAAGCGGTTTGCGGTCTGTTTCAGCCGCCGCCTCCCGCTCCCGTTCCGGAAACACCGGGCGGATATGGATAAACCCTTGATGAAGCTTGCGCAGCCGTTGAATCTCTTCCATTGTCAACGGCTCGTTTACATGGATCTCTAAATCGATCCAGCACGACCGGTCTCTTCCTTCCTCGCACCAACGATACACTTGGGCAAGTCCGTCCGTCGCCTTCCAACGGACAAGCGGTTTGCCGGAAACAAGCGGAATCTCCGTCACGTTGGCCTTTCCGCCCGGCTGGACGTCGACAACCGTCACCGACTTGGTGTGCCCAGCTTCGGAAAAGCTGTAAGCAAGCGGTGAACCGGCGTAGCGCGCCGCCGTCTCCGCCCGTCTGACGTCCTGCGGGCGGTGCAAATGACCGAGCGCCACGTATTGCGCCGCCCCGGGCAAACTGGCAGCCGCCACCGTATAGGCGCCGCCCACCTCAATCGGCCGCTCGGAATCGGACGTATGGCCGCCAGCCACGTATAGATGGCTCATCACAACATTGACAGTTTCATCGGCAAATGAGGCGGCCATCGCAGCGAACAACGCCCGGATGCGGTCGTCGTACCGATCGCGAAGCGCGGTTTCCTTATGGTCGGATGACAATAGCTCAGCGAGCCGCGATTCAGACGGGTACGCCAACGGCGCAAGCATCATCGCCTCGCCGCACGACGGAACGTCAATTCGGCAAACTTCCGCCTGTGGGCGGCCAAAAAGGAAAATGTTGTAGTCGGAAAGCAGCGGCCGGGCGGCGCTGATGCGGTCCGGATGGTCATGGTTGCCGCTGATGACCGCAACCGGACGCCGGCCTTTATCGGACAGTCGGGCCAAACTCTCGTAAAACAGCTGCTCCGCCGCCGCCGGCGGATTGACGGAATCGAACACATCGCCAGCCATCAAGACGACATCGATTTGTTCTTTTGCTACAATCTCGACAAGTTCGTCGATAAACGCCTCTTGCTCCGCCAACCGGCTTCGGCCTTCAAGCGTCCGCCCGAGATGCCAGTCTGCCGTATGCAAAATGCGCATCGTCTTTCCCCCTCCGCGTCATTCCACCGCGATAATGTATTGGCCGTCAAACGAATACAAATAGCACTCCGCTACCGGCACGCGCCAAATTTGCTCAATCGCTTGCCGATACAGGCGCATTTGCGTTCCGTAGCGGCCGAGCAAAAAGCGGGCGGCCTCCTCTTTCTGGCCGGCAAAACGGCCGGTCACCTCATCCGTTTTATAGTCGATCATCACATAACCGCGCTCATCCGCAAACACACAGTCAATCACCCCTTGGACAAGCACCCGGCGGTCGTCTTCCATCCCGTCATGCCCGTAAAGATGGGAAGCCGGAAGCCCTAGACTGAATGGCACTTCCCGGTGCACCTCGCGGGCGGCGCAAAGGCGGCGGCCGATATCCGTAGCGAAAAAGGCGGCGATCGCGGCCGCATCGACCGCTTCGGCTTGCTCGGCCGACAACAGCTCTTTTTCGATGAGCCGACCCATTTGCTCACGGATGGACGCTTCACTGACCGGCGCACGCAAGTCGAGATGGCGCATGACGATATGAAGCGCGGTTCCTTTTTCCATCGGCGTCAACGTTTTTTCCTGCATAAAGCGCGGCCGCGAGAAAATCGGCGCTGTTCCTTGGCGCAGCGGCCATTCACTCGCCAGCTCGCCAAACAGCACCCGTTGCTCTTTCAGCTCCGACACCGACTGTTTGGCGCGCACAATCGTCCCTTTTTCATAGCGATACCGCCATAACAAACGCCGCTCTGCTTCCTCTTTCCAGCCGCCGCCAGCCGGAACCGGGCGGCCATGTTCAAGCGCAGCGAGCACGCTCTCGTCCGCCTGGTCGGCAGCCGCCTCGCCGCTGCGCAGCTCGGCCGCGGGCACAATGGCAATGCGCCATACGGACGGATGGGAGGCGATTTCATCCGGCGCCTTCTCTCCCGCTAAAATGCACCCGTCGCGGTGGCGAATGAGCGCCCGGCCGATCCAGTCTAAATAGGAACGGGCCGATGCCCGCACATCGTCGGGAAGCAGCCATTCGCGTTCTCCCGCAACGCCTTTCCATTTTTCGATCTCCTTATCGGCATCGTTGACCGCGGCGAGCAAATAAAGCTTCTCTTTCGCTCTTGTCAGCGCAACGTACAAAATGCGCATTTCCTCGGCGAGCAGCTCAAGCCGCTTTTTCACTTGGATCGCCAGCAATGGCAGCGTTGGATAGCTGATGCGCAGCTGTGGGTGGACAAAACGGGCGCCAAAGCCGAGCTCTTTATCCAACAAGTACGGATGATGCAAATCTCGCGTATAAAACGGGCGGGCGAGTCCGGCCAGAAAGACGACCGGAAACTCGAGCCCTTTGCTGCTATGGATCGTCATCACCCGCACGACATCTTCCTGCTCACCAAGCGGCCGGGCTGCTCCTAAATCATCGCCGCGCTCCTGCAGCCGCTCAATAAAGCGGAGAAAGCGGAACAGCCCGCGAAAGGCCGTCGATTCGTATTGGCGGGCGCGATCATACAAGGCGCGCAAATTGGCCTGCCGTTGCTTTCCACCCGGCAGCGCGCCGACAAAATCGTAAAATTGTGTATCGCGATACAGCTGCCAGATGAGGTCGGCCAACGAGCGGCGGCGGGCCATCGTGCGCCAGCGCCCGAGCTGCTCCAAAAACGCGGCCGCTTTTTTCTTGGCGGCCTCCTCCTCATCCGTTTCCGCCGGCTTTTGCCGGAACAACTGAAGCGCCTCATAAAACGTTCCTTTTGGATCGGCGAGGCGGATCATGGCCAGCTCGTTTTCATCAAAGCGAAACAGCGGCGAGCGGAGCACAGCGGCGAGCGGAATGTCTTGGTGCGGGTTGTCAATGACTTTCAGAAGCGACAGCATCACCGAAACTTCCGTCGCCTGAAAGTAGCCGGACGATAAATCGGCAGCCGCCGGAATGCCGTGCGCCTGCAGCTGCTCGATCATTTGCGGGGCGTTCGTCATCGAACGGACGAGCACAACGATGTCTCGGTACATGGCACGCCGCGGTTGCCCGCTTGAGCGGTCATGCACATAAAATGGCCGCGACACGATTTCTTTGATTTTCTCGGCCATTAGGCGCGCCTCCAGCTCGGAGCCCTCAAGCTCCGCTGCCTCTTCGTCCTCTTCTTCCGCCGCGCGCTGCCGGTTGATGATCATCACTTCCGGAACAGTATCTGCCCCATCCGGATAATCGGCGCCATACTTAAGCTGGGCTGCTTCATCGTACGCCATCTCCCCAACGGTTTCCCCCATGATTTGTGCAAAAAGGAAGTTCGTGCCGTCCAGCACCTCGGCGCGGCTGCGGAAATTGCGCGCCAAATCAATTCTCATTCCCCCTGCGGCCCCATCAGCGGCAAACCGTTTGTATTTGTCCAAAAACAGCATCGGCTCGGCGAGGCGAAAACGATAAATCGACTGCTTGACATCGCCGACCATAAATAAGTTGCCAGTCCGCTCGCTTCCTTTTTTGACGAGCTGCAAAATCGCTTCTTGCACAAGGTTCGTATCTTGATACTCATCGACAAGCACTTCATCAAACTGCGCTTGGTACTCCAAAGCGGCCGCCGATGGCTGCCATTCGCCCGTTTTCGGGTCGCGCTGCCGCAAAACATGCAGACAATAATGTTCCAAATCAGAAAAGTCGACGATCCCTTTTTCACGTTTCACGGCTTGAAACCTAGCGGAAAAACGGCGGACAAGCGCAACGATCGTCTCAACCGCCGGCTTCATCTCCCGCATATGGCGGATCCAGACAGACGGGGGCAGCGAAAATATGTTGTCGCGCAGCGCTTCCAGTTTCTTCTTCGCCTGGTCGCGAAGCGATTTCGCCTCATCGACGAGCCACTTGTCATAGCCATCGCCGCGACAGCCCGGAAGCCGGCCGAACGCCAGCGACTGCAAAGCACGATACAGTCCTTCCCACGATTGCGACCGCCATCTTTCAAGTTCAGCGACAACGGCGGCATCCTCGCGCAGCCGTTTCTCATACGGCCGCGGCCCGCCCGGTTCCTGCGCAAGACGCAACGCCCTTTCGATGAGCCGTTTGGCCGCTGCCAGCTCCATCGCCGCATGTTGGTTGATATAGCGCGATGGCAAAAGCGACTCGGGCGGCGTCTGTTCATCGACCTCATACATGGATACAAGGCCTTTCAGCCATTCATCGGGCGCGGGGTGGGAGCGGGAGAAGTCATGCAACGCGAAAATCATGTCTTGCAGCTCGGCATCGCTCCGGTCTCCGGTGTAAGCATCAATGACGGCAAAAAAGCGCTCGTTATCCGCCTTTCCATATTCCTCCTCAAGCAGCTCCTCAAGGACGTCCTCTTTCAGCAGTTCGATTTCTGTCTCATCAGCGATGCGAAACGACGGATCCAGATCGAGCAAATAATAATATTTGCGGATGACATCTAAGCAAAACGAATGGAGCGTCGAAATCGAGGCGCGGTTGAGCAGGCTGAGCTGGCGCCGCAAATGGAGCGAATGCGGCCGCTTGGCGAGTTCGCGCTCGAGCGCCTCGCCGATCCTTGCTTTCATCTCAGCCGCCGCAGCGTTCGTAAACGTGACGACAAGAAGGCGGTCAATATCGGTCGCCTCGTCTTCCGCCGTTACTTTTTGGATGATTCGCTCAACAAGAACGGCCGTTTTTCCAGACCCGGCCGCCGCAGCGACGAGAACGTCCCGGCCGCCGGCCACGATGGCTTTCCACTGTTCATCCGTCCACCGGCTTCCGGCCGGCTTCGGGCGAAACGCAACGCTCAAGATTCTCCCCTCCCTTTCGTTATATTCTTCATCACGTCTTCCCCCGTCTGTGGGGCAAGCTTTCGGAATTCGTTGCCGGACAGCGCCTCGTCAAATTGGCATATGGACTTAAAGGCGCAAAAGTCGCACGCTGTTTTGCTTTTCAGCTTGTACGGGGCAATCGATACAATGCCGTCAGCGATTTGTCCGCCAATATCGGCAAACAGACGGCGGACGTGCTGGCGAAGCGCATCAAAATCAGAAGCGCTCACGACCGAAGACTGCGAATGAATCGCCCCGCTGCTCGTCAGCCTAACCGGCACAATCAGCGACCGCTGCCCTTTTTCCAATTGACTGTCCATCAGCCGGATTGCCTCCACATCGGCAAGCAGCAGACCGCGCATCCGAAACGGCTCAAGAAGTTGTTTCGCCATCTCCGCTTCATCGTCAAGCCACTGCTTCGCCTTCACAATCGGATTATGGACATGGAAATAGAGCACCCCGGCCGGCAGCGCCGGCTGTTTGACAAGTTGCTCAGCATACGTGAGCACAATGTCCAAATAGGTAAGCATTTGCAACGCCAAACCGTAATACACTTCCGTCAAATCAAGCGTTTTGGCGCTCGATTTGTAATCGATGATGCGAAGAAATACTCCTTCGCTGCTTTCTGCCTTGTCAACGCGGTCGATTCGCCCGACAAGCTCCATAACCGTCCCGTCGCGAAGTTGAAAGCGAAGCGGCGGCAAGTCGCCGCCCGGTCCAAACGCCAGCTCGAGCCCGATCGGAACAAAGCCGCTCGCCCGCGCATGCTCGCTCAACACGTGGGTCGTGCGGGCGACAACGTGTTTTAATTTCCGTTTCATATATTCATAGCGAGACGAACTGGACAGCACTTGCTGTTGAATGAGGGGGGCAAGCCGTTCGACCGCTTCATCCGACAGACGCTCGCAATCCGGTTGGGACAGTTCGCGCCAATCAACGTGCTGTTCGCGCAGCCGGTCGGCGATTTGTTTAATGGCCGCATGGAACAACTGGCCGACATCCGGCGCCTCGAGGCGGAAAATGCTTCGCTCCTTCAAGCGCAGCCCGTGTGAAATAAAATGGGCGTACGGGCATTTTTGAAACTGCTCCATGCGCGAGACGCTCGCCTGAATTTTTTTTCCGTACAACCGCCGGCTCCATTGTTTTTTCAACGGCGCGGCTTTGTTTGTATAAAACAGCGCCGACACCGCCTTTTGCACCCTCTCGTTCCATTCCGGGCGGGCGATGAACACGTTGTACACATCCCACCAAAGCGGATCGATGCCATAGTTTCGCTTCCATGCGCGCAGCTGGCTGACCAAATACGTTTGTGTCGCCTGCGGCGCTGTCACAAACGCCTCCGCCTTCTCTTCCGGGGCATCGAACGGATCGTTGCCGCACAAGCGCACCTTCACCTTCGGGAACAGCTCCGACAATTGTTTAATCAGCGGCGATGGCATGAGCGCTTTCCCTTCGCCATCGGCCAGCGGGTATGTAACATACAGCCGTTCGCTTGGACAGGCAAGCGCCAGGTAGATAAAAAACGGATCGTAAAACAGCTGTTCCCGGCTCCCCGGCGCAAGCGCCACACCGAGTTCGCGCAGCTGCTCCCGTTCGATTTCCGCCATAAGCCCATCCTCTTTCGCCCTGGCCGGAATGACGCCATCGTTGACGCCAATGACAAACGCATACTTCACGCCGATGAGGCGCGAACGGTCGAGCTGGGCGACGATCACTTGATCGATGGCCGGCGGCACAAGGGAGAACTCAAGCCGGTCAAGCCCGACCTCGATAATTTTGGCAAATTCGGCTAACGACAACGGTTCCGCTCCGAGCATTTCAACGTATTGGTCAAGCAAATCGATGACCGCGTTCCACACCTGCTCATGCTGGCGCGCTTCCACGAGGCGTCCTTCCGCTTCCGCCTGCGCGCTCATTTGTTCCAGCTTTTTCGGAATCTGCAATTCTTCTAACAAGAGATATAGCGCCGTGCAATACCCGCGCCCGTCCTTAGCCCGGCGCAAACGGCGCTCAAGGCGGCGGAGCGGGGCGGCCAGCGTCTCCCGCCATTCGTTCAACTTGTCCTCAAATTGCCGTTCTTCATCCGTCTGCGGCACATTCAACCCGTCAAGCGCCCGGTAGCGCCGATACGGCCAGCGCTCGCCGCTCGTCCATTTGTCCCCCTTCATCCCATAAGCAAGAACATAGTTTTCGAGTTTGTCGGCTGCCTCGCGCCACATGACCAAGTCACCGTCCAACGGAAAGAGCAAATCCGTCTTCACAGCGCGAAACACCGCCTCATACCGCCAGTTTGTGGAAATGGTTTCCAAAGCAGCGCGCACAAGTTCAATGAGCGGATGATGGTGCATCGGCTCTTTTTCATCCATAAAATACGGGATGCCAAAATCAAAAAACACCGTCTTCACAAGGTCGCGGTACGCCTCCGTTTGGCGGATGACGAGCGCGATGTCGCGATAGCGCGCCCCTTCGTCGCGGACAAGACGGATGATTTCCCGGGCGACCGCTTCCAGTTCTGCGCGGCGGTTGGCCGCCTCATAAAGGCAGACCGCACCGTCTTCCGCTTCGTAAGGCGGCAGCGGGCGGCGATGAAACTGCGCCTCGAGATGGGCGAGCGCCCCGCTTTGATGACGTCGGTTTTCCGCGAGCACGACCGGCTCTTCAAGCAAAACATCGTTGGCCAAGGCAAGCTCGCGCAACTGGCGGTACGTCTGCGCCGGCAGATAAAACAAGTCGAGCTCGTCCGGCATCGCACCATCATACGGGCGGTCGACCGTCAGGCAAACGGTGACCCGCCGGCAATGACGAAGAAGCTGCTTAATCACTATGTATTCTTGCGGGGCAAAATGATGGAATCCGTCGATATAAACATCGGCATCGCGCAAATAGCAGGAGCGGGGGATTTGTTCGGCGAGCAGGCGCAAATAATCTTCCGAATCGAGGTAATGGCCGCTTAAGCTCCGCTCGAGCTCTGCATAAACGAGCGCGACATCGCTGAGCTTATCGGCCAGCAGGCGCCGGCCCGGCCGGCTCGGCCCGCTTTCCAGCTCCTCGACACGGCGGCGAAGCTCGTCCGGCGTTAAGCAATACCGCTTGCATTCGGCGATCATCTCATGCAGCTGCTCGACAAAACCACTTTTGTCCGCCGCACGGCCAAACAGTCTAAGCTCCTGTTTCCGCTGTTCAATAATTTTGCGAATCATCATTTGCACGCCGACATCGTGGACGTGGTAGCGGTTCATGCCTCCCGTCTCCTGCAAGACGCGCCAGGCGAGGCGGGGGAAGCTGAACACTTGGGCGCGGATCATTCCTCCTGCTCCCTCGGTATGGATTAAGGCGTATTCACATTGAAACGTCATCTGCTCCGGAACGAGGTAAACAATCGTCTTTCCTCTCGGATCTTCCTGCAGCTTGCGGCGGATTTCCGCAAGACACATAGCCGTCTTCCCGCTTCCCGATCGTCCAAGCAAAAAGCGAAGCGACACGGCGATCACCACCATTCGTTTCCTTTATCTCTTCCATTTTAGCACATATGTTCGTATTTGGTAAAGAAAAAACTGCCTTCCTTGAAAGCAACCGCTCCCTTAGGCAAAACCGCCGCCGCACCTCGATGCGCCATTTTCTCAAAAATGGAAAGCAATCTCCCGAAACGGCCAATAGCGGAGGTCTACCTTGCCGACCACTTGACTGATTTTGACGAAGCCGAAATGGCGGCTGTCCCAACTGCTGAGCCGATTGTCGCCAAGGACAAAAATGCAGCCGGCCGGCACCCGCTTTTCTCCCGTCACCTCTTCAAGGGTAAAATCGCCTGTCAGCTTCCCGCTAAGGAGTTGCTGCTTATACGGCCGCAAATACGGTTCATCGACCTGTCGACCGTTAATATACAGCACATCGTTTTTGTACTCGATCCGATCCCCCGGCAGCCCGATGACCCGTTTCACGTAATCTTCCTTTTGATTGGCGTGAAACACGACGACATCAAACCGATGAATCGGGGCAATTTCATAACGGATCTTATTGACGATCAGCAAATTGCCGCTTTGCAGCGTCGGCATCATTGACTTTCCTTCCACCATATAATTGCTGAAAACGAAAAAACGGAGCATGGCGACAAACCCGACAGCGGCGAGCCATGGCCAACGGCGTCCCCGCTTCTTTCCTTGTTTCCGTTTGGTCACTCCCCGTCCCCCTCGCTGCGTTGTTTTTCCGTCAACGAAAATCTCGCCTCTACTCGTTTTCCCGCATACCAAAGCAGCAGCACAACAACAGCGATCGCCGCCGTACGCAACGGCTGGCGGACAAGCGCCACCAAGTCATACCCGATAAAGCTGATCGTAAAAATCATGATCATCTTTCCAAGCAAGACCGCTAATACAAACTGCTGGCGGCTGATGCGTGACAGACCGGCAACGATATTGACAAGCGCCGACGGGGTGAAAGGAAAGCAATACAGCAAAAACAGCGGCCCGAATCCGTGCCGTTCAATCCAGTGCATAAACTGGCGCACTTTTGGATGGCGGCGGACAAAGTGAAAGAAACGCTGCTGGCCGATCTTCCGCGTCAGCCAAAAGACGATGAGCGAGCCGAGCGAAGCGCCAAGCCAGGAAATGAAAAACCCTTTCCACAACCCGAATGCCGCTGCGTTCGCCATCACAAACACAACCATCGGCAAAATCGGAAAAAACGACTCGAGCAGCGTCGCCGCAATGCCGGGAAATATGCCGAAGGAACGGTAATGGTCGAGCAAGGAAAGCACGTGGTCGAGCGTGAGCCATTGTTTCAAAGTTTCCATATTCATCGTTCTTTCTCCATTCAAATGCCGTTTATATTTTTATTTTACACGCTCGGCCGCGCAATTTGAACTTTTGCTTGTGAAAACCCATTTTTTATCATGGCGGTTATTCCGTCACATGCTTTTCTTGCTGCATGCGATATATGTATTGCAGTTTGCGCTCTCTCGCCTCCATTCGCTCCGACAGTTTCGTCCGCAGCTGGGCTGTTCGGTGCAATTGGTTGATGAAAGATTTGCAGGACACATCGAGGACAACGCTTTTCCCGTTGCGGAAGTATACAACCGTCCGCTCATATTTCGCAGGCTCATACCGATAGACATGCATATGCGACAGCCAAACACAGCAGGAATCTTTCGGGGAAGCGGTGGGAAAGAAGTAAATTTCGTTGGACGGTTCAATGGCGATCGGCGCTTTGTGGGTGATGCCGATCACGGCCTTTGTTCCCTCTTTTCTGCCTTGAAAGCTGCAGCCATAATAATCGCAGCTATGTCTAATAATGTCGAGGGGCGTTTGTTTGACAATGTACTCGCCATCTTCCTCGACGACCTTTGCATACAGGTCATTGTTCAACAAATAAGGGAGAATCGCCATCGTATAACGGCTCACGACGAAATGGTTTAGGATGATAAATTCATTTACTTTCATCGTCTCATCTCCTCTCAACGAACTCACCACTCCTATCATACCACTAATAGTTATATTTTTCTATATTTTGAAAAAAGTTAGCGGGTTTTTTGCACAAAAAATCCCATGACGATCGTCATGGGCATTGTCAGGAGTTTTCAAACGTCTGGCCGATTTCTTTCATTGCTAAATACTCGTTCGCTTGCTCGAGCGCCGTATGTTCGCCGACCGAATCGCCTGCATACGTTTCCTCGTTCATCCACGATTGTTCAAAATGGAGATCGGTGCTGACGCGGAATTCGGCAGGGATTAGCTCCGGCAGACTATCTTTTTTCTTTTCCATTTCATCGCCTCCCTCCGTCTATAGAGTGCGCCAGCTTTTTCCTTTTATACGCAAAAAAAGCCCGGTCAAACCGGGCTTCCGTCGATATACGGCAATAGCCGCCGTCAAGCGGTCGTAAACTGCTCCTCTTCCGTCGATCCTTTCAAGGCGACGGTGGATGCTTGACCGCCGGAGATGACTTGGGCGACTTCATCAAAATAGCCGGTGCCGACTTCGCGTTGATGGCGCGTTGCAGTGTAGCCATATTTTTCAGCGGCAAATTCTGCTTGCTGCAGTTCGGCGTATGCAGCCATGCCGCGTTCTTTGTAGCCGCGCGCCAGTTCAAACATGCTGTAGTTGAGCGCGTGGAATCCAGCCAGAGTAACGAACTGGAACTTGTACCCCATTTTGCCGAGCTCTTGCTGGAATTTGGCGATCGTTTCATCGTCCAATTTTTTCTTCCAGTTGAACGACGGTGAGCAGTTGTACGCCAGCAGCTTGCCAGGGAATTTTTCGTGAATGGCTTCCGCAAACCGGCGCGCTTCTTCCAAATTCGGTTCGCTCGTTTCGCACCAAATAAGGTCGGCGTACGGCGCATAGGCAAGTCCACGGGCGATCGCCTGATCGAGCCCTGCACGCGTGCGGTAAAATCCTTCCGGCGTCCGTTCACCGGTAATAAACTGTTGATCGCGCGGATCAATGTCGCTCGTAATCAAGTCGGCCGCATTGGCGTCCGTGCGGGCGATGAGCACGGTCGGAACGCCCATGACATCGGCGGCAAGCCGCGCCGCGATCAAGTTGCGCACCGCCGTTTGCGTCGGCAAAAGCACCTTTCCGCCCAAATGTCCGCATTTTTTCTCCGATGACAGCTGGTCTTCAAAATGGACACCGGCCGCTCCCGCTTCGATCATCGCTTTCATGAGCTCAAACACGTTCAGCTGGCCGCCGAACCCCGCCTCGGCATCAGCCACGATCGGAACAAAGTAGTCGATGTCTCCACTACCTTCCAAATATTGAATTTGATCAGCGCGCTGCAACGCCTGATTAATGCGTTTGACGACGTGCGGAACACTGTTGGACGGATACAAGCTTTGGTCCGGATACATTTGCCCGGCGAGGTTGGCGTCGGCTGCCACCTGCCATCCGCTTAAATAAATGGCTTTCAACCCGGCTTTCACTTGTTGCACGGCCTGATTCCCCGTCAACGCACCAAGCGCGTGGACATAGTCTTCGGTATGGAGCAGTTTCCATAGTTTTTCTGCGCCGCGCCGAGCGAGCGTATGCTCAATATCGATCGAGCCGCGCAGTTTAATGACATCTTCGGCGCTGTACGGGCGGACGATCCCTTTCCAGCGCTCTTCATTTTTCCAGCTTTCCTCTAATTGTCGGACACGTTCAGCAAATGACGCCATTTTTCCTTCCCCCATCTCTTTGTTATAATACATTATTTTTATTTACGGTTTTATTATATAACAGAAAGAAAAAAATGCAAGCTTTTTTTGAAACTTTTTTTGAATTAGGAAAATAGACACAAACTGTTCGTAAACAACACCGTTTTCCTATCCGTACTTTTGGTATGATCATGAATAGAGGAGTGATGGGAATGAGAAAGTGGTATACGATAGCAGCGTGCCTCGTACTGTTCGGAATCGGCGCCGGCATCTTTTACTTTACCGTTTATAAGCCATCTGCCGCGCGCCTTCCCCACGATGTCACAATGGAAACTGCCTGGGGGCGTCCGTATGCGTTCGGCGACTTGCCGCCGAAAGTGCGGCTCGTTGAGTTTATTTATACAAACTGTCCGGATATTTGTCCGAATACGACAATGCAAATGGCGAAACTGCGCGACCGGCTGGAAAGCGCCGGTGTATTTGGGCGGGATGTCGAATTTATCACCATCACGATTGATCCGGCCCGCGACACGAAAGAAAAGCTGCAAACATATGCCCGCACGTTTGGCGTAACCGGCGACGGGCAAGGCTGGGTATTTTTGCGCGGCAGCGAGGACGAAACAAAAAAAACAGCCGACGCCTTCGATTTTCAATACCGAGACCCGGGCAACGGGATGATTGTGCATACAGCGCTCGCGTACTTGCTTGACCGCGATGGCCGCGTCATTGAGCAGGTCGGGATGGGGACTTCGCGGTTTCACGTCGATGACGTATATGAAACCATTATGAATGAGTTGCCGTAATATCGCCGCAACAAACAGGTGTCCCGATCACTCGGGACACCTGTTTGTGCTGGATGATGTGTGTTCCAGGGAAATCCGGCGCCTTTTGCCCCCTTGCCAAAGACAGCATCGTTCAAACGACGAGCGAATACAGACTGAGGACCGCAACCGCGGCAAGAACGACGACCATGACATTGGCCCCGAACCAAGCCGCGATGACAGCCGCCGCAAAACCAATGGCTCCGAACACAACATCATCTTGGATGAAAAAAACGTCAGGAATAATGAGCGCCCCAAGCACTGCATACGGCACGTTTTTCAGCACCCCTTGCCAAAACGGCGGCAGCTGGATGCGGCCGAGCAGCACAAACGGCAGCAGGCGGGGCAAGTACGTCACGACTCCCATGCCGATGATCATCCAGACGATCGTGCTATTCATCGCCGTTTCCTCCTTCTTTCGCCAGCCATTGAACGATGACAGCCGACAGCAACGTAGCCAACACGATCGACCATCCTTTCGACAAGTGAAGAACAAACGTGCCGATGGAATTAAACAAAGCGGACAGCCCCGCCAGCCATACGATTTTCCGTTGCTTTTTCAACGCCGGCACAAGCAGCCCGATAAACATGGCGTACAAGGCGATCGACATGCTTTCCTGCAGGCTTTCCGGCAGGCTCGCCCCTACGGCATGCCCAATGCCGGAATTGACCACCCAGCTGCCGTACGCCATGGCAATCAATCCAAACATATACGAAGCGTTGACCGTCCCCTCTTTCATCGCGGCCACTGAAAACGTTTCATCGGTGATGCCAAAGGCGTACAACGCTTTTTTCCAAAATGCATCCGGCTCGGCTTTTTCGCTCAGGGAAGCGGACATTAAAAAATGGCGAATATTTAAAATAAACGTCGTCAACACGATTTCCAACGCCCCGGTGCCGGCGGCAATCAAACTGAGGGCAATATATTGCGAAGCGCCGGCAAAGACAACAAGGCTCATCAGCACCGTTTCGCCAAGCGTCAGCCCGGTCGTCTTGGCGAGTAGTCCAAAAGCGAGCGCAATCGGCGTATAGCCAATGGCGATCGCCACCCCCGCTTGCACTCCTTGGCGAAACGGCGCCATCTTGCCAGCTTCCCATGTCGTTTCCACTGATCATCCCCCCGTCTTGCTAGATTAATAGCTCCATTATGCAAAAAAGAACGATGTTTCGCAACCCGAACATCCATCACAATTTTTTCCCCTATGATATAATCAAATTGATTGACGATCGATTTGTCACAAGAAAAGGAGTGCACGTCCATGACCGTAAAAGCATATGTTTTGACCGAACGCGGCTTCCTTCGTTCCGAACAAGTCGCCTATCCGATGGAAGAACGCGGCTTGCAGTTTGGCGACGGCGTCTACGAAGTCGTTCGTCTATACAGCGGCACGTACATCTGGCTCCATGAACATCTAGACCGCCTATACCGCTCGGCGGCGGCCATTCGCCTCGCCGTTCCGTTCAGCCATGAAGAGTTGGCTGAGCGGCTCGAGCAGCTGCGCCGCATGAACGATGTGCGCGAAGATGCCATTTTGTATTTGCAAGTGACGCGGGGGAGCTTCCCGCGCAGCCATGCATTTCCGGCCGAAAACCGGCCGAATTTGTACGCCTACATTCAGCCGATGGCGCGAAAAACGGAGGAAATGGCGCGCGGCGTGCGCGCGATTTTGACCAAAGACGTCCGCTGGGAGTACTGCTGCATTAAAAGCTTGAACTTGCTGCCGAACGTACTTGCAAAACAAGAAGCCGTCGAGCGCGGAGCGTTTGAAGCGATTCTCCACCGCGACGGCGTCGTGACCGAGGGAAGTTCATCGAACATTTTCCTTGTCAAGCACAAAACCGTCTATACTCACCCAACGACGGAGCGGATTTTAAACGGCATCGTCCGCACCAAAGTGAAGGAATTTTGCGCTGAACTTGGCATTCCGTTCATCGAAAAGGCGTTTTCCGTCAGCAGTCTCGCCGAAGCCGATGAACTGTTTTTGACGAGCACCACCTCGGCGATCACCCCGATCGTCCAAGTAGAAGAAACATTGATCGGAAACGGTGAACCGGGGGACGTGACGAAAGCGCTGCAAGCCGCCTATCAAAAGGCGACCAAGCCGCTTCCAACCGCTTGACCCGTTCCGTTGCACCGAAAACGAGGCGCCCGCAACGTTGGGGCACCTCGTTTCGTTTTATGAACCGAGCACAGCGCGGTCGCTCGCAAACCGGCTGCCGCGGATGCGCTGAAACTCTTCCAACAGCCGCTCGACTGTCAATTTTTCTTTTTCCTCTCCCTCGGCCGTGAAAATAATTTGCCCTCCATCCATCATGATGAGCCGGTTGCCAAGGCGAATCGCCTGCTCCATATTGTGCGTGACCATCAGCGTCGTCAACTGATGCTGTCTGACAATTTCCTTCGTCAATTCGGTGACAAGCTCGGCCCGCGCCGGGTCGAGGGCGGCGGTATGTTCATCAAGCAAGAGCACATCCGGCTTTGTGAATGTGGCCATCAACAGTGAAAGCGCCTGCCGCTCCCCGCCGGAGAGAAGGCCGACTTTAGCGGCGAGCCGGTCTTCGAGCCCTAAATGGAGCGTTTGCAGCGTTTCCCGAAACCACTTTCGCTTTTCTCTTGTTACACCAAGACGCAGCGTGCGCCGTCTTGTTCGGTTGTAAGCGAGCGCCAAATTTTCCTCGATCGTCATATGGGGGGCGGTGCCGGCCATCGGATCTTGAAACACGCGGCCGATGTAGCGGGCGCGGGCATGTTCTTTGAGCGCCGTGACGTTGCGGCCGTTGATCCACACTTCACCCGTATCAGGGGACAGCCGGCCGGAAATGATATTCATCAACGTCGACTTTCCGGCGCCGTTGCTGCCGATGACCGTGACAAAATCGCCGGGGGCCAGCGTTAAATCAATCCCCCGCAAGGCGACTTTTTCATCAGCAGTTCCTTCGTTAAATACTTTTGTAATTCGTTTTAGCTCCAGCAACCGTCTCTCCCCTCTCAAGCTGTGCTGCTTTCCGTTTTTTCCTCTGTTTTTCTTTTTGCGCCGCCGCCACGTTCGGGACGATCAGCGCCAGTATCACAATCGCCGCCGTGATCAACTTTACATCGCCCGTCTCCAAAAACTCAACCCGCAGCGCAAGCGCCAAAATGAGCCGATACACAATGGCGCCGCCAATCACCGCCCATGTCGCTCGCGCAACCGAACGGGCGCCAAACAGCGCCTCTCCGATGATGACAGACGCAAGTCCGATGACGATCATCCCGATTCCCATGCCGACGTCGCTGAATCCGCCATACTGGGCAACAAGCGCCCCAGACAAAGCGACCAACGCATTCGACAGCCCGAGTCCGAAGACGATCAACCAGTCAGTGTTGGCGGAAAAACTGGCCACCATCGGTTTGTTGTCCCCGGTCGCCCGCAGCGCGATTCCGACTTCCGTTTTCAACAGCCAATCGAGCAGCCATTTCACCACGAGCGCGACGACGGCCATCGAAACGAGCACCGCCCACGTCCGCGGCGCAAACCCGGTGAAAGAAAACAGCTTGTTGAGCGTCTCATCCAATCCGGATTGCCGCCAGGCGGCAGTGATTTTCGTGATGACCGTTTCTTGCTGCAACAGCGGTACATTCGACTTTCCCATGATGCGCAAATTGATGGAATATAAAGCAATCATCATTAAAATGCCGGATAAAAGCGGATTGATTTTCCCTTTCGTATGCAAAAGCCCGGTCAGCGCCCCGGCGGCAAAGCCGGCCGCAAGCGCTGCAGCCGACGCAGCAAACGGATCCGCTCCGCCTGTGATGAGCACCGCGGCGACCGAAGCGCCGGTGACAAAGCTGCCGTCAACCGTTAAATCCGGAAAATCCAGCACGCGGAATGACAAATAGACGCCAAGCGCCATCACCGCATAAATCAACCCCGCTTCCACCGAACCAAACATCGCTGCCGACATGCCTACCCCCCCTGTTGGTGACAAATCCCTCCTTCAATGAAGGAGGGACGGCCGTTTATTCAATATACTCAGCGATCGAATCCCATTCCGGATTGAGCTCAATCCCCATTTCTTGCGCGGCTTTTTTGTTGATGACAAGCTTCAATTTTTGCGGATACTGAACCGGCAGATCGGCCGGCTTTTTGCCGTCCTGCAAAATTTGCGCCGCCATTTCCCCGGCTTCATAACCGATGTCATAATAGTCGAACCCATACGCCGCAAACCCGCCGCGCTTCACAGAATCAAGCTCGCCGACAAACAGCGGAATGTCATGCTCGTTCGCCACTTGAATGACCGATTCCAACGCGGACACCACCGTGTTGTCAGTGATGATATACAGGCAGTCCACTTTGCCGACAAGCGATTCCGTTGCCTGCTTCACTTCAGCCGAGGTCGATACCGACGCCGAAACGACTTGCAAATCGGTTCCTTGCATCGCCTTTTTCACCTGCTCGATTTGAGCGACGGAGTTTTGTTCGCCGGCGTTGTAGACCATGCCGACACGGTTGCCTTTGATATATTTGTCAATAAACTGCACCGTTTTCGGAATGGCCTCCGGGTGCGTATCGGTCGTTCCCGTCACATTGCCGCCCGGCTTTTCCATCGATTGGACAAGCTGTGCGCCGACCGGGTCGGTCACCGAAGTGAACACGATTGGAATGTCTTTTGTCGCATTGAGCGCCGCCTGCACGCTTGGCGTTGAGTTGGCGAAAATCAAGTCGACGCCGTCCGAAACAAAATTATTGGCGATCGTTTGGTTGTTGCTTTGGTCGCCTTGGGCGATTTGCACGTCATACTCAACGGACAGCCCTTTGTCTTTTAACGCCTGCTGGAATCCCTTGCGCGCCGCATCGAGCGACGGATGCTCGACAATTTGCGTCACGCCGATATGGTATGTTTTTTCCTTCCCGCCTTGTCCGCCGCTTCCCTCGCTGTTTGTTGCCGTTTCTTTCGCTCCGCCGCAGCCGCCAAGCAATAAAAAGCCGGCTGCACACACCGCGGCGAACCGCCGAATCGATTGGCCCATGATCCCATCCCCCTATGTAGAGAAGTTTAGTCCTTTTAAACTTTTATGTGTTAAATTATATAAATTTATCTACTTGTTTTCAATATACTATTCAAAAAAAAGAAAAGGTGCTGAAAATTCAGCACCATCAAGCGTGGGAAGACGCGAGCTGCTCTTTTAACGCCCGCCGCAAGATTTTTCCTGTTGCATTTTTCGGCAACTCATCGAGGAAGCGGATTTCACTCGGCACTTTATATTTCGCCAGTCGTTCACGGCAGTAGGCGAGCAGCTGCTCTTCGGCCAGCTCCGGTTGTTTCTTCACCACAAACGCCCGCACCGCCTCTCCGTAATCCGGGTCCGGCACGCCGATCACAGCGGCTTCGACGACGCCCGGATGACTGTACAGCACTTCCTCGACCTCACGCGGATATACATTGTAGCCGCCGACGATGATCATCTCTTTTTTCCGGTCGACGATGTAGAAATAGCCCTCCTCATCCATACGCGCCAAATCGCCGGTGTGCAGCCAGCCATCGCGCAAGGCAGCCGCCGTTTCTTCCGGCATTTTGTAGTACCCTTTCATGACGTTCGGGCCGCGCACAACAAGTTCACCGACTTCGCCGACAGGCACTTCTTCACCGTATTCATTGACGACCTTGTTCTCAACATTTTTAATGCTTGTCCCGATCGAACCGGGCTTGCGCGGCCGATCGAGAGGATTAAAGCAAGTGACAGGAGACGCTTCCGAAAGCCCATATCCTTCTGAAATGATGACGTTGAACTTTTTCTCAAAATTTTCAAGCAAAGCGACCGGCATTGAAGCGCCTCCTGAGATGCAAAGGCGGAGCGTCCGCAAATCGTCCGCGCTTCCACCTTCGTACTGATAAAGGAAATTGTACATCGTCGGCACGCCGGCAAAAATCGTCGCCTTTTCCTCTCGGGCCAGCTGAAACAACTTTGCTGGGCTGAACTTTGGCATGATGAGCACCGTTCCGCCGTTCATCAGCGGGGCATTGAGCGCCACGGTCAAGCAAAAGACATGAAACATCGGCAACGCGGCGATGACGCGATCGTTTTCATTGATGCCTAAATAATCAGCCGTATCTTGCGCATTGCTGTATATGTTTTTATGAGTGAGCATCGCCCCTTTCGGCTTGCCGGTTGTTCCGGATGTATACAAAATGACGGCGACATCGTCATCACCCAGTTCAGGTCCGGTAAAGTCCGGGCTGCCGTCCGCCAACACTTCTGCAAACGATTTCATCCCTTCCGACAGCGAAACACCTTTCTCCTTCCCTTCCGGCGTTTCACAAACGATCGCATGCTCGAGCAGCGGAAGCCGCTTCTTCGCCTCCACAAACAACGGAGCGAGCAAATCGAGCCCGATTACCGCTTTGACGTCGCCATTAAGCAAAATATACCCAATTTCTTCCGGCGTATAAATCGGATTGATCGGGATGACGGTCGCTCCGAGCCGCAGCGCCCCGTACAGGCCGATGACAAATTGCGGCGAATTGCCAAGCAATAAGGCGATGTGATCCCCCCGGCGAATGCCAAGCTGCGCCAATCCGTCGGCAAACCGCGACACCGCGGCGTCCAATTGTTGATACGTGCATCGTTCCCCCATAAACACGTACGCTTCTTTGTCCGGTAGTTGTTTGGCGATTTGCGCCAACCGCGTCGTTAAGTTCATCCAATCTCCCCCTTAAAAATGAATGAATGACCATTCATTTTTCAAGTAAAAAAATTCGAACTATAATTTATTATAAAAAAAAGAACGGCGAAGGACAAGCGAAAGCGCTTCCCTCGCCATTTTTTTTCGCTGCTTTTCGCTACTGCGCCCACACTAAGCCGGTGCGGGCGAGGCGAATAACGCCGCGGAACGTCCGCTCCGCTTCTTCAACGAGCTGTTCGTGCCTGCCAATGTGCGGCAAGTGCGTCAACCATAGTTCACCAACGCCCGCCCCCTCGGCGATGGCCGCCGCTTCCTCGCTCGTCATATGGCCGGCCGGCGCCGCGTTTTGTCCGGCGTAAAAATTGCACTCGCAAATGAGCAAGTCAGCTCCTTTGGCAAACGGTATAAATTCCGGCATGTAGCTCGAATCAGCCGTGTACACGACCGTGTTGCCGCCGGCAGTGATGCGCATCGCATAACACGGAACCGGATGGACTGTTTTCAAAAATGAAAGCGAAAACGGACCGACCGCAAGCACCTTGGCCGGGTCATAAGGAATCCCTTCCGTAATGCCGCTATGCGTCAGGCGGGCGAAGGCCGCCTCATCTTCTTGGTGGCCGTAAATCGGCAGCACCGGCAAATCCGCCCCTACATTTTTATGAATGAGGCGCGCATATTGGAGCGGGCCGATATCGGCGATATGATCATAGTGATAGTGGGAGACGACAACCGCATCCAAGTTTTCTACAGCCGTGTAGTTTTGCAGCTTGGCGAGCGCCCCGCTTCCGCAGTCGACAAGCATGCGAAACCCGTCATGCTCAAACAAATAAGCGGATGTCGCTTCGTTGGCGGCGGGAAACCCTCCCCAATAGCCGATGACTGTCACTTTCATTTCCTTTCCTCTCCTTCCACCCATTTTGTCTTCATCATACACGACGGCTGCCTTTTTTTCATCTTTGTTGATTTTGTTTTAAAACACCTATTGACATTTTTATCTGTGTTATAATACAATAAAATCACCAAGACAACGGAGGGGATCACAATGTTGATGAAAGTGTTAGAATTTTTCAAAAACCTGCCACCGAAAAAGTGCTCGCAATGCGGCAAAACGATCGACGAGCAGCACGAGTGCTACGGCAACACATGCTCTGACTGCCTTGGCGCCGCTTACCGCCACTAGGTGAGCGGACGCTGCCCTTGCGTCACGATGCCGGCTGCCTCGCCGGCAATAGGCTGTTCCCCGATGCAGCCTGCCTTTTTTGCTTTAATGCCCCCGTGTACGGGGCGTTTTTTTTTACACAAAAAAAGAGAGGATCATCTACTGCGATAATCCTTGCAAAAAGTAAAGCGCAAACAGCTCAGCTATACTATGCGGCCGTTTTCCCGTAAAGCCCTTAAAAACGCCGCCCAGCTTCCCGAAACGGCGGCACCCCTTGTTCTAGGGAACAGCGCGGCCGGACAACGGAATACACGGGCCGCCTAACGGTACAAGGCGGCCCGCTAATGGGCGCGGCTGTACATCTCGGCCGGCTGGTGTTGTTCCGTTTGGCGCAAGTAGTCAAGCACATCACCGACCGCTTTCTCTCCTTGGTCGATGCAATCCGGCAGCCCGAGCCCTTCATACGAGCTGCCGGCCAAAAACAC